>NZ_CP104302.1:3375240-3682080 GCF_025215495.1 Mycolicibacterium brumae | reverse complement strand
CGGTTGATCGCCAGATACATCCGGCGGTACCGCTCCTCGCGCAACCATCGCCGCCGCAGCGCTTTGACGTAGCCGCGGTCCATTCCCGAAACCACGTCGCCGACGGAGTCGAACGGCGCAAACCGGACCTTCTGGGCGATCGAGTTGACCAAGCAGGAGGCGACGTCCAGCGCCGCCTCGCCGAATCGGTTGTCGATGGCGTGCACCACGAGGATGTCGGTGCCCGACCGCGCACCCGCGTCGACCGCCACCGCCGCCGCAGCGACCAGCACGTTCAATGGGACTTCGCGCTCGTCGGCCAGCGCCTGCAACGCCTCATAATCGGCGCCGTCGACGGTGGCCACCTCGGTCAGCACCCCGCGCGAGGCATGGCCGGGTGTCTGTCCGGCGGGAACAACGTCGGCTCGCGCGTCGGCCGCCAACTCGCGCGCGGTCACCGCGGCCAGCCGCTCCAGCGCCTCGTCGATACGGTCCGCCTCGTGCCGGTGCGCCTCCTGCAGCGCGCTGAACCCCTCGGCGGTGGAGGCGAAGTCGGTGTCACCGGCCAGCGCTCGACCGAGGTGTTCTTCGACGACGCCGGTGCCCCCGCCGTCGAGCAGGATGTGGTGGCAATAGGCGTCCAGGCCGCACACCGCGCCGTCGCGGCTCGTTCGGATGATATAGCGGACCAGCGGCGCTCCGGCCAGGCCGGTTTCCCAGGCCGCGCACAGATCCGCGGCGGCGGCGCACTCGGCGCCGTCGGCGCAGACCTCGACGAGGTCCTCCGCGCGGAGTTTGCGCCGCAGCGCGGGATAGTCGTCGCCGTTGGGTTCCAGCACGCACAGGTGGATCGGGTTCGCGCGGATCGTTGCTTTCAGCGCCGAGAGCACGGCAGCAACCCCGACGGGGCGGAAACGGTAGCGGCGGCCGATCAGGTACAACCGCGGATCGCCGTCCTGTAGCACGCCGTTGTAGATATTTCGCTGGGACCGGCTCAGCGCAACACGGGTCACCGGCGCTCCAGTTCGCGGACCCAGCCGGCCACCGTCAGATGGTCGGCCAGCCGCCGCGGAAGCTCAGATTCGCGGTCCACGCCGAGACGTTTCATCAACAGCACGAAACGCACCGAGTCCAGCCCGAGGTCGCGTAGGTCGGTGTCGTCGCCATCGGCGAAATCCGTCTCGTCGACGTAGAGCACGTCGGCGAGGGCGGCCATGATGCGCTCGCGTTGATTCTTAGCCACCCGTCGGCGCCCCATCCGCCGCCGCGGCCAACTCGGCCCGGATCACCTTGCCCGAAGCCGTGCGGGGAATCTCGGTGACGGCGCAGATCCGCGCCGGCCGCGCCATGGGCTCGGATTCCTGCCGGAACCGCGCGGCGATGGCCTGTTTGAGTCGGCGGATCTGCTTGGCGTCGAGTTCGGCGGTCGGAACCACCGCCAGCCCGATCAGCGCTCCGAACTCCGGATCCGGAATCTCGAAGCAGGCGGCCTGACGCACCCCGGGAACTCTCTCGGCGATCCGATCGACCTCGTCGGGCGCCACGTTGACCCCACCGGAGATGATCATCTCCGACGCGCGGCCACGGATGTAGAAGTAGCCATCGTCGTGTTGTTCGAGCAGGTCTCCGGTGTTCACCCAGCCGTCGACCAGCACTTCGGCGGTCTTTTCCGGATTGTCCCAGTATCCCAGCATGTTCGCCGGTGAGTTGACCCAGAGTGTCCCAGCCGAGTCCAGCCGTGTCTGCACGCCCGGATAGGGCCGGCCAACGGCGCTCGCCGCGATTCGGTCGATCGATCCATCTCCGGTGGGCAGACACAGTGCGGTGCAACCGGTTTCGCTCAGGCCGTAGACCTGGGCCGTGCGGACACCCGCGGTTTCCACCTGGTCGATGTCCGAGGCGACTGCCCGTGAGCCGCCGTATCCGAGCAGCCGCAGTGATTGCGGCAGGTCCGCGCCGGTGGCCTTCTGCTCGGCGACCAGGCGGGTGATCAGGGTGGGCACCAGGCACGCGGTGGCAACCTGATGCCGTTCGAGGATCTCCAGCAGCGAGGTGGTGTCCTCACCGCCGGTGACGCAGACGCTGCCGTGCATCAGACAGTTCAAAATCCACCAGAGTCCGCCGATGTGGGTGGCCGGCAGCGGGGAATAGGTCGTTTCCCCGGGCTCCCAATCGACCCAGCTCAGCCGCTCGGCCGCCAGGATGTCCGCGATGGCGTAGAAGGTCCGGTTGGGGAGCAGGACCGCCTTGGGCTCTCCGGTTGTGCCGCTGGTGAAGATCATGGCCAGTGGATCGTCGGCTGCGCTGTCGGGAAGATCCTCGCTTCCCGCGACGCGAGCCGAATCGGCTGGCCCGGAGCCGATTCCGATATCGATCAGCGGCAGTCCGCGCAGACTGTCTGGAAGATCCGCGGCGCGGAGTCTGGCGCCGGGGGCGATCGCCACCGCCGACGGAGTGGTGATCTCGGCGAATCGCGCGATGGTGGCCGGCGGCAGAGCTCCGTCGGCCATCACCGCGATCACACCGGTGCGGGCGCAGGCCAGCACGCCCAGGTAGGTCTGCGGCCCGTTGTCGGAGACAATGAGCACCCGGTCTCTCCGGCCGATCGAGGCGGCCGCGAAATCCGCTGCGATCCGGCCGGTTTGAGAGTCCAACTGGCCATACCGCACGGTGCCGGAGTGATCGCAGCGCCGCAACGCGACATCATCGGGGTGGTTGGCGGCTTCTGCGGCGATTCGCCGCCACACCGCTGAGCTCTGTGCCATCGGTGGCGGTTGCTCCTTCTCGGACGGGGATGGGCTAGGGAATGTTGAGCGCGGCCAGTTCGACTTCGGCGCACGCGAATCCGCCGCTCTGGTCCCAGAATTCGATTTCGCAGGGGACTTTCAGGTAGCGCCAGGTGCGTGCGACCACCTCGAAGTCCTTGCACAGCAGCCGGGCCCAGAACTGGCTCGCGTTGATGGGCCGTTTGAATCGCCCGGAGAAGTTCTTGATGAGCATGCTGGGAAGCTGGTAGTTGAAGTAGTCCTCGATCGACCACCCCCGCAGTTCGGGGATTTCGCCACGGACCACCGCGGGCGCGAAGGCGCTGTAGGCGATCTGGTTGAAGCAGATCGTCAGCTCGGCGGCGTTGAAATGCCCGGTGGACCGGATGTAGGCGGAGTCGGAGATGGTGAACCGGCCCACCGAGAACACCGATGTCTCGGTGGCCCGGTACTGAGCGTCGAGCAGGTAGCGGCAGCCCTTGTGGGTGTACGGCTCGAGGACCCGTTCCAGCAGGTCGTCGCTGATCGGCTCCAGGTCGGTTGTGTCGATCTGGGCCTGTGCGACGGGGCTGGGCGCGGCGGCGCTCACGCGGGGTACCCGGGGGTCTCGAGCCCGTCCAGCATGGTCAGCCGGTGCGTGGTGAGGGTTCCCGAGGAGGCGCCGTGCTTGGCGCGGTGCATCAACACCCGGTTGTCCCACACCACGATGTCGCCCACCTCGTAGTGCTGGGTGTGGATGAACGGCGAGTTGAACTCGGGGTCGAGCTGGCCGGTCGCCCCCATCAGGCCGTCCAGAATGGCCGGATCCAGCGCATTGCCCTCGGCGTCCTCGATCTTGTTGGTGCCGGATGCGCAGATGTAGAGGATCTCCTGGCCGGTCTTGGGGTGCCGGATCACCGTCGGCCACGTGATGGGCGGGGTGGTCCGGGTGATCTCGTCCCACACCTCGCCGATCGGCCGGAAGACGTCGTCGGGCCGGATCTTGATGTGCCGCCTCGGGTCATGGGTGGCGAACGTGCCGCGGGCGAGCGCCCGCTGCGACTCGGGCAATGATTCCCAGACCCTGTTCAGATCGATGAAGTATGTGCCGCGGTCGGCGCCGGGGACCGTGAGCGGGACCACCATGGTGAACGCGAACGGCTCCGGCATGAACATATAGTCGATGTGCCAGAAAGCGCCGGTCTTGGGAACACCCTGGCCCTGTTCGGTGGACGAGACGAAGATTTCTGGGAAGTCCTTGTGGTGGTAGATCGGCTCGTAATAGGTCACCACCTCGCCGAGGACTCGCCCCAGCCGCAGGAATTGCTCCGGGGTGGGGTGGACGTCTTTGAGGACGATCAGCTTGTTGGCGTAGACGAGGTCGCGAAGTTCGTCCCGGTCGATCTCGCCGAAGCGCGCCGGGTCGAGCCCGGTGACTGAGGCTCCGATGCCTTCGCCTTTGACGTTCAATGACATATTCGCGAACCTTCCTTCGGGGTCTTACGGTGCTAGGTCGTCCGCCGGGCCGGCGGGGTTCCCGGTGGTTTCCGGGGCGGCGGTCCAGCTCGACGGCAGTAGTGGGGCTTGCTTGGCCGCCGGCATTCGCGCCCACCCGGTCGAATCGGCGTCGAGGCGCTCCGCGGGCGCTGGGGGCAGCGCCCCTGATCGCCCAGCGCGCACGGCGCCCTGGCTGCTGGCGGCGGCCGATGTCGAGGACGTTTCGGGCTCCGAAGTTGGGGTGTCCTCGGCGCTGTCGAGGTCGGCGTACTCGTACCGAGGGCCTTTGAGATCGGCGTGCTGGGGCCTTCGCCTGCGTGCGCGCTGCTGGGCCCGTGACGCGGCGCTGGCCGCGGCCACCGCGGCGATTTCGGCGGGCAGGGGGTTTGCGCCGCGCGCCTGCGTGGTCGGCCCGAAGGATTCACGCGGGGGGTCGAAGGTGTGGACGGCGTACAGCAGGGTGGGGGCCGGGGCGGCGGTCGAGGCGGCTGGGGCCGCCGACGGGCTGGGCGCAGGCGCGGCGGTGGACGCGCCGGCGGTCGCGGTGGGCGGCGGGCTCAGAAGCACCCCGCTCGGCGGATTCTGTTCGGCGGTGGTTCGGCCGCCGTCGTGGCCGGGCGCCTCGGCGGGGATCTGCGGCGCCGGCGCCCTCATCAGCAGCCCCAGGGCGCCCAGGGCGCTCAGCGCGCTGAGCGCCGGAGCGAAGAACGGCAGCAGCAGCAGCGAATACGACGCGTAGTAGGGATACCACAGCACGTCGTAGAGCAGCAGCGCGATGCCCGCCAGAATGACGGCGGTCGTGGGATCAAGGCCGAGGCTCTCGAAATAGTTCAGGAAGTGGCCGTACGGGTCGGCGATGAAATCGCCGATGTTCTGCGCGAACTGTTCGATTTGCGACCACAGATCCTGGGAGCTTGAGTTCTCGGCCTTGAGAATGGTCGGCGCCGTAGTCGTCGAGGGCGTCGCGGCTGTGGAGGCTGTCGTCACGGCTTGATAGGTGGACATGGTGGTGGCGGCCTGGACCCACATGCGGGCGTAGTCGGCTTCGTTGACCGCGATGGGAATCGTGTTGATGCCGAGAAAATTGGTGGCCAGCAGCACGCCGTGGACGGTGTGGTTGGCGGCCAGTTCGACCAGCGTCGGCATGGTCGCCAGGGCTGCGGTGTAGGCGGCGGAGGAGGTCTCCAGCTGCGCCGCGGTGACCGCGCTGTCGGCCGAGGCCTGCTCCAGCCAGGCCAGATAGGGGACATGCGCCGCGAGGTAGCCGGCCGCACTCGGGCCCTGCCAGGCGGCGGACGACACCGCGGCGAGGATCGCTGCGAGTTCGGCGGCGGCGGCGCTGTATTCCGCGCTCAGGCCGGCCCACTGGGCGGCGGCGGCCAGCAGCGACGCCGGACCGGGGCCGCCGCTGAGCATCGCCGAATGAACCTCCGGCGGTGAGGCCATCCAGATGGGGGCGGACAAAGCCGGCCTCCTTCCCCTACCGCGTGTAGTAGTTGCGTCCCGTAGTAGTCGGACGCAGGAGGTGTTCGGTTCCCGGCGGGCAAAAGCCCCGAGGCCGGTCTGGGAGAAACGCCGCTCGTTGGCTCGCCGGAGTTAGCTGCGACACATTCCTCGGGGAACTTTTCCGGCGATCGGCGCGACCAACAGGCAATGTCGGGCGCCCTCGCGTCGGGTGGCGCGCCGGAGCTCTCGACAGTTAGCTTATGCAATGCTAACTTCCGGACATTGACTGAGATTTGACGAACTGAAAGGGTTGGTGGGACGCGGGTGGCCGCGCCCGCACGGGTAGTCATGACAAACGGCAGTGAGCTCGGAACGACGCAGGTGAAGTCGCCTCCCGGGCAGATGGCGGTGGACGCCGACGTTGTGAGCAGGTTCGCCACCTGCTGCCGGGCGCTCGGCCTGACGGTCTACGACCGCCGCCGCCCGGCCGATTTGACCGCCGCTCGAGCCGGTTTCGCCGCGCTGACCCGCGTCGCGTACGACCAGTGCGACGCCTGGGTCGGACTGGCCGCTGCCGGCGACACCTCCACGGCGGTGCTCGAGGCCGCGTCGCGCACCTCGGCGACCTCCGCAGTGCTGTCTCGCAAGGTTGAATTGGCCCCCCGCGCGCTGGCCTTCCACTACGAGACCGGGCTGTACCTCAAACTCGTCGCCGCCACTCCGGACGATTTCCAGCTGGCCTATGCTGCCGCGCTGGCCGGACAGGGCCGGCTCGCCGACGCCGACGCCGTCGTCGGCGAGGTGCTGCGCCGTCGGCCCGATTGGCCGGACGCCCGCTGGGTCTCGGCGGCCATCCACTATCGCGCCCAGCGCTGGGCCGACGTGGTCCGGCTGCTGACCCCCGTCGTCAACGCCGAAGGCATCGACGCGTCGTTCGCGCATGCCTCCCGGATGGCGCTGGGCGCCGCGCTGGCCCGCTTGGGCATGTTCGCCCCCGCCCTGTCGCACCTGGAGGAGACCGCCGGCCCGGTGCCGGTGGCCGCGGTCGACGGCGCGCTGGCCAAGGGCCTCGCGCTGCGCGGACACGGCCAGGACGACGAGGCCGCCGAGGTGCTGCAGGACCTCTACGCGGCCAACCCGGAGAACGCAGAGGTCGAGGCCGCGCTCTCGGACCCCACCTACGGCATCGTCACCACCACCGGCGCGCGCATCGACGCCCGCACCGACCCGTGGGATCCGGCCACCGAGCCCACCGAAGCCGACTTCGTCGACCCCGGCGCGCACGAGCGCAAGGCCGCTCTGTTGGCCGAGGCCGAGCAGGAACTCAACCAGTTCATCGGCCTGGAAGAAGTGAAACTCCAGGTCGCGCGGCTGAAGAGCTCCGTCGCGATGGGCCTGCTGCGCCAGGAGCGCGGCCTGGCCGTCGCCCAGCGCACCAACCACCTGGTGTTCGCCGGCCCGCCCGGAACCGGTAAGACCACCATCGCCCGCGTGGTCGCCAAGATCTACTGCGGCCTCGGACTGCTCAAGCGGGAAAACGTGCGCGAGGTCCACCGCGCCGACCTGATCGGCCAGCACATCGGTGAGACCGAGGCCAAGACCAACGCGATCATCGACAGCGCGCTGGACGGCGTGCTGTTCCTCGACGAGGCGTACGCGCTGGTCGCCACCGGCGCCAAGAACGACTTCGGCCTGGTCGCCATCGACACGCTGCTAGCCCGGATGGAGAACGACCGCGATCGGCTGGTCGTCATCATCGCCGGCTACCGCGCCGACCTGGACCGGTTCCTGGACACCAACGAGGGTCTGCGGTCGCGTTTCACCCGCAGCATCGACTTCCCGTCGTACAACCCCGCCGAACTGGCCGAGATCGCCGGGGCGATGGCCGCCCAGCGCGACAGCGTGTTCGAGCAGGCCGCCCTCGACGATCTGGAGCGGCTGTTCGCGCACCTGGCCGCGTCCAGTTCCCCGGACACCGCCGGCATCCAGCGCCGCAGCCTCGACATCGCCGGCAACGGCCGTTTCGTCCGCAACGTGGTGGAGCGCTCCGAGGAGGAGCGCGAGTACCGACTGGACCACTCCGAGCTGGCCGGCACCCTCGACTTCACCGATGAGGCACTGATGACCATCACCGCCGCCGACGTGCGCGCAGCCGTCGAACCGCTGCTGGCCGGGCTCGGCCTGGCCGTGCCGGCTGGAGGCAAGCCGTGAGCGAGAACCAGCCCGAGGACGACCGGCGCGGATTCGCGTCCCGGACCCCGGACAACACCAACCCGGACAAGGTGGTCTACCGCCGCGGGTTCGTCACCAAGCACCAGGTCACCGGCTGGCGGTTCGTCATGCGCCGGCTGGCCTCCGGCGTCGCGCTGCACGACACCCGGATGCTGGTCGACCCGCTGCGCAGCCAATCCCGCGCCGTCGTCACCGGCGTGCTGGCCGTCGTCGCCGGCCTGATCGGCTGCTTTATTTTCTCCCTGATCCGTCCCGGCGGCGTCGCCGGCAACGACATCGTGCTCGCCGACCGGGCCAGCTCGGCGCTGTACGTTCGGGTCAACGACCAACTGCACCCGGTGCTCAACCTGACCTCGGCGCGGCTGATCGCCGGTAAGCCGGTGGACCCGAAGAACGTCAACGCCAAGGAACTCGACAAGTTCAACCGCGGGCCGATGATCGGCATCCCGGGGGCCCCGGAGCGGATGGTGCAGAACACCGACCGCAACGCCTACTGGGCCGCCTGTGACGGCGTCGGCAACGCCGGCTCCGGCTCGGGCGTCAGCGTGATCGCCGGCCCGCTGGACAGCGACGGCGAACGCGCCAAGCCGCTCGGCCGCGACGCCGCCGTGCTGGTCGCCAACGGCTCCGGAACCTGGGTGCTCTGGGACGGCCGCCGCAGCGCGATCGACCTGAACGACCGCGCTGTCACCTCCGCGCTGGGCTGGGGCGTCGACGCCCCGACCCCGCGCACCGTCGCCGTCGGCCTGTTCAACACCGTCCCCGAGGGCGCCCCGCTGCGGGCCCCGGCGATCCCGCGCTCCGGCGACGCGCCGGACTTCCCGATGCCCGGCGGCGCCCCGATCGGCTCGGTGGTGGTGTCCTTCAGCGCGGACAACACCATGAACCACTACGCGGTGCTGCCCGACGGCCTGGCCCCGGTCTCCGGCGTGCTGGCCGGCATCCTGCGCAACACCGACTCGCACGGCTTCGCCCAACCCCCGCGGCTGGGCGCCGACGAGATCGCGAAGCTGCCGGTGTCGCGGATGCTGGACAACGGCGCCTACCCGCAGAACCCGCTGACCCTGGTGTCGGTCGCCGACTCGCCGATCACCTGCGCCTCCTGGGCCAAACCGGACGGCGCGGCGAGCGCCTCGCTGGCGCTGCTATCCGGCTCGCTGCTGCCGGTGGCCAACCCGTCGGCGGCGGTGCCGCTGATCCCGGCCGGCTCCAGCGCCAGCCGCGCGGCCATCACCCCCGGCTACGGCTACCTGGTCCGCACCGTCGGCAACGAGCCGACCGCCCCGGCCACCGGCTCGCTGTTCTGGGTGTCCGACACCGGCATCCGGTACGGCATCGAGGCCGCCAATTCCGAGGACGCCGTGAAGACCGCCGCCGCGCTGGGCCTGGTCGAAGCGCCGGTTCCGGCCCCGTGGTCGGTGCTGTCGCTGCTTCCGGCCGGCCCCGCACTGTCACCCGCCGACGCGCTGGTCGCGTCGACCTTCACCGAGAACAGGGCTTCGTCATGAGTCGGTTGATCTTCGAGAGCCGCCGCCGGCTGCCCCGCCCGGCCGCCCGCAAGGGCGCGATCCTCATCGAGTCGCCGCCGGAACTGCAGCGGGTGGTGCCGCCGTCGTTGCTGCGCCGGGTGCTGCCGTACCTGATCGTCGCCCTGATCATCGGCATGGTCGTCGCGCTGTTCGCCACCGGCATGCGGGTGCTCAGCCCGCAGGTGCTGTTCTTCCCCTTCGTGCTGCTGCTGGCCGCCACCGCGCTCTACCGCGGCAACGACGGCAAGATGCGCACCGAGGAAGTCGACATGGAGCGCGCCGACTACCTGCGCTACCTGTCGGTGGTCCGGGACAACATCCGCGCCCAGGCCGCCGAACAGCGCAAGGGCCTGCTGTGGTCGCACCCGGACCCGGCCGATCTGGCGACCTACGCCGGCACCCGCCGGCAGTGGGAACGCGACCCGCGCGATTCGGACTACCTGGTGCTGCGCACCGGCCTGGCCGACGTCCCGCTGGACACCCCGCTGAAGGTCAAGGACACCGCCGACGAACTCGACCTGGAGCCGGTGTCGCACAGCGCGCTGCGGGCCCTGCTCGACGTGCAGCGCACCCTGCCGGACGCCCCCACCGGGCTCGGCCTGAGCCGCATCTCCCGGATCACCGTCGCCGGTGACGCGGGAGAAGCCCGCGCCGCGGTCCGCGCCTGGGTCGCCCAGGCGGTCACCTGGCACGACCCGACCGTGCTCGGGATCGCGCTGGCCAGCCCGCGACTGGAGTCTCCGGACTGGTCCTGGCTGAAATGGGTTGCCCACGTGGACATCCCGGGCGCGGTCGACGGCCTCGGCCCGGCCCGCTACCTGAGCCCCAGCACCGACCGGCTGATCGCCGCGATCGGCCCGTCGCTGGCCGACCGCCCGCTGTTCGACGGCGGCGACGACCACGGCCTGCGGCACCTGATCGTCATCGTCGACGACCCGGGCTACGACCTGAGCACCTCGGTGCTCTCCGAACCGCTGGCCGGGGTGACCGTCATCCAGGTCGCCGGCGACATCACCCCGAGCCGGGACGCCTACCCCGACCCGCAGCGACCGATCCTGCGCGTCTCCCGCGGCCGGGTGGACCGCTGGCAGGCCAGCGGCTGGGAGACCGAGGTCGACCGCGCCGACACGCTGTCCGCGCCGGACGCCAACCACCTGGGCCGCGCGCTGGCCCGCTGGGACTCCAACCCCACCCACACCGGGCTGCGCTCGGCGGCCACCAACGGCGCGTCGTTCACCACGCTGATGGAGATCCCGGACGCCACCTCGCTGGACGTGCCGACGCTGTGGTCGCCGCGCACCCGCGAAGAGGAACTGCGCGTGCCGATCGGCGTCACCGCCACCGGCGAGCCGATGTACTTCGACCTCAAGGACGAGGCCGAGGGCGGCATGGGCCCGCACGGCCTGATGATCGGCATGACCGGCTCGGGCAAATCCCAGACCTTGATGTCGATCCTGTTGTCGCTGTTGACAACCCATTCCGCCGAACGGCTGATCGTCATCTATGCCGATTTCAAGGGCGAAGCGGGCGCGGACATCTTCCGCAACTTCCCGCAGGTCGTCGCGGTCATCTCCAACATGACCGAGAAGCGATCGCTGGCCGACCGCTTCGCCGACACGCTGCGCGGGGAGGTCGCGCGCCGGGAGAACCTGCTCAAGGAGGCCGGCCGGGCCATCCAGGGCAGCGCGTTCAACTCGGTCGCCGAGTACGAGGCGGCCATGGAGACCGAGGCCGCCGCCGGATACAACTACCCGCCGCTGCCGACGCTGCTGGTGGTCGCCGACGAGTTCACCCTGATGCTCGCCGACCATCCCGAGTACGCCGAACTGTTCGATTACGTTGCGCGCAAGGGTCGTTCGTTCCGGATCCACCTGCTGTTCGCGTCGCAGACCCTGGACGTCGGCAGGATCAAGGACATCGACAAGAACACCTCGTACCGGATCGGTCTGAAGGTGGCCAGCCCGTCGATCTCCCGGCAGATCATCGGCGTCGAGGACGCGTACCACATCGAGTCCGGCAAGAACCACAAGGGCGAAGGCTTCCTGGTGCCGGCGCCGGGCGCGGCCCCGATCAAGTTCCGGGCCACCTACGTCGACGGCATCTACGAGCCGCCGCGCGCCGCGAAAACCATTGTGGTGCCGTCCACTCCGCAGCCGCGGCAGTTCAGCGCGGGCGCGGTGGACCCCGATCAGGACATCATCGAACTGGTCGCCGCCGAGGACGACTACGACACCGCGCCGCCGCGCAAGCTGATCGCCACCATCGGCGACCAGTTGGCCTCCTACGGCCCGAAGGCCCCGGAGCTGTGGCTGCCCCCGCTGGACTCCTCGATCCCGCTGACCACGGTGCTGTCGAACGCGGCCGTGCCCGCGCATTCGCGGCGCTGGCCGCTCGGCGAGATCGACAAGCCGTTCGAGATGCGTCGGGACCCGCTGGTCTTCAACGCCGCGTCCAGCGCCGGCAACCTGCTGATCCACGGCGGCCCCAAGTCCGGTAAATCGACTGCGCTGCAGACGTTCATGCTGTCGGCCGCCGCGCTGCACGCACCCGGCGAGGTCAGCTTCTACTGCCTGGACTACGGCGGCGGCAAGCTCGCCGCGATGTCCTCGCTGGCGCATGTCGGCAGCGTCGCCTCGCCGCTGGAGCCGGAGCGGATCCGGCGCACCTTCGGCGAACTGGAGGCCCTGCTGGCCGCCCGTCAGCGCTCCGGCGCGACCGGCGACTCCGCGGTCTGGGCCGACGGCTACGGCGATGTGTTCCTCATCATCGACAACCTGTACGCCTTCTCCCGCGACAACTCCGATATGTTCAACACCCGGAACCCGTTGCTGGCCAAGGTGACCGAGCTGGCGAACTCCGGCCTGGCCTACGGCATCCACGTCGTGGTGACCACGCCGAACTGGCTGGAGGTGCCGCTGGCCATGCGCGACGGCCTGGGCTCCCGGCTGGAGCTGCGGCTGGCCGACACCCGGGACTCCAACGTCCGGGTGGTCGGTGCGATCCGCCGGCCGGCCGAATCGGTGCCGATCGACCAGCCGGGCCGCGGCCTCACCATGGCCGCCGAGCACTTCCTGTTCGCCAAGCCGCAGCTGGAACTGATCGCCGAGATCAACGCCGGCTACCCGGGGCGGCGCGCCCCGGCGGTGCGGCTGCTGCCGGCCGACCTGGCGCCCTCGGCGGTGGCCCCGCTGTTCATCCCGCCGGAGCGGGTGGTCATCGGCCAGCGCGAAGAGGACCTGAACCCGGTCGCGCTGGACTTCGCCGAGAACCCGCTGGTGATGGTGTTCGGCGACGTCCGATCCGGCAAGACCACGCTGCTGCGGCATGTGATCAGCACGGTCCGCGACAACGCGGCGTCGAACTCGGTGTGCTTCACCGTGATCGACCGCCGGCTGCACCTGGTCGACGAACCGCTGTTCCCGGACAACGAGTACACCGCCAACATCGACCGGGTCACCCCGGCGATGCTGGGCCTGGCCGCGCTGATCGAACGCCGCCGGCCGCCGGCCGGGCTGACACCGGCCGAACTGGCCTCCTGGTCCTACCGAGGCGGCGAAGACGACCGCACCCACTACCTGATCATCGACGACGTCGACGCCATCCCGGACAGCCCCGCGCTGTCGGGCCCGTTCGTGGGCCAGCGGCCGTGGACGCCGCTGGTGGGGCTGCTCGCCGAAGCCGCCGATCTGGGGCTGCGGGTGATCGTCACCGCGCGGGCCACCGGCTCCGGGCACCTGCTGATGACCAGCCCGCTGCTGCGCCGCCTCAACGACCTGCAGGCGACCACCCTGATGCTGTCCGGCAACCCGGTGGACGCAGGCAAGATCCGCGGCCACAAGTTCGCCAAGATGCCGGCCGGCCGCGCCATGCTGCTCGACCACGCCGACGCGCCGACGCATCTGCAGCTGGTGAACCCGATGTTCGGCATGGGCGCCGACAGCGGAAGCCATACCCGTAGTTCAAGAAATATCGATGAGAGAGGGGAGTTCCCGTCATGACACTCCATGTGATCCCCGAAGGCCTGGCCGCTGCCGGCGCCGCCGTGGAATCTCTGACCGCCCGGTTGGCCGCGGCCCACGCCGCCGCCGCCCCGGCGATCACCGCCGTGCTGCCGCCGGGCTCCGACCCGGTGTCGCTGCAGACCGCCGCCGGTTTCAGCGCGCACGGCAACCAGCACAATGCGGTGGCCGCCCAGGGCGTCACCGAGCTGGGCCGCGCCGGTATGGGCGTCGCCGACTCCGGCGCGTCGTATGCCACCGGCGACGCAGCTATCGCTTCCACCTACGGCGTCTGATGGCCGCCCCGGTCTGGATGGCGTTTCCCCCCGAGGTCCATTCGGCGCAGCTTTTCGGCGGCCCGGGACCCGGGGCGATGCTGGCGTCCTCGGCCGCCTGGACCGGGCTGGGCGTCGAATACACCACGGCGGCAGCCGAACTCACCTCGATCCTGGCGGCGGTGAACACCGGCGCCTGGCAGGGGCCAAGCGCGGAGATGTATGTCGCCGCGCACACGCCGTACCTGGCGTGGCTGGAGCAACAGGCCGTCAACGCCGCGACCAGCGCGGCGGCGCAGCAGACCACCGCCGCCGCGTACACCACGGCGCTGGCGACCATGCCGACGCTGCCGGAGCTGGCGCTCAACCACGTGATCCACGGGGTGCTGGTGGCCACCAACTTCCTGGGCATCAACACCATCCCGATCGCAGTCAATGAGGCCGACTACGTCCGGATGTGGGTGCAGGCCGCCACCACCATGGGCGCCTACGACGCGGTGTCCACCGCGGCGATGATGCCGGCCACCCAGCCCAGTCAGCCGGCGCCGATGATCATGGCGGCCGATAGCGGGATGGTGGCCAAGGCGGCCCTCGAACCCGGGCAGACCACCCACCTGACCCCGAGCTGGTGGAGCCAGAACCCGATCATCAAGGCACTTGCGGACTACCTGCGGAACACCGTCGGGGAGTTCGGCGGCAACCAACTCGCCTACCTGATCCAGTACCCGCTGGACGCCATCCAGTGGCTCGCCACGAATCCGTCCGCGGCACTGCCCTTCCTGCTCCTGGCCGGCTACCAGGCGTTCTTCCAGCCGGTCGGCTGGGGCACCTGGATCGGCATTTTCACCTCGCCGCTGTGGTTGCCCATGCTGGGCGCGATCGCGCTCGGTGTGATCGGCGGCGTGCTGTCCCAGCTGAACCTCGGACCGGACTTCAACCCGGTCGACGTGCCGGCCGAGGACACCGGAACCCAGCAGCAGCAGTACCCGGTGGCGCCGGGCACCCCGCTGCCGGGCCCGGCCGGGGTCGGGGCGCCCGCCACGCCGGCGCCCGCCACCGCCACCCCCGCCCCGGCGCCCGCCCCCGCGGTCGCCGCCGGCGCCCCGGCGCTGGCGTATGCGGTCCGGATGGATCCCGAGGAAGGCGTCGGCCCGACACTGCGCGACCACGACAGCGTCAAGGCGCCGTCGGAGACCATCGCCGCGCCGGCCTCGGCCGCCGCGCTGGCGGCCGCCGCCGCGGCCAAGCGCAAGGCGCGCCGGGCCCGCGGCGCCGCGATCAAGGACCGCGGACGCAAGTACGAGTACGCGGACCTGGAGGCCGACGAGATGCCCGACGCGGCAGCCGCCGCGGCCGAGGAGCAGCGGCTCCGGGACGCCCGCGCCGCCGCCAACGCCGCCCAGGCCTCCCGCCAGGGCGCCGGTCAGGTGGGCGCCTCCGGCGCGTTCGCCGGCGCCACGTCGACCGCCGACACCGAAGCCGCCGCGGGACTGACCGCGCTGCCCGACGACGAGTACGGCAACGGGGCCAAGATGCCCCTGCTGCCCGGCAACTGGTCGGACCTGCCGGCGGGACAGGAAGGAGAGACTCCACCTGAAACGCAACGCTGAGCCCTCGGTTCGAGGGCGCCACCGACCGGATAGCCCCGGTCACCAGAACCCAACCCGCACAACACGATTGGAGATCACCCGATGAGTTTCCTGGACGCACACATCCCGCAGCTGGTCGCTTCGGAGGCCAACTTCGGCGCCAAGACCGCCCTGATGCGGTCCACCATCTCCGCGGCCGAGCAGTCCGCGGTCTCGGCGCAGGCCTTCCACCAGGGCGAGGCCTCGGCCGCCTTCCAGGCCGCGCACGCCCGCTTCATGGAGGCCGCCACCAAGGTCAACGTGCTGCTGGACCTGGCCCAGGCCAACCTCGGCGAGGCCGGCGCCACCTACGTCGCGCAGGATGCCGCCAACGCCGGCGCCTACGGCACCGCCGTCTAGCCGACCCGAACCCCTAGAGAGGAACACGCCTGATGAGCAACATCATGTACAACTACCCGGCCATGCTGGGCACCTCGTCGGAGATGAGCGGATACTCCGGCGCGCTGGCCGGCGTCGGCGCCGACATCGCCGCCGAGCAGGCCGCGCTGCACGCGTCCTGGCAGGGCGACAGCGGTATGACCTACCAGGCCTGGCAGGCCCAGTGGAACACCGCGATGGACGAGCTGGTCCGCGCCTACCGCGCGATGGCCGGCACCCACGAGACGAACACCATGTCGATGCTGGCGCGGGACCAGGCGCAGGGCGCCAAGTGGGGCTGAGTCGGCGTGGGGACCGCTAACGCCGTCGAACTGACGGTTGAGGCGGCCTGGCACATCGCCGACGAGGTGGGGGCCGGCGCCTATCCCTGGGTGCTGGCCATCACCCCGCCCTACCGCGACGAGGGGGAGAAACCCGCTTTCGCGCAGCGGCAGCGCGCGCAACTGCGCCGACTGAACGTGATCGGGGAAAGCGGGCGGATCAACCCCGACGTCACGCGATGGGTGTCGGCGGTGTGCTTCCCGGACCGATGGCTGGAACTGCGGTTCGTCGGCCCCAGCGGGGAGCCCGACGATCTGCTGCGCGGCGTGGTCGCCCAGCGGGACGGGAACGTGGTGGTCGCCCTGCGCAGCGGCCGGCTGATCACGCTGACCGCGATGGACATCACCGACCCGTCCGGACTGGTGCCGATCGTCACCGCCGGCCTGTCCGGCAAGGCGCCAGCCCGGTTCCCGGAGTTCGTGCTGCCGGCCCGGGCGGGCGCGGTCGCCGACGAGCAACTGCGCCGCGGTTCCCCGGTCGTCGAGGTGCTGACCCAGCTCGGCATCCCGCGCGGGGCCCGCGACGTCGTCGCCGCGGTGTACGAGGGCAAGCGCAGCTACGTCGAGATCGTCGCCGGCAGCCGGCGCGACGGGACCCAGGCCACCTCCGAGGTGGGCCTGGGCATCGTCGACGCGGCGCCGGGGCGGATCCTGGTCAGCCCGCAGCGCGCCAGCGACGGCGAATGGGTCTCCACCTTCACCCCCGGAACCCCGTTCGCCATCGCCTGCGCGATCGACAACCTGGCGGCCACGCTGCCGAACGGGCGCTGGTTCGAAACCAGCCGCCTGACCCGAGACTTCGCGGTCTAGACCGCACCACCTGAAAACTCCAACAAGCACCAGCAGAGAGAAGACCACGCATGACACAGGCCCTGGACAACCCGGCGTCGCCGGCGCCGGTGCTGCCCATCGTCCGAGTCGCGATCCTGGCCGAACGCCGGATCGTGGAGATCGCGCTGCCCACCGAGGCGCCGCTGCGGGAGATCATGCCCGCGGTGCTGCGGCTGGTGGCCGCCGATCCGGAGTCCGGCGAGGACGCGGCCGAGCCCGACGAGACCTCCCGCCGGATGAGCCTGGCGCCGATCGGCGGCGCGGCCTACAGCCTGGACGCCAGCCTGGACACCGTCGGCGTGGTCGACGGCGATCTGCTCGCGCTGGTCCCGGTGTCGACCGGCCCGGCCGCCCCCGGCGTGGTGGAGGACATCGCCGACGCGGCGGTCATCTTCTCCGCCTCCCGCCGCCGCGGCTGGGGCCTGACCGACATCCGCCGGCTGGCCCGCGCCGCGGCCATCGTGCTGCTGCTGGCCGCCACCGGCGTCGCCGTCGCGCACCGGCTGACCGCCGACAACGCCCTCGGGCTGTACGCGGTCAGCGCGCTGGCCGCCGTCGCCGTGATCGCCGCGCTGGCGCTGCGCGGCAAGGCCGACGAACTCGCGATCGCCGCCGTCGTGCCGATCGCGGCCGCCTTCATGCTGGCCGTGCCCGGATCCTTCGGGGCGCCGCAGGTGCTGCTGGGCGCCGCGGGCGTCACCGCCTGGGCGCTGGTCAACGTGTTCCTGTCCACCCGCTGGACCGGATTCTTCACCGCCGCGACCGTGATCGGCGGCGGGCTGACCGTCGCCGCCGCGGTGTCCGCGCTGTGGCCGAGCTTGACGCTGGCCTCCCTCGGCGCCGGACTGATCGTCATCGGACTGCTGGTCACCGTGCAGGCCGCCGGCCTGTCCGCGATGTGGGCGCGGCTGCCGCTGCCGGTCATCCCCGCCCCGGGTGACCCGATCCCGTCGGCGCCGGCCCGCTCGGTGCTCGCCGACCTGCCGCGCCGGGTCCGGCGCGCCGACGCCCACCAGACCGGCTTCATCGCCGCCGGTGTGCTGCTGGGCGTGCTCGGCTCGCTGGCCGTGCTGCTGCCGGTCACCGGGCAGCCCGCCGCCGGCGGCTGGTCGGTCTACCTGGTCGTCGCCATCTCGCTGGGTTCGGTGCTGCGCGCCCGGGTCTGGGACACCGCCGCCTGCAAGGCGTGGCTGCTGAGCCAGCCGTACCTGCTGGGCGTCGCGCTGCTGGCCGCGTTCGTCGCCGGTGGCCGCTACGTCCCGGCGCGGTGGGTGCTCGGCGTGCTCGCGCTCGCCACCCTGGTGTGGGTGGTCGTGGCCGCCAACCCGAAGCTGGCCGAGCCGGAGAGCTACTCGCTGCCGGCCCGCCGCGTCACCGGTTTCCTGGCGTCCGCCCTGGACGCCTCCATCATCCCGGTGGTCGCCTACCTGGTCGGCATCTTCGCCTGGGTGCTGAATCGATGATTGACCGCGTGCTTCGCCCGGCCGCGGCGGTGTGCGCCGTGGTCGGCGTGCTCGCCGCGACCGCCCCGCCGGCCGGGGCCATCACCCCGCCGACGGTGGACGCCGACGCGTCGCCGCCGTCGGGCAGCACCGGCGGCGTGCCGATGTCGCAGCGCGGCGAGTGCGTCACCACCGGACTGCTGGGCGGCGACAGCGCCACCCCGGTCTCCCCGTCGCAGCAGGCGCTGAACCTCACCGGCGCGTGGGAGTTCTCCCGCGGACAGGGCCAGAAGGTGGCGGTCATCGACACCGGCGTGCAACCGGGTCCGCTGCTGCCCGACGTCGACGGCGGCGGGGACTTCCTGGGCTCCGGCGACGGCCTGACCGACTGCGACGGCCACGGCACCCTGGTCGCCGGAATCATCGCCGGCCAGCCCGCTCCCGGCGGCTTCTCCGGGGTCGCGCCGGAGGCCACCCTGGTGTCCATCCGCCAGACCTCGGCCCGGTTCACCCCGACCGACAACGGCGGCGACCCGGCCGCCGAACGCGCCCGCGCCGACATCGCGTCGCTGGCCCAGTCCATCGTGCGGGCCGCCGACTCCGGCGCCCAGGTGATGAACATTTCTGTCACCACCTGCCTGCCGGCCGACAACACCTTCGACCAGTCCGCGCTGGGCGCGGCGCTGCGGTACGCCGCCGAGGACCGCGACGTGGTGATCGTCGCTGCCGCGGGCAACACCAACGGCGTCAGCTCCGGAACCGGAATGATCGGCCAGTGCGAGTCCAATCCCCTTGGCGGACTGGCGAATCGCAACGACCCGCGGGACTGGTCCGGGGTCAGCGCGGTGTCCGTGCCGTCCTGGTGGCAGCCCTATGTGCTCAGCGTCGGATCGCTGGCGCTCGACGGATCCCCGTCGTCGTTCAGCATGGCCGGACCGTGGGTGGGCATCGCCGCGCCCGGTGAATCCATCGTGTCGGTGTCCAACGCCCCCGACGGCGGGCTGGCCGACGGCACGCCCAATGACAAGGGCAAGCTGACCGCGCTGTCCGGCACCAGCTACGCCACCGCCTACGTGTCCGGAATCGCCGCGCTGGTCCGCAGCCGTTTCCCGGATCTGAACGCCAAACAGGTCATCGAACGGCTCACCGCCACCGCGCACAATGGCGCACGGGACCCGTCGAACCTCGTCGGCGCCGGAACCGTCGACCCGGTCGCTGCCCTGACCTGGGAACTGCCGACCGCCGCGCGCGGCCCGCAGACCGAGAACATCGCCGCGCCGGTCCCCGAGCCGGCGCCGAACCACACCCCGCGCAATATCGCCTTCGCGGTCACCGGGCTGCTGGCCTGCGCGGTCATCGCCGCCGGTTTCATCGCCCGCCGTCGCACGGGCGCCAATGGAGAGGAATCCGTCTCGTGAGCATGCGCCGACCCACCATGGTCTGGCCGGGAACAGCCCGGATCAGCCTGGTTGCGCTGTTCGCGGCGCCCGCCGCGATGGCCTACCCGTGGCACACCCTCACCCAGCGCTGGGTGCTCGGCGTCGCGATCGCCGTCGCACTGGTGCTGCTGCCGTGGTGGCGGGGTGAGCACCTGACCACCATGGCCGCCCGCCGGTTGGGCATGGTGACCCGCCGTGGCGGTGAGGGGGCCCACGAGGTGATCGACCACGCGCCGACCGAAGCCCGCACCACCGCGGTGCTGCAGGTGCGCGCCGACGACGACGAAGAGGCCCAGGAATTGCCGCTGACCTTGATCGCCGACTACCTGGACCGCTACGGCGTGCAGTGCGAGTCGGTGCGGATCGCCAGCCGCGACACCCCGGCCCGGCGCAGCACCTTCGTCAGCCTGACTATGGCCGCCGGACCGAATCTCGCCGCGCTGCGGGCGCGTTCGTCGAACCTGCCGCTGCGCCGCACCGCCGAGGCCGCAGCCCGCCGGCTCGCCGACCACCTCCGCGAACTCGGCTGGGACGCCGTCATGGTCACCGGCGGACTGGATGTGCCCGAACTGCTGGGCCCGCAGGCCAAGGAGGGCTGGCGCACCGTCACCGACGGCTCCAGCGGCTTCGTCAGCGGCTACGCGGTCAAGGTCGACGACGAACTGTCCGACGTGCTGGCCGAACTGTGGGCACTGGACTCCCCGGAGATCTGGACCGTCGCCGAGATCAGCGCCGACGGCCTGGCCGTGGGCGCGGCGATCCGCTCCGAGGACAAGCCGGATCCGGCCGGCCCGCTGGCCGGGCTGACCGCGGTGCGGGGCCGCCAACGCGCCGCGCTGGACGCGCTGCACCCGATGTCGACCGAGCGACTGCTCGGCCGGTCCGGCTCGGCCGGGCTGCTCGGCGAGCTGTCCTGGCCGGCCAGCGACGACGAGCCGGCCCGCGTCTAACACCTGGCCGGGGACGGTTTCAGCGCCGAAGGTGCGCGTAGGTCCGTTTTGGGCCGCGAGGGTGCGCGTAGGTCCGTATTTTCGCGCGAGGGTGCGCGTAAGTCCGTTTTGGGCCGCGAGGGTGCGCGTAGGTTCGCTGCGTCCTGGGGAAATGCGGACCCGTGCGCACGCTCGGCGCGGAATGCGGACCTGTGCGCACGCTCGGCGCGTCGAAGGAGCTCGCTAGAACATCACCGGGCCGAGGAACCGGGTCATCCGGCGCAGGTAGTCCGGCTGGCTGACGTGCAGGACGTGGTTGCCGGGGAACCAGTGCAGCGCGCAGCGGTCCCAGTGCCGCCACAGCTCCTCGGCGTGCTCCGGCGGCGCCAGCCGGTCGCCGAGCCCGGTGATGATCAGCCGGCGATCCTTGGCCGGCTGCGGTCGGTAGTTCAGCGGTGAGTGGAACGCCGCGGCGGCGTCGGCGGCCTCCCGGCTGATGCCGTTGGCCAGTCGCCCGAAGGACACCAGCCGATTCGCCGGAAACCAGGTGTCCAGCAGCCGTTCCGGCGCGACCACCGGGACGTTCGGGATCACCGCCTGCAACCGGTGGTCGGCGCTGGCGATCAGCGCCGAGGTGTAGCCGCCCAGCGACATTCCGGTCAGCGCCACCCGGTCCACCCCGGTGTGCTCCAGGTAGTCCAGCAGCGAGCGGAAGTCGAAGACCGCCTGGCCCATCGTCTCGGCGAACCCGGACAGGCCGTTGGCGAACACCCCGTAGCCGCTGAACGGGGAACCCTTCTCCGCGCGGGACCCGTGGAACGGCAGGGTGTAGAGCACGATGTCGTACCCGGAACGGAAGAACCACGGCAGCGAGAAGAACAGGCCGTTGAGCAGGTACGGCGAACCCAGGAATCCGTGGATGACGCACAGCGTCGGCCGGGGCCCGTCGTTGTGCCGCCAGTGCTGCGCCGCGACGGTGTTATTGCGCCCGAACCCGCTCCACAGCGAACGCATCTCCGGGTTCAGCGGCCGGAAGCCACTGGCGAACCGGATCTGCTCCACCCGCCCGTGCGCCACCCACTCGGCCAGCGGCGCGGCCGGTCGCACGCTGACCCGCGGCGGCTCGTCGGGGGCGGGGAAGGACCGGTCCGCGTCACCCGCGGCGGCCACCTCGGCGAAGAACTCCAGCCGGCGCCGTTCCGCGGCGAGCTCCCCGCGGCCCAGCAGCGCGCCGAACACCGGTGGCAGCATCGCCGCGCCGACCAGCGAGGCGATCGCCGTCCGAAGGCCCAGATCGGCCACCGCGGAGGCGTCCACCACCGCGCGCTGTCGCAGCGTCAGGTCCTGCCGGCGGGGCAACCCGCGGGCGGTCGCCTCCCCGCCGGCCACGTCCGGCATCGGCAGCGGCGGTTCCAGCGGATCTTCGACGGCGTGCTCGGCGGCCACGGTTCCCGATGCTATCGCCGGGAGGCGCCTGGCCGAGGGAACACCGCCGCACCCTTCCCTCGTCGGGGACGATGGATGCCATGTGGAATCCGGACAGCTATCTGGCCTTCGCCGACCAGCGCGGTCGGCCGTTCTTCGACCTGCTCGCGCGCGTCGGCGCCACCGAACCCCGGCGCGTCGTCGACCTGGGCTGCGGCCCGGGGAACCTGACGGCGGCGTTGCCGAGACGCTGGCCCGACGCCGCCATCGAGGCGATCGACAGCTCCCCGGAGATGGTGGCCGCCGCCCGCGAGCGCGGCGTCGACGCCCAGCTCGGCGACGTCGCGCAGTGGCGTCCCGCGCCGGACACCGATGTCGTGCTGGCCAACGCGGTGCTGCAGTGGATCCCCGGCCACACCGAGCTGCTGACCCGGTGGGCCGGCGAACTCGCGCCCGGATCCTGGCTCGCGATGCAGGTGCCAGGCAACTTCGACGCGCCGTCGCACCGGGCCGTGCGCACCGTCGCCGGCTACCCCGAGTTCGCCGACGCGCTGCGCGATATGGCGTTCCGCACCGGTGAGGTCGTGGACACCCCGGCCGGTTACGCCGCCGCGCTCACCGACGCGGGCTGCGTCGCCGACGCCTGGGAGACCACCTACATCCATGAGCTGCGCGGCGAGACTCCGGTGCTGGACTGGATCTCCGGCACCGCGCTGACCGATGTGCGGGCCCGGCTGCCGGAAGACGCCTGGGCGGAGTTCCGCCGGGCGATCATCCCGCTGCTCGCCGAGGCGTACCCCGCGCGGCCGGACGGGACGACGTTCTTCCCGTTCCGCCGGGTGTTCGTGGTGGCACAGGTGAGCGAGTGACTCGCCGCAGACTTCTCACCGCCGGTTCGCTGCTGGCCGCCGCCGTGCTCTACGCCGTGCTGTGGCTCGGCTGGACGCAGGACTGGGAGTGGCTGAACCGGGCCGATGACGCCGCGCTGAACCTGTTCGTCCGGGTCGCCGACAGTCGCCCGTGGTGGGTGACCGGCTGGGATGTGTTCTGCATCGTCTTCTCGCCGACGGCATTGCGCGTGCTGGCGCTGGTGCTCATCGTCCGGGAGCTGGCGCGGCGCAACTTTTCCACGGCGTGGTTCCTGGTGCTCAGCGTGGAGCTCAGCGGGCTGGTCACCGAGGGGGCGAAGGCCCTGGGCGACCGGCCCCGGCCGGTCACCCAGATGGTGTCCGCGCACAACACGTCGTTCCCGTCAGGGCACGCCCTGGGTTTGCTGGTGATCGTGTTCGCCCTGCTGATCGTGTACGGGCGCTACGTGCCGCCGCGGTGGCGCAACACGGTGGTGTGGCTGGGCATCGGCCTGGTCGTCGCGATCGGCCTGGGCCGGGTGGTGCTCAACGTGCACCACCCCTCCGATGTGCTGGCCGGGTGGGCGCTCGGCTACCTCTACCTGGCGCTGTGCCTGTGGTTGTGCCCGCCGCGGGGCGCCCGCGGTGGGCCGGTCAGCTCAGCCAGCGGTACACCGGCAGCGCCCGATACAGCGACGTGAACGTCGCCTCCGGCAGCGCGGCCCCCACCTCGCCGTCGTGCGCGACCGGGGTGGGCCCGTCGACCGCGGCGAAGGAGAATTCCGGCACCTGCAACTCGTGGTACAGCTTGCTGCGGGTCAGCCGGCCCAGGACCAGCGCGCCGAAGATGCGGAACCGCGCCCACGGCTGACCGACCTCCAGCATCCGGACGTCGATCAGACCGTCGTCCATCCGGGAGCGCACCGACGGGGCGAAGCCCGACGGCAGGTAGATCGAATTGCCGATGAAGAACAGCGACGTCTCGACGGTCTTGTCGTCGTAGCGGATCCGCACCGGCGGCTCGTTGCGCATCGTCTGCCACAGCGCGTACGCGCCGGCCAGCGGTTTGCCGACCTGCTTCTCGTGCCGTTCCCGGCGGGCGACGAATTGCGGGTAGGCCCCGATGCTCGCGGTGTTGACGATGATGTTCGTGCCGTTGAGCCGGATCAGGTCCACCTTGGACACCGAGCCGGCCCGGATCGCGGCGATGGTCCGCGCGGGGGTGGGGCAGCCGATGTCCTTGGCGAAATGGTTGAAGGTGCCGGCCGGGAACACCGCCAGCGGTTTGCCCACCTCGAGGGCGACCGCCGCGGCGGCGCTGACGGTGCCGTCACCACCGGCGATGCCGAGCACCTCGGCGCGCGCGGCCGCCGAGCGGAGCACCTGCGACACGTCGTCCTGCGGGCCGAGCTCGACGATCTCGACCGCCGGCAGCTCGTCGCGGACCTGCTGCAGCACCCGCTCACCGGTGCCGCTGCCGGACGCCGGGTTGACCACCAGCACCACGCCGGCGCCGTCGGGCCGCGCCGGCGTGTCGACCAGCAATGGCTCGGTGCGCGGCAGCTTGGCCTCCACCACCGGCGGAACGAGTTTGGCGCCCAGCACCGCGATGGTCGCGCCGATGCCGAACCCGGCCAGCACGTCGCCGGGGTAGTGCGCGCCGGTGTAGATCCGCGACAACCCGACCAGACCGGCCAGGCCGCCGATCACCAGCCCGGCCGGCGGACTCTCCAGGCCCACTCCCAGCGCGAACGCGGCGGCGCTGGCCGAATGCCCGGACGGGAAGGAACTCGACGTCGGGTAGCGACGGCGAATCCGGCGCGGCAGCGGCACCGAGGCGAGGCCCGGCCGCTCCCGGCGGTGCAGTCGCTTGGAGCCCTGATTGGCCACCAGGCTGGTGACCCCAAGGGTGATCAGGCCGCGAACCGCGCCGCGGCGCAGCGACGGTTTGCCGGACGCCGCCAGCGCCGCGGCGATGCCCATCCAGAGTTTGGAGTGGTCTGCGGCCCGAGTCAGCGGCGGCAGCACCGCGTCCAGCAGCGGGGTTTCGGAGCCGGCCACCGCGTCGAAAATCTCCTGGTCCAGGGTGCCCAATCCTCGGGTGATCTCCTGGTAACCGCGGGTGTTCCGCAGGTATCCACCGGTTTTCTGCAGCGCGCGTGCCATAGCGCAAACCCTATCCGCGAGGCGCGCCTCGGTCAGGCATCTGGGGACGACGGTGGGTTGGCCACCACCCGGCGGGTGGCGACCACCTTGCCGTCCACCCGCTTGGTGACCGCGGGCGCGCTGGGCGGGAGGTCGATCCGGCCCTGCACCGGCGCGCCGTTGCGGACCGCCGGCGCGCTCACCCGTTTGGTCGCCGGAGCGCCGTCGGGTGTGGACCCGGCGGCCGACGCCAGCGGGCCCGGCGACATCATCGGCATCCCGCCGACACCCGGCGTCGTCGTCGGCGCCGGGGCCGACGCAGTGGGAGTGACCGCGGGCAACGACCGGGCCGAGGTCGGGACGGTGGCAGCGGACTGCGCTGGCGGCGGACCGAGCATCGCGGTCGGCGCGGCGCCGACCGGGGAGGCGCCGTCGGACCCCTCGTCGCCGCCCAGGCCGAGGTCACCCAGATCGCCCAGATCGCCCAGCTCACCAAGGCTGCCCAGATCTTCCGGCAGCAACTCGTCGTAGCCCTGCGGGGATTCTGCGGAACCCGACACCTGCTCGGCCAACTGCTGGCCGAACTGGCCCAGCTGGCTGGGCAATTGGCTCAGCGGCTGCGTCAGACCGCCCAGTCCACCGGTGATCCCGCCGACCAGACCGCTGATCAGCTGCGGGATCTGCTGGGCGAACTCCGAACCGGACTGGCCCTGCGTGACGGCGTCCATCCGCTGCGCGGAGGCCTCCTCATTGGCCGGGAACTTCGCCGCCGCGTCGGACGCCTTCAAATCCCGCTCGGCCTGCTCGGTGGCGGCGCGCTCCAGGTCGGCCGGATCACCCCAATTGGCGGCCAACTGCAGCACTTGGGCCCACCACTCGGTCAGCACCGTGCCGGCCAACACCGGGTCCGACGGGATCGGTGGTGGTGGCGGCAGCCCCAGCAATTCCAGGTACCGGACCGCATCGGCGTTGATGGTCGGCGCCATCTCAGAATGGTAGATCCGCGGACGCCGGCGCGGTACTCACCTTCGACCGTGACTCAACCTTGACTTGACCCTTTGATCCGGCGGCGGAGACCATGGACCGATGTCTGCCCTGCGATCGATGTGCTGCGCGGCTGCGGTCCTGCTGCTGGCCGCGCTGACCGTCGGCCCCGCCACGGCCGACAACCGGCCGTGGTTCGCCGCGCAGGTCGGCAACGCCACCCAGGTGATCTCGGTGGTCGGCGTCGGCGGATCCGAGGCGAAGATGGACGTCTGGCAGCGTGGCGCGGCGGGCTGGCAACCGGTCGCCGCCGCGATCCCGGCCCAGATCGGGTCTGCGGGGATGTCGCCGAATATCTACGAGGGCTCGATGATGACCCCGATGGGCGTATTCACGCTGAACTCGGCGTTCGGCACCAAGGCGAATCCGGGCACCGCGCTGCCGTATGTGCAGGTCGGCTCGAATCACTGGTGGAGCGGCGACGTCAACAGCCCGACCTACAACTCCATGCAGGTGTGCAGTTCCGACGCCTGCGATTTCGACACCGGTCCGCCGTCGGAGAACCTGGACATCCCCGAGTACGGGCACGCGGTGGTGATGGGCGTCAACAGTCAGCGGGCCCCAGGCAAGGGCAGTGCGTTCTTCCTGCACGAAAGTGGTGACGGGCCGACCGCCGGCTGCGTCGCGATCGACGCGAACACGCTGACCCGGATCCTGCAGTGGCTGCGCCCGGGCGCGGTGATCGCCATCGCGAAGTAGTGCCCTCTGTTCGCTCGTCGACCCCGGCGGTCCTTGAGAACTCCCTGAGCGGTGGGTGTCGCACGCGCCCCGGGGCGCCGCGGTCGTTAGGGTGGGCCGAATGAGTGGGCCGACCGGTGGTGTTGCGCGCCCGGTCGGACTGTCGATCGGGACGACGAACCTGGTGGCCGCCCGGGTGGGCGACCCGCCGGTCACCCGCCGATCGATTTTGACCCTGTTCCGCAACCGTCCGCCCGAGGTGGGCGCTCCTGCCGAGAATCCGGCGTTGACCGAAAGCGGCCTGGTGCTGGGCGGTTTCGTCGAGCGCGTGGGTGACCCGGTGCCGCTGGTGGCGATCGACGGTTCGACCCACCCGGCCGAGGCGTTGCTGGCTGCCGCGCTGGCCACGATGGCGGCGCCCGGCGGCCAGCCCGTCGGGCCGGTGACCGTCGCGGTTCCCGCGCACTGGGGTCCGGGTCCGCGGCGGGCGCTGGAACGCGCGCTGGCCGGTGGGCGACTGGCCGCCGGCCGTCAGCCGCCGCGGTTGGTCTCCGACGCCACGGCCGCCCTGGTCGCGCTGCAGGCCAATCCGGGGCTGCCCGCGACGGGAGTGGTGGCGCTGCTGGACTTCGGTGGCAGCGGAACCAGCATCACCCTGGTCGACGCGGGCGCCGGGCTGGCGCCGATCGGCGAGACGCTGCGGCACCCGGATTTCTCCGGTGATCAGATCGACACCGGTGTGCTGGCCGCGGTGCTGGCCGACCTGGAAAGCCAGGGCGCGGACACCTCGGCGACCGCGGCCGTCGGCCCGCTGACCGGCCTGCGTGAGGAGTGCCGTCGGGTCAAGGAACGGTTGTCGGCGGAGTCCGCGACCACACTGGTGGTCGACTCCGGCATCGGCGGGGGCGTGCGGCGGGAGGTGCGATTCACCCGCGCCGAACTCGAGGCGCTGATCGACGAGCCGTTGACCGGTTTGCTGGGCGCGCTGCAGCAGCACCTGGACCGCAATCGGATCCCGTGGGCGCGCGTTTCGGCGGTCGCCACCATCGGCGGCGGCGCCGCGATACCCGTTGTCACCCAGCAGATTTCGCAGCTGTCCCAAGCGCCCGTGTTGACCACGCCGCACCCGGAACTGAGCGCCTCGGTGGGCGCGGCGGTGATGGCCGCCCGCGGCCCGTCGGCCGACGCCCCCACCGGCCCCGCGCCGGTGGCCCCCGATGCGGCCACCGGCCTGGCGCCCGTCGCCCCGGACGCCGCCACCGGTCTGGCCCCGGCCGTCGCCGACGCCAGCACCGCCAGCTCGCCCGCCGCCGGCGACACGCAGGCCCGTCAGGCGCTGGCCTGGTCGGAGGACGCGGACGCGATCGGCGACCCGCTGCCCTACCAGGGCGGGGACTATCAGAGCGACTACGACGCCGCGGAGAACCCGTACCGCCCCGACGGCGCGCGTCCGCGCGTCGACTTCGACGACGACGGGCCCATCGTCGCGGCCCCGGCCCGCCGATCCCGGATACCGGGTCTGGCGGTCGCGGGCGCCGGCGTGGTCGCGTTGTTCGCGTTCGGCGCGGTGGTCTACAACCTGGCCAACGACGCCAAACCCATCGAGGACACCCCGGCGCCCACCACCACCGTCGAACCGCCACCGGTGACCAGCGAAGAACCGCCACCCCCGCCGCCGAGTGAGGAGCCCGCGCCGCCACCGCCGCCGGCGCCGACCACGGTGTGGACCCCGCCGACGACGGCGGAGCCGCCGCCTCCGGAGCCGACCACCACGACGCCGGAGCCCACGACCACGACTCCGGAGCCGACGACCACCACGCCGGAACCCACCACCACGCCGCCGACCACCACGACGACGCAGCCGACGACGACCACGACCGTGCCGACGACGACCACCACGACGCGGATGACGACGACGCATCTGAACATCCCGGGCTTGCCGATCCCGATCCCGATCCAGGTGCCCGACCACAGCGGGGGCTGACTTCGGTCACCGATCGGGGGACCGTTCGTCGTCGAAAGGTCCTAAACCGCCGTTGATTTCAGCGCCGGGCCTTAGGTTGGGCGCAGGAGGATCGATGGCTGAGTTCATGACCAATGCGGACGCTTTCACCTGGGCCATGGAGGCTGATCCGCGGCTGCGTTCGACGATCGTCAGCCTGCTGATCCTGGACAAGACGCCGGATTGGGACGCGGTGCGGCTGCGGTTCGACCGGATCACCCGGGTGCTGCCGGCGTTCCGGCAGAAGGTGGTGGCGTCCCCGGTGCTGGCCCCGCCGCGCTGGGATCCCGATCAGGACTTCGACCTGGATTACCACCTGCGCCGGGTTTCGGCGCCGGAACCCGGGACCTCCGATATCGACACGGTGCTGGCGATGTGCCGGGTGGAGGCGATGGAATCCTTCGACACCGCCCGTCCGCTGTGGCGGGTGACCATGGTCGACGGCCTGCCCGAGGGCCGATCCGCGCTGATCATCAAGCTGCATCACGCGCTGACCGACGGGATGGGCGGCGTGCAGATCGGGATGCTGTTGTTCGACCTGACCGCGGACGCGCCGACGCCCGAACTGCCCGACGAACCGGGCGCCCTCGGACTGCTGGACCGCTGGGGCGAGTACCGCGAGACGCTGCGCTACGGCGCGGGATTGCTGGGGTCGGCGCTGACCGGGGCGCTGACCGCGGCGCCGCGGCTGCTGGCCGACAGTCTGCGGGATCCGCTGGGTGCGGCGGGTTCGGCGGCCGAGACGGCCGCGTCGGTGTACCGCACGGTCCGCCCGATCAACCGCAAGGGCTCACCGCTGATGCGGGAGCGCACGCTGCGGCGTGAACTGTCCACCCACACCGCGCCGTTGTCGGTGCTGCGCGAGGTGGCGCACGCCCGCGGCGCGGCGCTCAACGACGCGTTTCTGGCTGGGGTGACCGGCGGCCTGCGGCGCTACCACGAGCATCACGACTCGCCCATCGGCGATCTGCACCTGACGATGCCGATCAGTCTGCGTTCCGAGGCAGATGCCATGGGCGGCAACCACATAACGCTGATGCGGTTCGATGTGCCGGCCGGCGAGCCGGATCCGGGCCGCCGGATCGAACGGATCCACCGCCGGGTGCGACGGGTCCGTGGCGAGCGCTCGCTGCCCTACACCCAGCTGATCGCCGGCGCGCTGAACCTGGTGCCGCGGCCGATCCTCGGCTCGGTGCTGACCAATGTCGACTTCCTGGCCAGCGATGTGCCGGGCATCCCGGTGCCGGTGTACCTGGCCGGGGCGCGGGTCGTCGAGCAGTTCGCCTTCGGCCCGACGATCGGCGCCGCCGTCAACGTCACCCTGCTCAGCTACGTCGACACCTGCGCGTTCGGCATCGACGTCGACGCCGGAGCTGTTCCCGACGCCGATGTTTTCCACCGCTGCCTGGTGGAGGGGTTCGCCGAGGTGCTCGCACTGGGGGAGTAGCTGTGTTGCCGGTGTTCCCGGTGTTCCCGGGCCCGCTGTTCACGCCGTTCCCGGTGTTCGCGGGCCGGATTGGGCGTGAGCGAGGCCCCTCAAGGAGGCTTTTGGGGACATGACGCCGGGCGCCTCATCGACTGAGATCTCTGGGATGCATTTGAGACATGAGGTAGGTCAGTGAGACGCCACGGCGGCGGTTCTCCGTCGTGTGGAACACCAGGGCGGTTTTGCGTCTTGTGGCCGCCACCACGTTCCATTCGACGCAGAGCGGCCGCCCTCAGCTCTCACTCGCATCCGTGGTTTCTCACAAGCGCGCCTGGCTTCTCAGTCGATGGGCGGTTCCGCCACCAGTTCTCACAAGCGTGCCTGGTTTCTGAGTCGATGAGCAGTCCCGCCACCACCTCTCGCATCCGTCAGCTCCCTGCGAACGCGGACCGATGATCCGGAAGCGCTCGTCGCGTCAGGCGGCGACGAGCTCGTCGTTCTGGGGCCGCCAAGCCGACGGGTGCCCGAAAGCCCGGGCGGCTTCGCGGGCCAGCGCGGTGCGGGCGGCGTTGTTGGCGGCCAGCGCGGCGGGGTTGTCGCGGTAGGCCGACCGGGGGCTCCACCACCCGGTGCGACGGTTCTGCCGCTGAACAAAATCGATCTCGTCCTGGCATTCGCGGTAACTGCCGGTGAAACTGTAGCGCTCGGTGTAGCTCGTGAGGACCAGGCCGATGTGCCGGACGAGTTCGATCCGGAACTGCGGCTCAATGCGGTCCGAACTGGTCGAATCCGAGGAATCGACGGTCTGGGCGAGGGTGGCTGCGGCGCTCATGTCGGTCTCCTTGTTGCCGGTGCGCCGCGTGTTCCGCTGCGCTGATGCGGCAACTATGACAGATAAACCGTAGCAGTGCAACTCAAAACCGTAGCGCCGCGTCAGTTCTGCAAAGGAAGCTCTATTTTCGCCGCTCAAAGCTGGTTCTGGCGGATAGGTCCGGCCACGGCGGCCGCCTCAATACCGCGAGCGTTCCGATCAGCGCGGCCACGAACCCCGTCGCCGTGCCGATCACCGCCATGGTGTTCGCGTCCACCGCGGGAATCCAGCGAGACTGACCGTCGGTGCTGGAGAACACCCCGATGGTGCGGCGGTGGCCCCGCCAGGTGCGGCCCAGCACCGTGATGACGGTGCTGCCGTCGGGCATGGAGACCACGGTGGAACCGTCGGCCAGTTCGGCCACGGTGGCGCCGTTGTGCAGGGTCACCAATTCGGTCATCGCCTCACTCCGTCTCGGTAGGCCGGGCGATCTTCGGTCCGGCGATCCGGGGCGCATCGTCCTCGGGCAGGCTCGCCGGCGAATCCGCTTGTGGCGCAGAGGGTTCGGATTGGGAACTCACGGCCGGGCGGGCGATGGCGGGACCGGCGATCCGTGGCTGCTCGGCGGTCCGCGACACAGGTGGCGCGGCCGACGCAGCTGGGGCCGGCGCAGCTGGGGCCGACGCAGCTGCGGCCGACGCAGCCGGGGCCGGGGAAGCCGCGGAAGAACCGGGCGCGCCTGCCGGAGCAGTACGACGCGCACCCGCACCCGCGGTGACGCGTTTGCGGGGGCTGCGACCCAGAACCGTCAGCGCCAGGCCCAGCACCGCGGCGGCGAGCACACACAACACCACGTCGAACGTCGAGGTGATCTGCTGGTAGAGGTCGTTGCCGAAGATGTCGTCGTACTCGGTCGGTGCGAAGGACTCGACCCGCGGCACCAGGACGATGCCGAGCACCACCCGGCACACCGTCAGGGTGACCAGTCCGACCAGCACCGCCCGCATCCCGAGCTTCGGCAGGCTGTCATAGCCGTTGCGCGCGACCCAGCCGGCCAGCAGCGCGGTGAGCGCGTCGAATGCCAGCATCGCGGTCTGGTCGAACGGCATGACCGGCAGCCCCAACGTGCCGGCGGTCACCAGGTCGGTGATCCGCAGGATGGCCGAGCCCGCCGACCACACCGCGATCAGCAGCAGCGCCTTGCGGGTCGCGTTCTGCCAGGCCAGGTTTCCCGACGCGGACCGGCCGACCGCCCGCAGCAACGCCAGTGGTCCGACGATGGCCGCCACCGCGACCCAGGCCAGGTAACCCTGGAACCCGACCGTCGCCACGCCGGTGTTCTGCGCGATGCCGTGGAAGCCGTCGATCTCGCGGCCGGTCGGCAGCCACCACACCAGGGCGCCGGCCACCAGCGTGGACGCGCCCAGCAGGGTGACCACCAATCGGTCGGACTCCTCGCCGGAACGCATCCAGCGGGCGGCCACCAGGATCGGCGCCAGCGCGACCGCGCTGTAGAGCAGGAAGGCCACCGTCACGGCCAGGTTCTGGCCGACCGCCTCGCCGGCGACGATGTCCGGGACCACCCGTCGCAGCCGCCAGTACAGCGTGAACAGCACCGCCAGCACCGCCAGGCCGACGGACACGTCGGTGATCATCCGGGCGCTGCGCGACCAGCGGCCCGACGTCGTCCCGCCGCCGAACACCGGCTGCGCGCACAGCAACGCTCCGGCGACGCCGAACCAGACTCCCGGACCGACGCCCGGGGCGACGACACCGCTGCCGCCCAGCGCGATCGACCCGATCAGGCTGAACAGCACCGCCGCGGTGGCCAGCAGCAGATACGGGGTGCTCAGCAGCAACCGCAGCCGGGACAGACTTTCGGGCTGCGCGTCCTCACCGAGCCGACGATGGGTGATCAGCGCCGAGGCCCAGACTCCCAGCGTCGCGATGATCAGCAGCGCGAACATCCAGTGCGCGCTGCCCTCGATGGTCAATCCGAACCGGACGTTCCACGGCAGCAGCAGCGCCAGCAGCGCGAACGCCGCGCCGAGGCCGTCCCGGATGGCGTCGGGCCGCCGGTTCGGCGTCGTTGTCTCGTGCACGAGGGTGCCCCTTGGGTTGTCGATATTCGTAGGCTAGCGCGGCTGGAAAGCGATGTTCATGACCGCGGGGTCCGGAAGTGGTTTCGTCTCGCCGCCCAGGTCGATGCTGCGGCCCACCGGACGGGTCACCTGCTGCCCGTCGTCGATATTGAGCAGGGTGAACTCGGTGACCGGGCCGGCGTGGTCCTCGGCCGCGTATTTGACGACGACGACCTCGGTGCGGGCGAAGTAGTCCCAGGTCGTGCCGGTCAGCCGGTAGCCACCCAGGTCGGCGTCGACCGGCGGGCTCAGCGGGGAACCGGAGGCGCAGTGCGTCCGGGGCACGCCGAGCGCGTCGACCAGCACCGCGGTGCCCGCGGCCAGCACCGCCTGTTCGGGCCCGGACGGCGTGTGCAGGGTGACCCAACTGTCGTTGAGCAGCACCACCGGAGTCAGCGTGTTCAGGTAGAACGGCAGCTGCTCGGGCGTCAGGCCCAGCGCCAGGCCCCACGGTGTGGCCGTCCCGGGATTGGCGTCCAGGTCGTTGGCCAGCGCCACCACGTCGCACGGGGCGACGGCGCCGACGCCGTACAGGCCGGGCTGACGACCCGAAGCCGGGCGCACCCCGCGCCGCGGCGAGACTGGCAGCTGCTGGCGCAACTCGGCTGCCTTGGCCTGCGCCGGTTCCGACAGCAGCACCGCGGTGCTCAGCACCGACGAGGTGAACGGCTCACTGACCGCGTTGACCCCGATCAGCACGGCCTCCGGCTCGGGCGCGGCCTCGGGCTGCTCGGGCCCGTAGCTGAGCACGACGGTCACCAGCGCGGTCAACACCAGCACCGTCAGCGCCAGCGCGGACATGGCCAGGATCACCGGCGCGCGGGGATTGGTCACCGGGGTCGTCATGGCTGGGCCTTCCGCAGCGCCGGGTGCGGCCGGTCCCCGAGCGGGTTGGCTCCGGCCGCGACGTCGATGACCGTCAAACCGGTCAGCCGGTCGTGCAGGCCTGGCCGGGGAGTGGGGCTGGCCAGCATCGGCAACGCCGCCAACCCCAGGGTGCCGACGAAGATCAGGCTGCGCAGCACCGTCGGACCGAATCCGGGCGGGCGATTGTCGGCGTTGACCAGCCGCAGACCGAGCATCGCCTTGCCTGCGGACTGGCCCATCAGCCCCAGCCAGATCTGCATCCACAGCCAGACCGCCACGAACGCCAGCGGCACCACCATGGAGACCACCTCGGGCACATCCAGCAGCGCGGCCGTGATCGACAGGGGGAACGCCGGGACGATCATCGCGGCGACGTCCATCAGGTAGGCGGCGCACCGCACCGACCGGCCGGCCGGGCGGATGCCGTCGGCCGGGAGCTGTGAGGTGCCGGTTTCGGCGCCGCAGGACGGGCAATACAGCTCGGTGTGCCCCAGCGCAGCCCCGCACTGCGCGCACCAGCGTGCCTGCGAGAGCTCGGACATGGTGTGCGGTGACGCCTTTCGATCGGGGCTTTCCGGCAAACCCTAGTTTGACGGGTTCCTCGCCGGTAACAAGCCGGGCTGCGGGGACGAAAACTCAAAGCAGCGGGCAAAGTGCGCCGAGCCCGCCCGGACTACAGTGAAACCGAAGACGTGAACCGCGTCAGGCGGTCGGTTGCGAGGGGCGAACTGCATGGAACTCATGCTCGGTGTGTCGGTTGAGGGCAGCCGGGGTCGCATTGCGATGCTCGACGCCTCCGACGGAGTCACACTCATCGACCAAGCCGACGTCGACCTGCTCGGGCAGCCGCTGTCCGCGTTGGTCACCCAGGTCGCCGACACCAATCGGATCGTCGCCGAGGGCGGGCACCGGCTGGTCACCACCCGGCTGGTCTGCTCGGACGCCGACCTCGCCGAGCGGCTGAGTGGCGAATTCGTCACCGCCGGGCTGGCGAACGTGGTGTCGGTGCCCCGCGCCGACGCGCTGGCGGCCGCCGGCGAGACCGGCGAACTGGCGCTCGGGGCAGCCCGGACCGCGGCGCTGCAGGCCGCCACCGGATTGGCCCCCGCGGTGGATCCGGAGGCCACCGGCTTGGCGCCGGTCACCGATCCCGAGGCCACCGGGCTGGCCCCGGCCGCCGATCCCGAAGTGACGGGCTTGGCGCCGGTGACCGACGCGCTGGATCCGGATGCGACCGGGCTGGCCCCGGCAACCGACGCGCTGGCCGCGGACGCGCCGACCGGACTCGCGCCGGCCGCCCCGACGGACCCCGAGGGCACCTACGCCATTCCGGTCGACGCGAAATCGAACACCGAGCAGAACGACCTGGCGTACTCGCAGGCGGACGGCGGAACGCCCGTCGCCGACTACGACTTCCCGCCGCCCGACGACGTCGATTACCTGGAGGATGTCGCCGACGACGAACCGGGCAGCACCCGCGGCCCGCTGCTGCTGGGCAGCATGGTCGCGGGGGTGGTGATCGTCGGATGCGCCCTGCTGGCCGTCACGGTCGCCGTGAGCGTCCGGCCGACGGCGTCGGAGCAGGCGATCCGGCTGCAGCAGGACGCCGTTCCCGGCAAGTACTTCCCGATGGCGCCCGGTCAGGGCGTGCAACCCGACGGCCCGGCCTGGACCATGGTCGAGGAGCTGCCGCCGCCGAACGCGACCGAAGCGGTGCGCACGTTCCAACCGGTGGCGCTGAGCCGCAGCTCGAACCTCGCCACCAACGCCGCCACGCAGACCGTGCGGGTCTTCCCCGACGGCGCGATGACCGTCGGCAACGGCGCGCCGATCCCCGCCGCGACGATCCCCGGCGTCACCGCCCCCGCCGCGGTCAATCCCGGCGCCGACATCTGGACGCCGCTGATCATCGGTCAGGCGCTGCGCCACACCCAGCACATCCCGACCGTGCTGGAGACCGTCAACAACGTCACCGACATCTTCGCGCCCAAGCCGAAGCCGAAACCGCCGGTCGACGAGGACGTCGTGCTGCCCGACGACGACGGCACGGATGGCTCCACCGGGGTCGATCCCAGCGATTCGGTCACCCCCAGCGACGAGGCCACGCCCAGCGGCGAATCCACCACCAGCGCGCCGGCCAAGCCCAGCGAGTCGGCTACCTCCAGCGAATCGGCGACCTCCAGCGAGGAAACCAAGCCGAGTGAGTCGGCCACATCGAGCGAGCAGACGAAGCCGAGCGAGCGGTCGACGTCGTCGACCCCGACGCCCAGCGAAGAACCGCAGACGAGCGAATCGCCGAAGCCCAGCGAGCGGTCCCGGCCGTCGGCGGAGCCCAGCAGCGCCCCGGAGACGACCCAGGCCCCCGCGCCCACCAGCGCCGCCGCGCCGGAGCCCAGCAGCGTGCCCGCGCCGACCAGCGCGCCCGCCAGCTCGTCGGACGGTTCCGGCAGCTCGGACGCGCAGCCGCAGCAGCCTGTGCAGACCGTTCCCGAACCCGTGCAGCCCGCACCGGTTCAGGAGCCGGTCCAAGCGCCCGTGCAGGAGCCGGTCCAAGCCCCGGTGCAGGAGCCGGCCCAGGCTCCCGTGCAGGAGCCGGTGACGCCGGTCGAGCCGCCGGCGTCGTCCTCGGATTCCTCGGGCTCGTCGTCGTCGGATTCGTCGGGCTCGAGCTCGTCGAGCACGGACTCCGGGATCTTCGAACTGCCCGATTTCTCCTTCGGCGGGTGACCGCGCCGGGAGTGATCTTGCTCCGGCGTTGACCGGGATGTGACGGCGTCGGCTGTGAACCGGTGTGCGGCGCTCTCAGTGACGTCGTACACAATGGGATCGACCACACCGGCCGGCCGCCGATCGCGGACCGCTACCAGGGGAGAACATGGACGACGCCTTCCTCGGGATGGGTATCCCGACGCTGTTGCTGCTGATCATCGGCTGGCTGATCGCCGGCGCGGTGGCCGCCTTGATCGCGCATAAGCGTGGCTTGAATCCGATCGTGTTCTTCCTGGTGACAGCGTTTTTCCTGGGCCCGCTCGGGCCGGGATTCGCATTGTTGGCCCAGCCCGACGCCAATCCGGAACCGGCGAAACGAAAGGTCGCCGACGGCCGTCGCCGATTCGTCTGCCCGCGCTGCGGCGCCGAGAATGACATTCCGAATGAGGACGCGTCGTATAACTGCTGGCGTTGTGACGAGCACCGCAAGGTTCGCCCGGTCAAGGCACTCGTCGACGCGCCCGCCGGCCCCGCCGAATAGCGCATTGTGACCCGAATCGGGTCACCCACGACAATGCCGGTCGGCCAATTATTTCCGTTTGAATTGGTTCACCGTTATCAAACAGTTATCGTATCCGCGTGGGTCGACACGAATCAGCCAAGCCGACGCGGCGGCGTTCGCCGTTTCTGATGGCGGTGATGGTTGTCCCCGCGGCCGCTCTGCTGGCGGCCGGGGGTGGGGCACTGCCCGTCGCCGCCGATGTCCCGGTCCCGGACGGCGTCACGATCACCGGTGGTGATTCGTCGGTCCTGATGGTGGCGGCGCCGCAGGCGGTCAACATGGCCAACCTGCGCAAGGTGGACCCGCCGCCGGACACCCTGCCGGTCGGCCGGGCCCCGGAAAGCGGCCTGCAGGTCAAGACCATCCTGGCGGCCCGCGCGATCAGCGCGGAGTTCCCCGAGATCCTCACCATCGGCGGGGTTCGGCCCGACTCGCTGCGCTGGCACCCCAACGGCCTGGCGCTGGACGTGATGATCGCCAACTACGGCTCGGCCGAGGGCATCGCGCTCGGCGATCAGATCGTGGCGTTCGCGATGGCCAACGCCGACCGGTTCGCGCTGCAGGACTGCATCTGGCGCGACACCTATTACACGCCCGACGGCGGCGCGCAGGTCGGCGGCTACGGCCACTACGACCACGTCCACATCACCACCAAGGGCGGCGGCTACCCGACCGGCGCCGAGATCTACACCGCCCGTTGAGTCAGGGCCGCAGCACCAGTTTTCCGACCGTTCGCCGATCGCCCAGGTCTCGGTGCGCGTGCGCGACGGCCTCCAGCGGGTACTCGGTCACCGCGACCCGCAACCGCCCGTCGGCGGCGAACCCGATCAACCGGCGGAGCGCCTCGACGGCGCGTTCCCGATGCGCCAGCCGGCCCTGCAGCGCGTACCCGGTGACGCTCAGATTGCCCGCCATCAACGCCATCGCCGGGTAGTCGGCGGGCGTCCGGCTGGCCGCGCCGAACGTCACGATCCGGCCGAAGGGCGCCACGCAGTCCAGCGTCTGGCGGGAGATGGTCCCGCCGACCGAATCGAGCACCAGATCCGCCCCGCGTCCACCGGTGGCGCGCCGCACCGCGGCGGCCCAGTTCGGGTCGGTGTAGTCGACCGCCAGATCCGCGCCGTGGGCGAGCACATGATCGCGCTTCGCCGGCGTGCCCGCCGTCCCGATCACCGTCGCCGCCCCGAGCAGCCGGGCCAACTGGGTGGCCAGGGTGCCCACGCCGCCGGCCGCCGCGTGCACCAGGACGGTGTCGCCCTCGGTGAGGCCGCCGGCGTCGGTCAGCGCCTGGTAGGCCGTGAGCCCCTGCACCCATAGCGCCGCGGCGGTCGGGAAGGCCACGGAGTCCGGCAGCGGCAGCACCGCGTCGGCCCGGGCCAGCGCGTATTCGGCGTAGCCGCGGTCCACCATGGCCGCCACCCGCGTGCCGACCGCAGGCCCGCCCGGCGTATCGGCCGCGACGACACCGGCGACCTCTTGGCCCATCCCGGCCGGGAACCCGACCTCGCCGAAGTCCCCCCGCCGTTTCATCACATCGCCGTAGGAGACACCCGCGGCTTCGACCCGGATCAGCACCTCACCCGGGCCGGGGCCGGGATAGGCGCGTCGACGACGCGCAGCACCTCCGGGCCGCCGAACTGGGTGATCAGCACGGCCCGCATGGTGTTCCCCGTCGCGGCGCCCGCGGTCCCGGCGTTCATCGGCAGATCCTGGCGTCGCCGGCGAACAGCTGCCCGGCGAGGGCTTCGCGGTCGAGTTCGGCGCCGAGGTAGGCCAGGTAGCCGTCCGGGCGGACCAGCGCGACGCCACCGTCGGGCAGCCCGTAGGCGGCGGCAGCCGCCGGATCGGGGATCCGCGCCACCTGCACCCGTTCGCATAGGTCGTCGGCGTCGATATCGGCGAACACCAATAGCGTGTAGCCGTCGTCGTCGAGCAGATCGTGCAGGCGCACCGACCAGCCCGTCGCGGCGCCGACAGTGAGGTCGGGCGCCCGGTCGCCGACGGCGACCCGGCCGTGGGGCGCGGCGCCGGAACCGTCGTGATACGACACGTCGAGCTGCGAGATGGCTCGGGTCAGCACACGCTGGGTGTGCGCGAGGCGCAGCACCCGCGGCGCCACCCTTCGGCGCATCGCGGTGCCGCCCGTATCACCCGAGGTGCCCGCCAAGTCCGGCTGCGTATCGACGCCACCTGGCGCTGGGCCGCGATCATTGCCACCGCCTGGCAGGCCATCCGCACCGCCTTCGGCTGACACCGGCCCCCTGACCGACCAACCACGAAAGACCCACAGGCACTGGGAAAGCCCGCCCCGCCCGGCGACACGGGACGCCCCACCACGCCAGCCACCCGACATTGCCACACCGAGAAAGAAGCCCGGAAGACGCTGGCGGAATTGCAGAACCTGGCGGCCACCGGCGCTTATGCGTCTCCGTCGAAACTCACCGTCGAACAGGTCTGCGAGGACTACATATCCGGCCGCCACAATTTGCGGGCGACGTCGCTTTCCAAACTGGAATACGATCTTGCTCCGCTGCGGGAACGGCACGGTGAAATGGCGGTACAACGCCTCACCAAGGCTCAACTCGACCAACTCGTCGCCGATCTGGTCGCCGGCGGCACCGTCACCGCCAAGGGCAACACCCGCAGGCCGTGGTCAGCGGACTCGGTGAACAAGGTGATCGTCAGCGTCGGCCAGGTGCTCGCCGACGCCCAGGAGCAAGGCATCGTCAAGCGCAACGTCGCCGCCAAGGTCGCCAGGGTCACCAAGTCACACAAGGACGTCGAGACCTACACCCGCGCCGAGGTGGAGAAGATGCGGGCGCAGTTCGCCGACCACCGCATCGGCCACGCTGGGGAACTGTCGCTGTACGGGCTGCGGCGTGGCGAGATCGCCGGGATGCGGTGGGCCGACGTCGACCTCAAAGCGAAGACGCTGACGATTGCGAACAACCGGGTCGCCGCCGGCGCCAAGGTAGTGGAGAACGATCCGAAGTCCGATGCATCGCGGCGGAAGCTGCCGCTGCCAGATCGCTTGGTGAAGGTGCTCAAGGCGGCGAAGAAACGGCAGGCCGCCGAACGGCTCGCCCTCGGTGAGCACTACGGGCCGGGGGAGTACGTCGTCAGCAACGAGATCGGCCAGCCGTACCACCCTCAGGTGATCTCCCGGTACTGGGCCGACGCCGCCAAGGCGGCCAAGGTGCGGCACATCAAGTTGCACGGCGGCCGGCACACCGCCGCCACGCTGATGCACCTGGACGGTGTGCCCATCGCGGTGATCGCGGCGTGGATCGGGCACTCGGATGCCACGTTGCCGCTCAAGGTCTACGCGCACAGCCAGGACGATGCGCTCAAGGCCGCCGGGTCGTCCCTGGACCGCCCGAACAGGAGTTCCGTCTGAGTTGTGACCCTAGGTGAGCCTGACGGGTCGGGTCGAACAGGATCGAACAGGGTATGCGCTGGTCAGAGTGGAGCCGATGACGGGAATCGAACCCGCGTATTCAGCTTGGGAAGCTGATGTTCTGCCATTGAACTACATCGGCACGGAGCGGCTCACAGGCTATCAAACAGCGTTGCGGCGTCGGGGTGCGCGGTGGTGTCCATCGCGAATCGCCGACATGATGGCGGCCTCGGTCTCCGGCCAGTTGTAGACGACGTCCTGGTAGGTCAGGCGCATGTGGAGCAGGCCCTGCCGCGCCGCTTCGCGGTCCTTCCTGCGGTCCTTGCGGAAGCCGGCTTCGGTCAGGTGATGCTCCACGCTGTCGGCCTCGATGATCAGCCGATCCCCGACCAGGGCGTCCACCCGCCCGACGCCGGGGATCGCCGCCTGCGGCTCCACCTTGACCCTCTTGCTCCGCAGCCGCAGCCGGATCATGGTCTCGGTGCCGGAATCCGCTCGGGCGTCGCAGCGGTCCAGGCACCGTCGGATGTGGGCGGGTGCCCCGTCGAAGGCGGCTTCCACCTCGGTGGGAGTAAGGACCTCGACGACGGGCTCACCGGCCAGCGCTCGCCGCGAGATGTTCAACAACGAGTCGCACACCACGGTGATCCCTTCATGGTCCAGGCATCGCAGCGCATGGCGCAGCGCCAGAAAGGGCTCGTCGGTGGCCTCGCGCACCGGTTCGGGCGCCCCGTACTGCTGGCAGTACCGATCAGGATGGGCTCGGTTGAAATGGTCATTGCCGCGGATGTGCAGTTTTGGTGGATGCGGCGGTACCCAGACACCGAGAAACTCCAGCGCAGTGATGCAACTGACGGCGCCGCCCCTTTTCACTGCTTCCACTGCTTGGGGATTCGCACCGGGTAACGAGAACCAACCGCGCCGAATCCGAACGTAGGCTCCACTCCGCAAGCCCCGGAGAAGTTCATTCCGGCCCACCCCGCGACGATGCCACTCCTGACGCGAGCGAATGCCTGGATAGACCACCGCGTCAGTGTCACCCCTCGCCACCGCGGAGACGGGTCAGCAAGCCCAAGGCCTGTGCATAAGCACTCGTGTGCCAAACCACCGGCTGTGTGGGCGTTCATCTGGATAATCCAATCGAGAGTGCGCACAGCCGGTGGTTTGACACACCTCCACCCGTGAATCCCCCGCCGGGAGCCGATACGCTCCACGTGTGCTGCTCTCTGACCGCGATATCCGCGCGGAATTGTCCTCCGGCCGACTCGGCATCGACCCTTTCGAGGATTCTCTGCTGCAGCCGTCGAGTGTGGATGTGCGGCTGGACAATCTCTTCCGGGTTTTCAACAACACCCGTTACACCCACATCGACCCCGCGCAGCGGCAGGATGACCTGACCTCCCTGGTCGAGCCCAAGGAGGGCGAGCCGTTTGTGCTGCACCCGGGCGAGTTCGTGCTCGGCGCTACCCTGGAGCGCTGCAGCCTGCCCGAGGACCTCGCCGGCCGCCTGGAGGGCAAATCCTCGCTCGGGCGGCTCGGGCTGCTGACCCATTCGACAGCGGGATTCATCGATCCGGGGTTTTCCGGGCACATCACCCTGGAGCTGTCCAACGTCGCGAACCTGCCGATCACGCTCTGGCCGGGCATGAAGATCGGCCAGCTCTGCCTGCTGCGGCTGACCAGCCCCGCCGAGCATCCGTATGGCTCCGACAAGGCCGGATCGAAGTACCAGGGCCAGCGTGGACCCACCCCGTCGCGTTCCTACCTGAACTTCCGCCGGGACTGATCGACCGATCATTTAGCCACTCTCGACAAACGGTTCTATCGGCGTAGGGTGGACGTCGGGTCGGGGCCCGGATGTCGGGCGGGTCACCGTTGTCGGAGGTAACGCCGGCGACAGCGAAGTCGATGAAATAGCAGGCGCCAACTCAGGCGCGCACAAGACGGAGACTTGGAGGGGCCGTGGACATCGTTCTTGGTGTGTCGATGACACCCACGACGGTCCGCATGGTGCTCGTTGAAGGCGAGAACGCCGACGGCGTCACCGTTGATCACGATGTGTTCGCCATCCCCGCTGGGGAGAGCGCCCCCGCGCAGGTCGTGGCGGCGATCCTCGGCACTCGGGAGAGCGCCGTCGAGGGTGGCCACCACTTGCTTTCGGTCGGTGTCACGTGGCGCGACCACGCGTCGGCCAAGGAACTCCGCGAAGCCCTGAAGAGCAACGGCATCGATGACGTGATGCTGGTGTCCGAGTTGCACTCGGCCGGGGCCCTGGCGACTGCTGCCGGTGGCGCGATGGGCTACGAGAACACCGGGCTGATGTTCCTGGAGCGCGACACTGCGACGCTGTCCGTGGTCGACAACGCCGACGGTTCGATCATCAAGGTCGAGCGCCGCGAGCTGCACACCGCAGACGCCGTCGCCGAACTGGGTGCGATGCTGCGTGGGCTGGAGGACCTGAAGGCCTCCCCGGACGGGGTGTTCGTGGTCGGCGCCGGTGTCGATGTGGCAGCGATCAAGACCGAACTGGAATCCTCCACCAGCCTGGCGGTGGTGGCGCCCAGCGAGCCGGAGCTCGCTCTGGCCCGCGGCGCCGCGCTGGCCAGCACGCAGGCCCCGCTGTTCGAGGCGACCACCTCCGGGATGGCGTTCGCGCTGGCCGACCGCACGGTGGCCGGTTCGGTGGTCGCCGCGGCGCTGGCCGCTTCCACCGAGCCCGCCGACGGCCCCGCTCTGGCCTACAGCGCTGTTGACGACGCCGACGATGCCGCCTTTGCCGCGAAGCTCGCCAGCGAGCATGACCTGGACTCCGGGCAACTCGCCGAGATCGCCGAGGCGCTGGAGGTCGGTGAGGAGGCAGAACGCAAGCCGTTCCTGCTGGTCGGAAGCACCCTGGCGACGGTGTTCGTGGTCGGCATCGCCGCGCTGGCGATCTCTTTGGCGGTGACCATCCGGCCGACCGCCGATGAGCGTCCGGCCCCGACGAACCAGGCGATCGTTCCGGCCGAGCAGCTGGAGAAGGAACCGGTCGTCCCCGCGCCGGAGACCATCACCGCGCCCGAACCAGCCGCGCAGCAGGCGCCGGCCCAGCAGTCCGCTCCGCACACCGTTCAGGCCAACGCCCCGGCGCCGGCCCCGGCAGCTGCTCCCGTGCAGGCGCCCGCGCCCGTGGTGGTCGAGGCTCCGGCCGCGGTCGAAGCCCCGGTGGTGGTGCCCGTGCAGCAGCCGCCGGCCGCCGTGATCGAGACTCCGGCGCCCGCCGCTCCCGCACCCGTCACGCAGGCTCCGGCGGTCGTGCAGCCGACGCCCGCGCCGCAGCGTCAGCAGACCTACCCCGCGCCGCAGCGTCAGTGGGAGCCCTCGCAGAACCAGCAGACCACGCAGTACCCGCAGAGCAATCCGATGTGGCCGCAGCAGCAGTACCCGAGCTGGCCGCAGCAGCAATACCCCAGTTACCCGCAGCAGCAGTACCCGAGTTATCCGCAGCAGCGCCAGTCGGAGTCGCAGTACCCGTCGCGCAAGAGTGACAAGAGTGAACGACGCAGCTCCCGCGACGGCATCCTGGACATCCCGTTCCTGCCCTGGCCGCTGGGCGGAGATCGCTGACTGTTGGTCACCTGACGTTCGCGCTCTGATCGCGACGGCGACGCCGACGGGACATCCCCGGCTCCTATACAGGGTTCATGAGATGCGCCGTATTCGGAACCGGTTACCTCGGCGCCACCCATGCGGCCGGGATGGCCGAGCTGGGTCACGAGGTGATCGGCGTCGACATCGACCCCGGAAAGGTCGCCAAGCTCGCATCCGGTGAAATCCCTTTCTACGAACCGGGATTGGCCCGGATGCTGCGGGAGAACCTGGCGGCGGGCCGGCTGACCTTCAGCACGGACTACCAGCTCGCGGCGGACTTCGCCGACGTGCACTTCCTGGGTGTCGGGACGCCGCAGAAGAAGGGTGAGCTCGGCGCCGACCTGCGGCACGTGCACGCCGTCATCGACGAGCTCGCGCCGCGTCTGAGTCGGCCCGCGGTGATCGTCGGGAAGTCGACGGTGCCGGTGGGCACCGCCGCCGAGCTGGGCCGACGGGCCCGCGCGCTGTCCAGCGTCGAGGTCGAGGTGTCCTGGAACCCGGAGTTCCTCCGGGAGGGATTCGCGGTCGAGGACACCCTGCGACCGGATCGCATCGTCGTTGGTGTGCAACAGGATTCGACCCGGGCCGAGGCCGCGCTGCGGGAGCTCTACGCCCCGATGCTGGCCGCCGACGTGCCGTTTCTGGTCACCGATCTGCAGACCGCAGAACTGGTCAAGGTCTCGGCGAACGCCTTCCTGGCCACCAAGATCTCTTTCATCAACGCGATCTCGGAAGTGTGCGAGGCCGCGGACGCAGACGTGACTGTGCTGGCCGATGCGCTGGGCCATGACCCGCGCATCGGCCGGCGATTCCTCAACGCCGGCTTGGGATTCGGCGGCGGCTGCCTGCCGAAGGACATCCGTGCCTTCATGGCGCGCGCGGGCGAACTGGGCGCCAGCCACGCGCTGACCTTCCTGCGCGAGGTGGACAGCATCAATATGCGGCGCCGAGCCCGGATGGTGGAGCTGGCCACCCGCGCCTGCGGTGGATCGCTGCTGGGGGCGAACATCGCGGTGCTGGGAGCGGCGTTCAAACCCGAGTCCGACGATGTGCGGGATTCCCCGGCTCTCAATGTGGCGGGGCTGCTTCAGCTCAACGGCGCCGGGGTGCAGGTGTATGACCCGAAGGCGTTGGAGAACTCGCGCCGGGTGTTCCCGACACTGAACTACGCCACCTCGGTCATCGAGGCCTGTGAGAACGCCGACGCGGTGCTGGTGCTCACCGAGTGGCAGGAATTCGTGGACCTCGCGCCGGCCGAACTCGATTCGGTGGTGCGGTCGAAGGTCATCGTGGACGGCCGCAACTGCCTGGACGTCGCCCGCTGGCAGTCCGCTGATTGGCAGGTGCACTGCCTGGGGCGCCTCGTACGCTGATCGGGTGGATTTCGTCGCAGAGTTTCTCGCCCAGAACCGGGCGTTCGGTGACACCGTCGCGGTGATCGACGAGGCCGCGTCGGTGCCGACGTGCCCCGGTTGGACCGTCAAGCAGCTGTTCCGCCATGTCGGGCGCGGGAACCTGTGGGCCGCGCAGATGGTCGCGGAGCGGGCCACCGCGCCCGCCGACCCCGCGAAGGTGCCGGGCGGCCGCCCGCCAGGGGACCCCGAGGGCGATCGCGCCTGGCTCGACGCCGGGGCCCGGCTGCTGGTGGACGCGGTCAACGAGGTGCTGACCGAGGACGGTCCGGAGGCGATGGTGTGGACATTCTGGGGTCCGCGCCCGGCCCCGTGGTGGATACGCCGACGGCTGCACGAGCTGCTGGTGCACCGCGCGGACGCCGCCGCGGCGGGCGGCTTCGACTTCGAGGCGCGTCCGGAACTGGCTGCCGACTGCATCGACGAGTGGCTCGACTCGGCGGTCCGAATGGTCCCGGATCTGCCGTTCCGGGTGCATCTGCACGCCACCGACTACCCCGGCGAGATGGGCGAGTGGATGATCGGCGGCGGCACCTGGACGCACACCCACGGGACGGCGGAGCTGGGCCTGCGCGGTCCGGTCCGGGACCTGCTGCTGGTGGTCACCGGGCGCCGCCCGGTCGCGGAGACCGACATCGAGGTGTTCGGCGACGAATCACTGCTGCCGACCTGGCGTGCCGGCATGAAGTTCTGAGCAGATAGGTTTAAGCAATGAGCACTTCAGAGATCGCCACCGTGCTGGCCTGGCACGACGCCCTGAACGAGCGCAATATCGACACGCTGGTTCAGCTGTCCAGCGATGACATCGAGATCGGTTCGGCGAGCGGCGCCGCCCAGGGGTTGGCGGCGCTGCAAGATTGGGCCGCCACCGTGGAGGGCGCGGTCACCGTCGGCCGGCTGTATGTGCACGACGGCGTGGTGGTCGCCGAGCAGACCTTCGACAACGGGGCCGTCGGCGCCAGCGCGTTCCGGGTGGTCCACGATCAGGTCACCTCGGTGTTCGGCCACCCGGATCTGGAATCGGCGCTGCGGGCCACCGACCTCACCGAGGACGACCTGGACGCCTGATGCGCGGCATCATCCTGGCCGGCGGCTCGGGCACCCGGCTCTACCCGATCACGATGGGTACGAGCAAACAGTTGCTGCCGGTCTACGACAAGCCGCTGATCTATTACCCGCTGTCCACCCTGATGATGGCCGGGATCCGAGACATCCTCATCATCACCACCAGTTTCGACCAGCCCGCGTTCCAGCGACTGCTCGGCGACGGGTCCGAGCTGGGCGTGAGCATCAGCTACGCGGTGCAGGACACCCCGGACGGGCTGGCCCGCGCGTTCGTGATCGGCGCCGACCACATCGGCGAGGACAGCGTGGCTTTGGCGTTGGGGGACAACATCTTCTACGGCCCCGGGCTCGGCACCAGCCTGCGGCGATTCCAGGACGTCGACGGCGGGGCGATCTTCGCCTACCGGGTCGCCGACCCGACGGCCTACGGGGTGATCGAGTTCGACGCCGACGGCAAGGCGGTCTCGCTGGAAGAGAAGCCCAAGAACCCGAAGTCGCACTACGCGGTTCCGGGCCTGTACTTCTACGACGCCGACGTGGTCGAGATCGCCAAGTCGCTGAAGCCGTCGGCGCGTGGTGAATACGAGATCACCGAGGTGAACCAGACCTACCTGCGGCAGGGTCGGCTCGCCGTGGAGGTGCTCGATCGTGGCACCGCCTGGCTGGACACCGGCACCTTCGACTCACTGTTGGACGCAAGCGATTTCGTGCGCACCATCGAGCGTCGGCAGGGCCTGAAGATCTCCATCCCCGAAGAGGTCGCGTGGCGGATGGGTTTCATCGACGACGAGCAGCTCGACCGTCGCGCGGAGGCGCTGCTGAAATCGGGGTACGGCGGATACCTGCGAAACCTGTTGGCGGACTAACGCGCAGTGCGCGCCGGGGTGGCCAGGGCCGCCGCGATCGCGGTGGTCAACGGCACCGACAATGCCAGCGCGATGCCGCCGACGGCCGAGCGCGCGATCTCGATGGCGACCGCCTCGCTGGTCAGCACATCCCCCAGAGACCGGTTGGCCACACTAAAGAGCAGCAACAGCGGCAGCGCGCTACCCGCGTACGCCAGCACCAGGGTGTACACCGTCGAGGCGATGTGATCGCGGCCCACCCGCATGGCCCCGGTGAAGATGTCCCGCCGCGAGCCGGTTTCGGACAGCTCGGCCAGCTCGAACACCGCCGACGCCTGCGTCACGGTGACGTCGTTGAGCACGCCGAGGGAGCCGATGATGAAGCCGGCCAGCAGCAGCCCGGTGATCGACACGTGCCCGAGGTAGGCGGCGACCTCGGCGTTCTGGTCCTCCGAGAGGCCCGTCAGATGCGCCAGTTCGATGGCGGCCCAGGACAATCCGGCGGCCAGCAGCAGCGCCATCAGGGTGCCGAGCAGCGCCGCGCTGGTCCGCAGGCTCACCCCGTGCGCGAGATAGAGCACCGCGTACAGGATCGCCGCCGACGCGATGAGGGCGACCGGGACGGCGGGGGCGCCGTCGCGCAGCGCCGGCAGCAGGAATACGACCAGCACCCCGAACGCCACCACGATCCCGATCAGGGCGCGCAGCCCACGCCAGCGAGCCACCGCGACGACCACAATCGCGAACGCCAGCGCGAGCAGCGCCAGCGGCCAGGTCCGTTCGTAGTCGTAGAAGCCGTAGCTGGTGGCCCCGGCGTCGTCGACCGCCCGGATGATCCGGATGTGTTCGCCGGCAACGAGGTTCGGCTGACCCGGGCCGGGGGTGAACTCCAGCAGGGTGTTGGCGCCGGCATTCGGTCCGGAGGTGATCTCGATGAGGGACTGCACGCACGAACCGGCGCCCGGTATCCCGGGCGCCGCGGCGCCGATGAGAACCCGGCCCGCCGACGGGCTTCCACAGTCGGCGAGCTCGGTGGACCGCACCAGGCCGCTCTCGGTGCTGACTGCCCCGCCGCTGGAGCTCTGATACGGCAGCGGGATGTCGACCTTCTGGTGGCTGGGCCACATCACGGCGGCGCCCACCGCCACCACCACGCCGATGGCGACCAGCAGGCCGACCACGATGCGCGCGGCCAGCGGGCCCAGCGGCGCCGGGCCCGAATGGGCATGGGAGTGCGAGTGGCCCACCTGCGCGGTTACTGCCGGTAGCTCACCAGGAAGTTACCGAGCCGCTCGATCGCCGCGGCCAGGTCCCTGGCCCACGGCAGGGTCACGATGCGCAGGTGATCGGTTGTCGGCCAATTGAATCCGGAGCCCTGGGTGACCAGGATCTTCTCCTGCAGCAGCAGGTCGAGGACCAGCTGCTCGTCGTTGTCGATGTCGTAGACCTCAGGATCCAACCGGGGGAAGGCGTACAGCGCGCCGCGCGGCTTGACGCATGACACCCCGGGGATGGCGTTGAGGCTCTGGTAGGCGACGTCGCGCTGTTCGAGCAGCCGTCCGCCGGGCAGCACCAGGTCGTCGATGCTCTGGTGCCCGCCGAGCGCGACCTGAATCGCGTGCTGCGCCGGAACATTCGGGCACAGCCGCATGTTCGCCAGCAGGCTCAGGCCCTCGATGAAACTGGCCGCGTGTTCCTTGGGACCGGTGATGACCAGCCAGCCGGACCGATAGCCAGCCACCCGGTAGGCCTTGGACAAACCGTTGAAAGTCAGCGTCAGCACGTCGGGGGCGACGCCCGCCATATTGATGTGCTCGGCGTCGTCGTAGAGGATCTTGTCGTAGATCTCGTCGGCCAGGATCATCAGCTGGTGCTTGCGGGCGACGGCGGCCAGCTGGGTGAGCACCTCGCGGCTGTACACCGCGCCGGTCGGGTTGTTCGGGTTGATCACCACCAGCGCCTTGGTGCGGTCGGTGATCTTGGATTCGATGTCGGCGATATCGGGCTGCCAGCCGTTGGTCTCATCGCACAGGTAGTGCACCGGGGTGCCGCCGGCCAGCGCCGTCGTCGCGGTCCACAGTGGGTAGTCCGGCGACGGGATGAGTACCTGATCGCCGTTGTCCAGCAACGCCTGCATGGTCATGGTGATCAGCTCGGACACCCCGTTGCCGAGGTAGACGTCGTCGACGTCGAAGCGCGGGAAGTCCTCGACCAGTTCGTAGCGGGTGACGACGGCGCGGCGGGCGCTGAGGATGCCCTTGGAATCGGAGTAACCCTGCGCGTAGGGCAGCGCCTGGATCATGTCGCGCATGATCACGTCGGGCGCCTCGAACCCGAACGGGGCGGGGTTGCCGATGTTCAGCTTGAGGATGCGGTGGCCTTCGGCCTCCAGCCGGGCTGCGTGGTCGTGGATGGGTCCGCGGATCTCGTAGAGGACGTTCTGCAATTTGGTGGATTGCATGAACACCCGTTGCCGGTGATGCGGATGCCCCGACGCATGCGGGTGCAGCTGGTGAGTGGTCACGCAGAAGATTCTCCCACGGTTGTCCAATCGATTAGCTGGATGATCCCTGCCGAGATCCACCGGCTCCGGGCCGGGATCGGTTTGGTGACAAGGCGGACACGAATCGGCAGAAGGGTGCGCTGAACAGGTGTTTCCCCGCGCCAGGGCGGTATTTTCGCGCGGTGGGAACTTCCTTGTCTTCGTCTTCGGTTCGACCCGGCGCCCGGGTGCTCGGCGCGTTCGCTGTGGCGGGAGCCACAGCGCTGATCTGCGCGGGGCCCGCGGCAGCTGCGCTGCAGGACGGCGTCTACGCCATGGACGGCAGCGACGGGATGAGCGAGGTGACCGTCACCACCAACTGCCTGCCGACCGGGTGCGCCACCCTGGTGTCGAGCAACGCCGGCTGGGTCGCCCAGGCGCAGGAGTCCAACGGCCTTTGGTACTTCTCCTACACCCGGCCCGACGGCCAGATCTGTCCGGACCGAACCTTCGCCCCGGTCACCGTGCACTACGCGGTGAACCTGAACACCATGTCGGGGGTGATGTCGGCGGATTCCAACGGCGACTGCCCGGGCGGCGTGATCAACCAGACGCCGTTCAGCTTCCACAAGGTGCGCTGAGGATCTTCGCCGCAGGTCTTCGTCGCAGATCGGCGAGGGCGTCACCAACGTCCCCCGTGTGACCGTGCGGCGGAAAATCGCCGATCGCCCGCCGCACCGTCACAGGCGAGGTTGCGCGAGCGACACCACGGCCCCGAAAACCCAAAAGGGCGGGCGGGTGTGAACCCGCCCGCCCTTTCTGGGCTGTTGCAGTTGGCTTAACGCTTGCCGGGCCGCCGCGCGCCGGGGGCCAGCCCGAGCCCGACGACGGGCTTGGCCGGTTCGGCGGGCGCAGTGGGTTCGGCCGTAGCCGGGGCTTCGGCAGCCGGAGCCTCGGTGGCGGCAGGATCAGCTGCGGCAGGCTCGGCGGCGGCCGGAGCCGCAGCAGGCGCTGCGACCTTCTTCGCGCCGGGTCGACGCGCGCCGGCGGCCAGCCCGAGCCCGACGACGGGCTTGGCCGGTTCGGCGGGCGCAGTGGGTTCGGCCGTGGCCGGGGCCTCGGCAGCCGGAGCCTCGGTGGCGGCAGGCTCAGCTGCGGCAGGCTCGGCGGCGGCCGGAGCCGCAGCAGGCGCTGTGGCCTTCTTCGCGCCCGGTCGCCGGGCGCCGGCGGCCAGCCCCAGGCCCTTGACCGGAGCCGCGGGCGCCGACGGTTCGGCAGCGGCAGCCGGAGCGGCATCAGCGGCCGGAGTGGCGGGTGCTGCGGCCGCGGGCTTCTTGGCGCCGGGGCGGCGGGCGCCGGCAGCCATGCCGAGGCCCTTGGTCGGGGCCGCGGGCGCGGCCGGGGCGTCCGAAGCCGAGGGCGCCGGGGCGGCTGCGGCGGGGGCCGCCGCAGCCTTCTTCGCGCCGGGACGCTTTGCCCCACCGGCCATCCCCAGACCCTTGACCGGAGCGGCGGCCTTGGGCGCCTCGGCGGCTGCGGGCGCAGCCTCCTCGACCTCTTCGACGGCGGGCTCCTCGATGACCACCTCGGGCTCGGGCTTCGGCTTGGCGGCCTCGCGGGCGGCGGCCTCCTCGGCGGCGGCGCCCTTGGGGGGCAGCGTCACCGTGGACATATCCAGCGAACCCAGCAGCAGCTGGGCCACGTCGAGCACCTCGACCTTTTCGATCTGCCGGTCGGCGGCCACCTCGTCGACGCCGTCGGTGATCATCACCCGGCAGAACGGGCAGCCGGTGGCGATCTGCGAAGCGCCGGTGTCGATGGCCTCTTCGGTGCGCGAGGTGTTCACCCGCTTGCCGATGTGCTCTTCCATCCACATCCGGGCGCCGCCGGCGCCGCAGCAGAAGCCGCGGTCCTTGTTCCGCGGCATCTCGACCAGCTTCGCGCCGGAGGACTCGACCAGCTCACGCGGCGGTTCGTAGACCTTGTTGTGCCGGCCCAGGAAGCACGGATCGTGGTAGGTGATCTCCTGGCTGACCGGGCTCACCGGCACCAGCAACTTGTCCCGGACCAGCTTGTTCAGCAGCTGGGTGTGGTGCAGCACGGTGTATTCCGCGCCCAGCTGGCGGTACTCCCGGCCGACGGTGTTGAAGCAGTGCGGGCAGGTGGTGACGATCTTGCGGTGCGGGGTCTCCACCCCCTCGAACAGTTCGTTGAGGGTCTCCACGTTCTGTCCGGCGAGTTGCTGGAACAGGAATTCGTTGCCGGCGCGGCGGGCCGAGTCTCCGGTGCAGGTCTCCCCGGCGCCCAGCACCAGGAACTTCACGCCCGCGGCGGCCAGCAGTTCGGCGACGGCCTTGGTGGTCTTCTTCGCGCGGTCCTCATACGCCCCGGCGCAGCCGACCCAGAACAGGTACTCGAAGCCCTCGAAGGACTCGACGTCCTGGCCGTAGACCGGGATGTCGAAGTCGAGCTCGTCGATCCAGGCGGTGCGCTCCTTGGCGTTCTGGCCCCACGGGTTGCCCTTGTTCTCCAGGTTGCGGAACAGCACACCCAGCTCGGAGGGGAACTCCGACTCGACCATCACCTGGTAGCGGCGCATATCGACGATGTGGTCGATGTGCTCGATGTCCACCGGGCACTGCTCGACGCAGGCGCCGCAGTTGGTGCAGCTCCACAGCACGTCGGGGTCGATGACGCCGCCCTGCTCGGCAGTCCCGACCAGCGGCCGCAGCGCCTGGCCCGCGCCGGAGCCCGCGATCCGGATGAAGCCGTCCTCGGGCACACCGTGGCCGTGCTCGAACGAGTCATGGGCGAAGTCGACGGAGTCCTCCGGCGGCATCGGCTTGCCCTCGATGATGTAGGGCGCCTTGGCGAACAGGTGGTCGCGCAGGTTCATCATGACCAGCTTCGGCGACAGCGGCTTGCCGGTGTTCCACGCCGGGCACTGGGACTGGCAACGCCCGCACTCGGTGCAGGTGGCCATGTCGAGGTTGCCCTTCCAGGTGAAGTCCTCGATCTTGCCGCGGCCGAACACTGCGTCCTCGGCGGGGTCCTCGAAGTCGATCAGCTCGCCCTGGTACTCCATCGGCAGCAGCGGGCCCAGGCCGTCGGGCAGTCGCTTGAAGGTGACGTTGATCGGGGCCAGGCCGATGTGCAGATGCTTGGAATGCAGCACGATCAGCAGGAACGCCAGCATGACGCCCAGGTGGGCCATCAGCGCGCCGGTCTCCAGCCAGACGTTGGCGGTCTCGCCGAGCGGCGCGAGCAGCTTGGCCATCGCGTCGGAGAAGAAGGCGCCGGACTGGTACGGGAAGTCGGCGCCGAGCACGTTGACCGCCGCGCCGCGGAACACCGCGTAGGTCGCGATGACCAGGAAGATCATGATCAGGATGGTCCAGGCGCCGCCGTTGTGCGAGCCGTAGAACCGGGATTCGCGGCCGAGTTCCTCGGGGTTCTTCCGGATCCGGATGATCGCGAACACGATGATGCCGACCAGCACGGCGAGGGCGAAGAAGTCCTGCAGGAAGCCCAGCGCCGGCCAGCGCCCGATGAGCGGGATGTGGAACTCGGGGTTGAACAGCACGCCGTAGGCCTCGAGATACACCGTCGCGAGGACGAAGAAGCCCCACATGGTGAAGAAGTGCGCGATGCCGGGGATCGACCACTTGAGGAGCTTCGTCTGAGCGAAGACTTCCTTGTTCTGGTTGATCATGCGGCGGACGAACTCGTTCTTGCGGCCCTTCTCGTCCTTGACGGGCTGGCCGGAGCTGATCAGCTTGGTGAGCCACAGCACCCGCTTGGCGGCGAACACCAGCACCACGGCGGTGGCGACGAGAGCGAGAACCAGTCGCACCCAGAACAACGTGTGCTCGAGATGTTCGAGATCCATGGAGCGCCTCCATTCATAGTTACCCGTGGGTAACTTGAGCGTGGTTACCGACGGGTAACTTAGCTTCTGTCAGCTCATAGTGACACTTTGCGGTTTGCCTGCGCTACCGAGGATTACCTAACTTCGGTCCCGGGGTGACCTGCGTCTCAATAAATCGCCGGCGGTTCACGCGACGATTCGAACGGACGAAAGCCGCGGACTCGGCCGCCCGAAATCAGGTTTGCGGGGCGAGCATCGAGCGGAGCATGGACAGCATCTCGCTGCGCGACCCGGCGTCCAGGCGCCGCCGGATCCGGGCCACATGATGCTCGACGGTTTTGGCGGAAATGAACAATTGCGCGCCGATGTCTCGGTACGGCATGCCCAACAGCAGCAACTCCGCGACCTCGCGCTCCCGGTCGGAGAGCACCGCGCCTCGGGCTGCCGGCGGGCGGGCGGCGGGCTGATCGGCTTCCGCCGGCGCGGGGTCGTCGGCGCCCACGGTGAGCTTCAGGTCGCGGGCCAGCGCCAGCATCGCCGCCGACACCCGCGGGTCGGTGGCGCCGAGCGCCGCTTGGCCGGCCAGCCGGGTCGCGTCCCAGGTCAGACCGAACTGCGCCAGCCCGCGGGCGGCGGCCGACACCTCGGCCGCCTCCACCTGGCCGGCCAGCACCCGCAGCCAGGCCCGGCCGCCGGCGGCCAGCGCCCGGGCGAAGTCGCTGTGCGCGGCCGCCGCCGACAGCGCCGCGGCGTGCGGGGTCATCGAATCCGGCGTGCCGGCCAGAATCGCGGCGTGCACCCCGGCCCAGTGCAGCGGCAGCGACCACGCCGGTGGATTGCCCAGACCGGACAGCACCGCGAAGGCGCGCTGCAGCGGGTGCCGTAGCCGGTCGGCCTGCCGCAGCCGCGCCGCGGCCACCCACAACTCGCCCAGCGGCAGCAGCGAGTACAGGTCGGGACAGTATTCGGTGAGCACCGCCATCCCGGCGTGCCAATGCCGATGCAGCGCGCCCGCGTCACCCGCGCGACGGGCGATCCCGGTCTGCAGCGCGGCCAGCCACAGCGCGTCGCGGGGATGCGGGTCGGCGCCGACGGCCGCGGCGCCCGCGGCCGCGGCGGTCACCTGGCCGTCGAGCAGCTGTGTCCACGCCGCCAGCAGCAGCCGCCGGTTCTCGAACAATCGGTTGTGTCCGGCGTCGCGCCCGACCAGGACGGCGGCCCGTGCCGGGTCGCCGGCGTGCAGCGCGGTCAGCGCGGCCAGCGCCGCCGGGTCGTCGGGCATCGCGACCTCGGTCGGCCCGCCGACGGCCTGACTGAGTCTGCCGATGGCCGCGCCGTAGGGCTCGTCGATGGTCATCAGCAGGCCCTCGGCGAGATTGCGGGCGCGGCGCGCGCTTGACGTCGGCGGCCCCGACGGCTCGGCCCGCAGGGCGGCGCGGGCGGCCGGCAGATCGCCGACGGCCATCGCCACCACGGTGGCGGCGGACACCGTCTCGGCCTCGGGGTGTGGCGCGGGTTGGTCGGCCAGCCAGCCGAACAGTTCGGCGGCGTGCGCGGTGTTCCCGTCGTGACACGCAGTGCTGGCCGCGATGCGGACCGCAGCCGCGCGCACGCCCGGATCGGAGTCGCCCAGCAGGTCGTCGGCGATTCGGGTGGCCGCTGCGCAGTCACCGGCCAGCGCCAGGGCGTCGGCGAACGGCAGCGGGTCGGCGTCGCCGGCCCCGGCGGACAGCGCCGCGCGATAGCAGCGAGCCGCCTCGACCGGATCCGCGCCGCGGCCCGATTCGGCGAGCCGGTCGGCCAACCGCGCGTCGCGGACGCCGTGTTCGGCCAGCGTCACCGCCAACGAGACGGTCAGGGTGCCCATCTCCAACTGCGAGTCCAGCAGCGCGGTCTCCAGCTCGTGGTGGCGCAGCGCGCCGACGGCTCGGCTAGCCGCGTCATGCAGCACGTCCCGTCCCGGGGCCGCCGGATCCAGCAGCCCGGTGGCATATCCGCGGTCCACCAGGTCGCGAGCCGAATCCAGCGGAATGCCCAGGGCGGCAGCGACATCCGCGGGTCCCAGCGCGTCGTCCAGCGAGAGCACCGTCAGCGTGTCGGCCAGTTCGTCGTCCAGTCCGCGCAGCCGGGACGCCAGCCGGACCGGGTCCGTCCAGCGGCGGGCCGGGAGTCGCAGCCGGGGCCGTTCACGCTCCAGCGTCGTGGTCAGCTCCCGCAGCCGGCGATGATGCAGCCGCGGCGCCACCGCGACCACCACGGTGCGCGCCGGGTCGGCGGCCAGACTGGTCAGCGCGGCCAGTTCGGTGTCGGTGAGTTGATCGGCGTCATCGACCACGAACGCCGCGCCGGACGGCGCGTCCGGGTCGGGCCGGGTTCGGACGTCCAGGCCCGCGTCGCGCAGGGTGTCCCGGACCGCGGCGGCCGCGGCGCTCTTACCGGCGTCGATGCCACCGGCGATCACCAGCTTGACCGGGACGTCGGAGGCCTTGCCCAGCGCCGCCGTGACGACGGCGGGAAGTTCGGCCGTCGCATCCGGCCCCCCGCCGCCGGATCGATCGCTCACCTACTCGCCCGTGTCGCCACCGGTGTCGCCGCCACCGCCCGTGTCGCCGCCGCCGGTGTCGCCACCGCCGGTGTCACCCCCACCGGTGTCGGGCACCTCGGTGGTGGGTGGCTGCGTCGGTGGCTGCGTGGTCGTCGGCGGCTGGGTCGTGGTCGGCGGCCGGGTCGTCGTGGGCTGCGTGGTGGTCGGTTGGGTGGTGGTCGGTTGGGTGGTGGTGGTCCGCGTCGTGGTGGTCGGTTCGGTGGTGGTCGTGGTCTCTTCGGTCGTGGTGGTCTCTTCGGTGGTCGTCGTCTGCTCGGTGGTGGTTTCCGAGGTGGTGGTCGGTTCGGTGGTCGTCGGCGGCGGCACCATCGAACTGGTGACCTCGCCGTTCTCGCCGGTGTAGGTGACCACCGCGCTCGACGACGGCGGCAACGCGGTGGTGATGACCTCTCCGTTGGGCAGTGTGATGGTGGTGGTCACCGGCCCGGAGTCGGTGTCGCCGGACAGGGTGAGCGCCAACCCGCCCACGGACGCGATCGCGGCCACCGCGGCGATGCCGAACAACACCGGAGGACGCTTGTACCAGGGGATTGCGGGGGCCGGGTCGTACTTCTCTGTCTCGGCGTCGAACTCCACCGAGGGCCGCGCCGCGCCCGCGGTGTACTCCGCGCCGGTGTAGGGCACCGGTTCCTCTTCGCCGTGGACGCCCTCGGACCAGGCCAGCCCGCGCGAGGTGGCGTCCGGGGCGCCCGGGTCCTCCTGGCTGGTCCAGGACGCCGGGGCCATCCCGGTGGGGGAGTCCGGCGCCGCCGGCGCCAATCCGGTCGGGGAGTCCGGGGCGGCCGGGGCCATTCCGGTGGGGGCGTACGGATCGTCGACCGCGGGGGCCAGTCCGGTGGGCAGCCCGGCCGCCGCGCCCGGCATGGCGGCCATCCCGGTCATCGCGTCCGGGGCGGCGCCGCGTTCGGAGACCAGCGCGGCGCCGACGGCAGCTGCCGCCGCGGGTTCGGGGAGGGTGACCACGGGAACCCGCAGTTCCTCGGAAAGCCGCTGGGTCAGCAGCGGGATGGCCGCGCCGCCGCCGACCGTCGCCACCGCGGACAACCTGGCCGCCGGCACCCGATTGCGTTCCAGCAGGTCGCCGATCGCGTTGAGCAGGCCGCCCAGCGGCCCGCCGATCAGGCTCTCCAGTTCCGCGCGGGTCACCCGCACGTCGGTGGTCGTGCCCTGGTGCTCGGCGGGGATCACCGCGACGGTGTCGGTCGACAGCTGCTCTTTGGCCGCCCGGCACTGGTTGCGCAGCCGGCCCAGCGCGCCGACCGCGGCGGTGCCACCGGTCTCGCCCTGGCCGACCGGAGTCAGGCCGGCCAGCACGTGATTGAGCAGCGCCTGGTCGATCAGGTCGCCGGAGAGTTCGTGGTAGCGCAGCGGCTCACCGACCGGCCGCAACCCCGCGCCCGCGTCGGCCAGCGCGACGGTGGTCCCGGCGCCGCCGAAGTCGGCCAGCAGCACCACTCCCTGGCCGGGTAGCCCGGGGCCGTTGCTCAGCGCGGTCAGCGCGGCGGTGGTGTCCGGGATCAGCTCCGGCGGCGCCCCGTCGGAGTTCAGCGCGGGCTGGCCGCGCAGCGCCGTGCGCAGCGCGGCGACCGCGTTGGGTCCCCAGTGGCCGGGATGGGCGATGGTGACATTCTGCGGCGCGCCGGTTCCGGCGCCGGCCGCGCGGGCCAATGCGGCCAACGCCTCGGCGGCGACCTGCTCGGACCGGTGCGACGAGCCGTCCGGGGCGACCATCGGCACCGGGTCGCCGACCCGATCGGCGAAGCCCCACAGCACCAGACCCGATTCGGACAGCTGCGGATTCTCCGCCGGCAGGCCCACCTCGGCGGGCCGGTGCGCAAACACCGTCAGCACCGATCGTCGGCGCAGGGGAGCGGCGCCGTTGCGCACGGCCACCATGTTCGTCGTCCCGAGGGAAAGGCCCAATGAGTCCATGCACACACGGTAGTGGTCCCCCTAACAACCGGCAATCCCCTAATCCGATATCCCCTAGGGGGATAGTCTCGGGGGCGGGCCGGCGCCCGATCCCGGATTGGCCCGCGCTGCCTAACATTGCTGCCAGGAACCGCTGAATCCGGCGGGCACTCGGTAGACAGGGAGCGCTGCAGATGGCAAACGAACTCCTGGACTTCGTCATGGGACTGGTCCGAGACCCCGCGGCCGCCGCGCAGTACGCAGCCAACCCCGACCAGGTCATCGCCAACGCCCACCTTGCCGGTGTGACCAGCGCGGATGTCAATAATCTGCTGCCGATGGTGACGGAGTCGGTGGCCATGTCCACGCCCGGAGTCGGCCCCGACCTGATCTCCGCGCCCGGCGCCACGGGCCTGGATCTGACGATCGGCAACATCTGGTCCTCGGGCGCCGCGCACGCCGCGTTCGAGGCGTTCGACGCCGTCGCGCCGGGCGCCTCCGGGTTCGACCTGCCCGCCGTGCACGATGCCGCCGCCGGCGTCATCGACAGCGGTCCGGCGATCGAGGCGCCGGCCGTCGACTCCGGCCTGGCCGCCACGCTTCCGGACGCGTTCTCCCAGGTCGCGGACGCAGCACCGGTGTGGGCCGAGGAGTCCGTCGACCATGCGCCGGACCCGACGTTCGGGACCGCCTCGGATTGGGCGCACCCGGCCGCGGACGCCCATCATGTCGACCCGGGGCATACGGGGCTCGACTTCTTCAATTGACGACCTGATACGCGGGAATCCCCCGCGTTACGACCGCCCGGCTGCTGAAAGAGCGGCCGGGCGGGTTCGTTTTTGCCCCTTGAACTGCGTGAACACTGCGAATTCCGGGATCGTCACGTCGTCCCGAGTTATCCCCCTAATCCCCTAATGCATAGGGGATTAAAGCCCCTAGGGAGGCTTTGGGGGAACGGGATCAAACCCCGTTTCCGGGCGCTTTCCGCGGTTCTAACGTGTATTTCAGATCGCCGGAACCGCCGGCGGATGACCGAAAGGCACCTCAGATGCTTACTCTCGTCGACTGGCTGCTCAACCTCTTCCGCAACCAGAACGCCGCCCAGCAGTTCGTCCTCGCCCCCGAGCAGGCCATGCGCGACGCCGGCCTGTCCGGCATCACCCCGGCTCAGCTGACCGCGGTGGCCAGCACCGCGATGCCGGGCCTGGCGCTGGGCAGCGACCCGGTCGCCGGACTGCAGCGCGCGGTCGCCAACAACTACGGCTACAACGACTACACCCCGTACTCGTCGCATTACGCGCCGAGCTACTCCCAGGGCTACGACTACTCGCCGAGCATCGCCTCGCCGAGCCTGCTGTCGCCGAGCTGGGCCCCGCAGAACACCTTCGCCCCGGACACCGACCTGGCCAGCAACAACCGCACCGACCTGATGAGCCACAACCAGACGCCCATCATGAGCCCGGTGCAGAGCTCGGGGGCCAACTCCCAGCAGGGCGGGTTCAACCTGGGCTTCGGTGACATCACCCTCGGCGACAAGACCAGCAACACCGCCTCCAACGGCGGCGTGGTGGTCGGTGGCGAGAACCGCGGCGACATCGTCAGCGGCGACGGCGCGGTCCTGGGCGACGGAAACAGCGTCACCAACGGCGACGTGGTCGCCGGGTCGGGCGCCACCGTCAACCAGGGTGAGGGCACCGTCACCAACGTCGGCTCCACCACCAACACCGGCAGCGGTTCGGTGATCCGCGACAACGACGCCCCGGTCTTCCAGGACGTCGACGCCAGCGGCGGCAACGGTGGGCATGCCGGCGGTGGGTCCGGCGGTCTGCTGGACGTCGGCATCGGCAACCGGACCGACGGCGGCGACGCGGGCGGCGGCGGCATCACGGTGATCACCAAGGACACCGGCAACTCGAGCAGCAGCTCGCAGTCGCACACCGTCACCGAGACCCGCACCACCACGTTGGTCAACGACAACTCCGACAACGTCAACTACACCGGCAACACCAGCAACCACACCCTGGTCGACAACGACAACCACTCGCTGTTGAGCAACTCCGGCAGCCAGAGCCTGCTGGGCAACAGCGGCGGGGAGTCGATGTTCGGGACCACCGGCGACCACTCGCTGTTCGGCAACAGTGGCGGCGAGTCGGTGTTCGGCGCCGACACCACCGTCGACAACCAGGCTGCGGTGACCGCTCCGGGCCACCACGGGCTGCTGGGCTTCTGACCCGATCACGCTGATGCGGCGGGGACCTACCCGGTCCCCGCCGCTTCCGCGCCTACCGTGGGACCAACACCGTCAGAAAGGCGTGCGCTGTGACTCAACCGGAGGATCCGCGCCGGGTGCGGGTGATCGTCGAGCTGATCGACCACACCGCCCGGATCGCCGAGCTCTACGACCGCGGCGACCTGCGCGCCCGGCTCCAGGTGGCCAAGGAACGGATCACCGACCCGCAGGTTCGGGTGGTGATTGCCGGCCAGCTCAAGCAGGGCAAGAGCCAACTGCTCAACTCGCTGCTGAACCTGCCGGTGGCCCGCGTCGGCGACGACGAGACCACCGCGCTGATCACCGTCGTCAGCCACGCCGAGCAGCCGTCGGCGCAACTGGTGGTCGCCCCGGACCCCGGCCAGACCGAACCCGAGGTCATCCCGATCGGGGTCGAGGAGATCCGCCACGACCTGCGCCGGGCACCACAGGCCCGCGGCCGCGAGGTGCTGCGGGTGGAGGTCGGCGCCCCCAGCCCACTGCTGCGGGGCGGGCTGACCTTCATCGACACCCCCGGTGTCGGCGGGCACGGCCAACCGCACCTGTCGGCCACCCTGGGCCTGCTGCCCGACGCCGACGCCATGCTGATGATCTCCGACACCAGCCAGGAGTTCACCGAACCGGAGCTGCGGTTCATCCGCCAAGCTCACGAGATCTGCCCGCTGGGCGCGGTGGTCGCCACCAAAACCGACCTGTACCCGCACTGGCGCGCGATCGTCGCCGCCGACGTCGCGCACCTGCAGCGCGGCGGACTGAACCTGCCGGTCATTCCGGTGTCATCCCTGCTGCGCGGCCACGCGGTCGCCACCAACGACGCCGAACTCAACAACGAGTCCAACTTCCCGGCGCTGGTCGCGTTCCTGTCCGAGAAGGTGCTCGGCCGGGAGAACGACCGGGTGCGCGAGCACGTGCTCGCCGAGATCTCCGCGGCCGCGGAGCATCTCGGCGTCGCGGTGAACTCCGAGCTGTCGGCCATCAACGATCCCGACGACGTCCGCCGGCTCACCGAGGACCTGGAACGGCGCAAACAGGAGGCCTCCGACGCGCTGGCGCACACCGCGCTGTGGCAGCAGGTGCTCAACGACGGCATCACCGACCTGACCGCCGACGTCGACCACGACCTGCGGGCCCGGTTCCGCGCCATCATCGACCACGCCGAATCCGTGGTGAACTCCTGCGACCCCACCCTGCACTGGGCCGAGATCGGCTCCGAGGCCGAAGACGCCATCGCCACCGCGGTCGGCGACAACTTCGTCTGGGCGTTTCAGCGCGCCGAGGCGCTGGCCGCCGAGGTGGCGCGCACCTTCATCGAGGCCGGGATGGACGCCGTGGACCTGCCCGAGGTCAGCGCCGCCGCGATGGGCGCCGGGTTCGACGGGCTGCGCGCCATCGCCCGGATGGACTCCAAACCCGTCGGGATCTCGCACAAGGCGGTGACCAGCATGCGCGGCTCCTACGGCGGCGTGTTGATGTTCGGCATGCTCACCTCGATGGCGGGGCTGGGCATGTTCAACCCGCTGTCACTCGGCGCGGGCCTGCTGCTCGGCCGCAAGGCCTACCGCGAAGAGATGGAGGCCCGGATGTCCCGGGTCCGCGGCGAAGCCAAGGCCAACCTGCGCAAGTTCGCCGACGATGTGGCGTTCGTGGTGGGCAAGGAGTCCCGGGACCGGCTCAAGGCCATCCAGCGCCAACTGCGCGACCACTACCGGGAGATCGCCAACCAGGCGACCCGGTCGCTGAACGAGTCGCTGCAAGCCGCGGTGGCCGCCGCCCGGCTGCAGGAGAACGAGCGTTCCGGGCGGGTCCGGGAACTCGAACGCCAGGCCGACATCCTGCGGCAGGTCAACGAGAACATCGCCAAGCTGACCGCGCCGCCGAGCGCTACGGGCCGGGAGTGAGAATCCGAGTCTCGTTGTAGCGAGCCCGCTTGCGCGTCGTGGTGATCTCGGATTCCTCGTCGTCGGCCTCGGCGCCGCGGGGGCGGGTGGTCGCCGTCGTCGGGGCGTCCTCGTCGGGCTCACCGGATGCACTGGTTCCCGAGACGTCGGCGCCGCTCGGGTCGGCCGGATCGCCGGTCTCCAGGCCGATCTCCGTGGTGGAGATCGGCGCGGTGGTGTAACTGGTGGTCGACTCCGTGCTGGTCAGCAGCGACTCGCTGGAGCTGGGCAGGTTCGCGGTCATCCGGCCGAACTCCGGCGGCTTGACGTTGTCGTCGGGTGATTCCCACTGGCCCGACATCCGCACCACCAGCACGAATAGCGCGACGACCAGGATCAGCCCGAGGCCGCCCGCGGCGTACACCGCGGCCTTCGTGCGGTGCCAGGGTTGCGGGTCGTCGGTCACGACGGCCGATGCTACGTGGTTGCGTGACGATCGGAGCCGTAAACTCGCTCGTGCAATGAGCACCAGCGACCAGGTGCGCGCCATTTTGGCCGCAACAATCAGCGCCTACCAGGGCGAACCGGCCTACCGGCAGCGAGCTGACGTGTTCGACCAGCTCAACCGGATCGGCTGGCAGCTCAACCAGCCGATCCGGATCGCGCTGGCCGGCAGCCTCAAAGCGGGCAAGTCCACCCTGGTGAACGCGCTGGTGGGGGAGAACATCGCGCCCACCGACGCCACCGAAGCCACCCGCATCGTGACCTGGTTCCGGCACGGCCCCACCCCGAAGGTCACCGCGGTGGACTATCGGGGTGGCCGGCGCAACGTGCCCATCGTCCGCGCCGACGGCCTGACGTTCGACTTCGCCGCGCTGGACGCCGAACAGGTCGCCCTGCTCGACGTGGAGTGGCCGGCGTCCGAACTCGTCGGCGCGACCATCATCGACACCCCGGGCACCTCCTCGCTGTCCCGCGACGTCTCCGAGCGGACCCTGCGGCTGCTGGTGCCGACCGACGGCGTGCCCCGGGTGGACGCGGTGGTGTTCCTGCTGCGCACCCTCAACGCCGCCGACATCGCGCTGCTGCAGCAGATCGGCGAACTCGTTGGCGGCTCGGCCGGCGCGCTCGGCGTCATCGGGGTGGCCTCCCGCGCCGACGAGATCGGCGCCGGGCGCATCGACGCCATGCTGTCCGCCCGCGAGGTGGCCACCCGGTTCACAGCCGAGATGGAGAAGACCGGCATCTGCCAGGCCGTGGTCCCGGTGTCCGGGCTGTTGGCGCTGACGGCGCGGACGCTGCGCCAGAGCGAGTTCACCGCGCTGCAGAAGCTGGCGGCGATGGACCCCGCGGTGCTGAACAAAGCCATGCTGAGCGTGGATCGCTTTGTCCGCGAGGATGATTCGATTCCGGTCGACGCACCCACCCGCGCCGCGCTGCTGGAGCGATTCGGCATGTTCGGCATCCGGATCTCGATCACCCTGCTGTCCTCAGGTGTCTCGGATTCGGTGGCGCTGGCCGACGAGCTGTTGGAGCGCAGCGGGTTGACGGCGCTGCGCAACGTGATCGACCAGCAGTTCGCGCAGCGTTCGGAACTGCTCAAGGCGCACACCGCGCTGCTGTCGCTGCGACGGGTGGTGTCGGACAACCCGATTCGCGCGACCCCGCTGGTGATCGCCGACATCGACCCGCTGCTGGCCGACACCCACGCCTTCGAGGAACTGCGGCTGTTGAGCCAACTGCGCTCCCGCGCAACCACTCTGAACGACGACGAGGTGGCCTCACTGCGCCGGATCATCGGCGGATCGGGGACCGACGCGGCCAGCCGGCTCGGCCTGGCGCCGTCAGATCTGCACGACGGGCCGCGTGCCGCGTTCGCCGCGGCCCAGCGCTGGCGTCGCCGCGCCGAGCACCCGCTCAACGACCCGTTCACCACCCGGGCCTGCCGGGCGGCGGTGCGCAGCGCCGAGGCGCTGGTCGCCGGCTACGCGCGTCGCTGACGCGCGTCGCTGGCTCAGTGTCCGTCGCTGGCTTAGTGTCCGCCGTGGGCTCAGTGCCCGCCGTGGTCCCCGTCGGCGGGCGGCTCCTCGGCCGGGAAACCGCCGGGCGGCACGCTGACCGACGTGGTGGTCGTCGTGGTGGGCGCCGTCGTCGTGGTGGACGTCTCCGAGGAGGTGGTCTCCTCCGTCGTCGTCGTTTCCTCGGTGGTGGTCGTGGTCTCTTCGGTGGTGGTGGTTTCTTCGGTCGTGGTCTCTTCGGTGGTCGTCGTTTCCTCGGTGGTCGTCGTGGGCGACGGCGAGACGCTCGTCGTCGACGGGGTGGTGGTCACCGAGGTGGAGGTGGCCGGGGCGATCGGGGTGATCCGGTCGTTCTTCTCATGTGAGGCCGGCGAGCTCATCAGCGACACGATCGCGTACACGCAGAGGCCCAGAATGATCGCCGAGATCGCGCCGATCGCGATCAGCACGCCGGGCTTGTTGAACCAGCGGGGCTCGGGCTCCGGGGCCGGTTCGGCCGCGCCGGGGTCCTGATAGCCGCCGAAATTCTCGGTGGCGCCGTAGTCCTGGGCCCGCGTCGGGTCGTTGTACCCGTAGTTCGCCGCCTGAGTGGGATCGTTATAGGGATCTTCGGGGGTTCCGTTGGCCACGAACCCGATCCTAACCCGGCGGGCGGGGGATCCCGGGAACCGCAGGATTGCCGCACAACAGTGACCAGCGGGCGGCCGGGAGCATTCGCGGGTGTTCGCCAGTGACTGGTGGACGGCGAATGGCCGCCTCATCGCATCGTCAGTGACGTCAGGACGGAACCCGACGTCGCGGGTAACCACAGGGCGGAAAACGGGCCGTGAATCGGCCCCCAGTCACTGGCGCGTTCGGAAGTCGTCCTGAGGTCACTGGCGTTGCCGAATCGGCTGTCGCGGTCGTCCTGGGGTCACTGGCGTCGCGGGTTCAGCGGAACTGAGAGGAAACCCCGTCGGCGAAGAGCTCGAGGTGGTCCAGGTCGGCGAGGTCCAGCACCTGCAGGTAGACCCGAGAAACCCCGGCCTCGATGAACGGCCCCAGCCGGTCGACGATCTCGTTCGGCGTGCCCACCAGTGGCGTGTTGGCTCGCAGCTCGTCGACTTCGCGGCCGATCGCGTCGCCGCGGCGGGCCACTTCGGCGTCGTCGCGGCCGGCGGCCACCACGAAACAGGCCGAGTAGGTCATCGACTCCGGTGTCCGGCCGGCGGCGGCCACCGCGTCGGCGACCCGGGCGAACTGCGCGGTGATCACCTCCAGGGTGTCGAACGGGATGTTGAACTCGTCGGCGAATCGGGCCGCCAGCGCGGGCGTCCGCTTGGGGCCCTTGCCGCCCATGATGATCGGCGGGTGCGGACGCTGCGCGGGTTTGGGCAACCCGGGGGAGTCGACCACCGAGTAATGCGCGCCGGAGTAGCTGAAGGTCTCGCCGTCCCGGGCGCCCCACAGCCCGGTCAGGATGTCCAACTGCTCGCCGAGCCGGTCGAAGCGTTCGCCCAGCGGCGGGAACGGGATCGCGTAGGCGGCGTGCTCCTTCTCGAACCATCCCGCGCCGATCCCGAAATCGACTCGGCCGCCACTCATTTCGTCGACCTGCGCAACTGAGATGGCCAACACTCCGGGGTGCCGGAAGGTCGCCGAGGTGACCATGGTGCCGAGCCGGATGGTGCTGGTCTCCCGGGCCAACGCGCCCAGGGTGACCCAGGAGTCGGTGGGCCCGGGCAGCCCGTCGCCGCTCATCGCCAGGTAGTGATCGGAGCGGAAGAACGCCGAATAGCCCAGGGATTCGGCGGCTTGGGCGACGGCGAGTTGGTCGGAGTAGCTGGCGCCCTGCTGCGGTTCGACGAATACCCGGAAGTCCATGCCCGCCAGGTTAGAACGATTCCACGCCCTGGGTTGCGACGAACATGCCGTGGCCGGTGCCGTTGTTGGTGAACCGGGTGCCGTTGGCGTCGGCGACGATGGTCCAGCCGACGGCCTGGTAGGTGGCGTAGTCGAGGGCGACGGTGGGGATGGCGCCGAGATTGCCCTGGATCCACTCGAGGGTCCCGGCGCTGTTCACGCTGACACCGTTGGCCGGGTAGCCGTTGATCTCCGGGGCGTTGTCGAAGGCCGACTCACAACCCACGGTGGCCGAGCTGAGTTGGCAGCGGGTCTTGCCGGACTTCGTCTCGATGTAGACCAGGCCCTGGGCGTCTGCGGGCAGGTTCTCCCCGCTCGGCGCCGGACCGGTGGGCCCGGGCGCGGGTTCGACGGGGGTGGGCGCCGGCGCCGCGGTGGGCGCCTCGGCCGTCGGGGACGGCGTCGGGCCTTCGGGCTCGGTGTAGGAGCCGCAGCCCGGGCAGCTCGGATCGCCGTCGATGACCGTGCTGCACGCCGCCAGGGCCAAAACCGCCAGCAGCGCGCCCGTCACCGCCAGCCGGGACTTGATTGTGCGCACCTGAATCGCTCCTTGGAGGTTCCTCGCCACGCTACCGGGGCCGTGACGGCAGTGACAGGTGCGACGGGTGTTGTTTATCAAGTCGTGAGGTGCTTAGAGTTGAGTCATGGTGACGCAACTCACGGACCGGCTCGCCCCGCCCCGCGCCCAGGCGCGCCGTTGAGTGTGCGCTCAGGCAGGGCCTCGCCATTGTGTGTGCTGCTAGATCGTGGTTTCAGTCAAAAGTGCGATCTGAGCGCACGCAGGATGGGAATGCCCCCGAATGACCTCGAATAGCCCCGAATGGGGAGGTTCCGGGGCGCGTGCACGGCCCCACGCCGGTCTTTCCTCGGTGGTCGGGAATGAATTCCAGACGCCGCCCGTTGCACAGTTCGACAAACTTGAGTGAGACAGACTCAACTAGGGTTGACAACCGCCGCCCGGCGGGAGCAGTCTTGAGCGCGGTTCACTCAGATCCAGTAAAGCTATTCAGGAGGCAGTAACTATGGCTCGTGCGGTCGGCATCGACCTCGGGACCACCAACTCCGTCGTCTCGGTTCTGGAGGGTGGCGACCCCGTCGTCGTCACGAACTCCGAGGGCTCCCGGACCACCCCGTCGGTCGTCGCGTTCGCGCGCAACGGCGAGGTGCTCGTCGGCCAGCCCGCCAAGAACCAGGCGGTGACCAACGTCGACCGGACCATCCGTTCGGTCAAGCGGCACATGGGCACCGACTGGTCCATCGAGATCGATGGCAAGAACTACACCGCTCAGGAGATCAGCGCCCGAGTGCTGATGAAGCTCAAGCGCGACGCCGAGGGCTACCTGGGTGAGGACATCACCGACGCGGTCATCACCGTGCCCGCGTACTTCAACGACGCTCAGCGTCAGGCCACCAAGGAAGCCGGCCAGATCGCCGGCCTCAACGTGCTGCGGATCGTCAACGAGCCGACCGCGGCCGCGCTGGCCTACGGCCTGGACAAGGGCAGCAAGGAACAGACCATCCTGGTCTTCGACCTCGGCGGCGGCACCTTCGACGTGTCCCTGCTGGAGATCGGCGACGGTGTCGTCGAGGTGCGCGCCACCTCCGGTGACAACCACCTCGGTGGCGACGACTGGGACGACCGGATCGTCGAGTGGCTGGTCGACAAGTTCAAGTCCAGCGCCGGCATCGACCTGACCAAGGACAAGATGGCCATGCAGCGGCTGCGTGAAGCCGCCGAGAAGGCCAAGATCGAACTGAGCTCCTCGCAGAGCACGTCGATCAACCTGCCCTACATCACCGTCGACGCGGACAAGAACCCGCTGTTCCTCGACGAGCAGCTGACCCGCGCCGAGTTCCAGAAGATCACCCAGGATCTGCTCGATCGCACCCGCAGCCCGTTCCAGCAGGTGGTCAAGGACGCCGGCATCGCCGTCGGCGACATCGACCACGTGGTGCTGGTCGGCGGCTCCACCCGGATGCCCGCGGTCACCGAGCTGGTCAAGGAACTGACCGGCGGCCGGGAGCCCAACAAGGGCGTCAACCCCGACGAGGTCGTCGCCATGGGCGCCGCGCTGCAGGCCGGCGTGCTCAAGGGTGAGGTGAAAGACGTTCTGCTGCTTGACGTCACCCCGCTGAGCCTCGGCATCGAGACCAAGGGCGGCGTGATGACCAAGCTGATCGAGCGCAACACCACCATCCCGACCAAGCGCAGTGAGACCTTCACCACCGCCGACGACAACCAGCCGTCGGTGCAGATCCAGGTCTTCCAGGGCGAGCGCGAGATCGCGGCGCACAACAAGCTGCTCGGCTCCTTCGAGCTGACCGGCATCCCGCCGGCCCCGCGCGGTGTCCCGCAGATCGAGGTCACCTTCGACATCGACGCCAACGGCATCGTGCACGTGACCGCCAAGGACAAGGGCACCGGCAAGGAGAACACGATCAAGATCCAGGAAGGCTCCGGCCTGTCCAAGGAGGAGATCGACCGGATGGTCAAGGACGCCGAGGCGCACGCCGAGGAAGACCGTCAGCGCCGCGAAGAGGCCGACGTCCGAAACCAGGCCGAGTCGCTGGTCTACCAGACGGAGAAGTTCGTCAAGGAGCAGCGTGAAGCCGAGGGCGGATCGAAGGTTCCGGCGGACACGCTGAGCAACGTCGAGTCGGCCATCGCCGACGCCAAGTCCGCGCTGGCGGGAACCGACATCGCGGCGATCAAGTCCGCGATGGAGAAGCTCGGCGAGCAGGGTCAGGCCCTGGGCCAGGCGATCTACGAGGCCGCCCAGGCCGAGCAGGCCGCCGGCGGCTCCAGCGCCGACGCGCAGGCCGGCCCGCAGGCCGACGACGTTGTCGACGCCGAGGTTGTCGAGGATGACCAGGAGAACAAGTGAGTGAGAACGATTCGCACGAGCCGGTGACCATCACCGACAAACGGCGCATCGACCCCGAGACCGGGGCTCCTCGCGAGACGGCTTCCGGCCCGGCCCCCAGTGGGCCGGCGCCGGAGGCGTCCGCGGCTGAGGACCCGGTAGCGGACGCGCCGGACCCGGCAGCCGAACTGCTGGCCGATCTGCAACGGGTGCAGGCGGACTTCGCCAACTACCGCAAGCGGTCCCTGCGCGATCAGCAGGCCGCCATCGACCGGGCCAAGGCCGGTGTGGTGGCGCAACTGCTGCCGGTGCTCGACGACCTGGAGCGCGCCCGCGCCCACGGCGACCTGGAAACGGGTCCGCTGAAGGCCGTCGCGGACAAGCTGGCCACCACCCTGCTGGGGCTGGGGTTGAGCTCGTTCGGCGAGGAGGGCGACGAGTTCGACCCGGAGGTGCACGAGGCCGTGCAGCATTCCGGTGACGGCTCGGCCCCGGTGCTCGGAACCGTCATGCGCAAGGGCTACAAGCTCGGCGAGCAGCTGCTGCGCCACGCCATGGTCGCCGTCGTCGACGCCGCCGAGCGGGCGGCCGGCGACTCCGACCCCGGACCGGGCGAGGGATCGCCCTCGAATTCGTAAGTGAGACAGAAATTATCAGCAACGACGGCGAGGAGGTGATGCGCAGTGGCCCAGCGTGAATGGGTTGAGAAGGACTTCTACAAGGAGCTGGGCGTCTCCTCCGACGCCAGCCAGGACGAGATCAAACGGGCTGCCCGCAAGATCCTCGCGGAGAACCATCCGGACCGAAATCCGGGCAACAACGCCGCCGAGGAGAAGTACAAGGCAGCTTCGGAAGCCAAGGATGTGCTGTCCGACCCGGCCAAGCGCAAGGAGTACGACGAGACCCGTCGGCTCTTCGCCGGTGGCGGTGGCTTCGGCCGCCGCTTCGGCGCCCCCGGTGGCGCCGGCCAGGGCGGCAACTTCGGCGGATTCAGCGGCGACGGAGCCGATTTCGACCTCGGTGACCTGTTCAACGCCGCCGGCCAGTCCGGCGGGGCGAACATCGGCGACCTGTTCGGCGGCCTGTTCGGTCGCGGTTCCCAGCCCCGGCCCAGCCGGCCCCGGCGCGGCAAGGACCTGGAAACCGAAACCGAACTGGACTTCCTGGAAGCCGCCAAGGGGGTGGCGATGCCGTTGCGGCTGACCAGCCCCGCGCCGTGCACCAACTGCCACGGCAGCGGCGCCCGGCCGGGCACCAGCCCCAAGGTCTGCCCGGGCTGCAACGGATCCGGAGTGATCAACCGCAACCAGGGCGCGTTCGGGTTCTCCGAACCCTGCGCGGAATGCCGTGGCAGCGGGTCGATCATCGAGCACCCGTGCGACGAGTGCAAGGGCAGCGGACAGACCACCCGGACCCGGACCATCAATGTCCGGATCCCACCGGGGGTCGAGGACGGCCAGCGGATCCGGCTCGCCGGACAGGGCGAAGCCGGCCTGCGGGGCGCCCCGTCGGGTGACCTGTACGTCACCGTGCACGTCCGCCCGGACAAGGTCTTCAGCCGCAACGGCGACGACCTGACGCTGACTATCCCCGTCAGCTTCACCGAACTGGCTTTGGGCACAACGCTTTCGGTGCCGACGCTGGACGGAAAGGTCGGCGTCCGGGTGCCCAAGGGCACCGCCGACGGCCGGATCCTGCGGGTTCGCGGTCGCGGTGTGCCCAAGCGCAGCGGCGGCAGCGGCGACCTGCTGGTCACCGTCAAGGTCGCGGTGCCGTCCAATCTGGAGGGTGACGCGCTGGAAGCGATGCAAGCCTATGCGGCAGCCGAGAAGGCCAGCGGATTCGATCCGCGAGCCGGATGGGCTGGGAACAGGATGTGATGTCCGGTGAACACGTCGGAACCGCGTGATCAGGGGCGGACGTTCCTGATCTCGGTCGCGGCCGAACTGGCCGGAATGCACGCCCAGACGCTGCGCACCTACGACCGGCTCGGGCTGGTCAGCCCGCAGCGCAGTTCCGGTGGAGGCCGGCGCTATTCGGAGCGCGACGTGGAGCTGCTGCGCGAGGTGCAGCGGCTGTCGCAGGACGAAGGCGTCAACCTGGCCGGCATCAAGCGGATCATCGAACTCACCAATCAGGTTGAGGCGCTGCAGAACCGGGTGCGTGAGATGTCCGCGGAGATCGACGCCGCCCGGGCCGGCCGACAGCGGCCAGCCCCGGGCACGGCGTTGGTTGTGTGGCAACCCCGAAACCGGGGACAGCGCCCCAACTGAGAACTACAGATTCCGGGAGATCACCAACCGCATGATGTCGGAGGTGCCCTCCTCGATCTCCTCGAGCTTCACATCCCGCATCCACTGCTCCACCGGATACTCCCGCGAATAACCCCACCCGCCGAGGGTCTGCACCGCGGCGTGCGTGACGAACATGGCGGTCTCCGAGGCGGTCAGCTTGGCCATCGCCGCGATCCTGGTGGCGGGCTCGCCCGCGTCGATCAACCGCGCGGCGTGCAGCACCAGCAGCCGAGCCGACGCGATCCGGTTCGCCATATCGGCGAGCCGGAACGCGACCGCCTGATGCTCGATGATCGGCTTGCCGAACTGGGTCCGGTTGCGGGCGTAGGACAGCGCGTACTCGTAGGCCGCTCGGGACGCGCCGACGGCCGCCGCGCCGAGCACGATGCGGGAGATGTCGAAGGTCTCCATCAGCCCGTAGAACCCCTGGCCCTCGTCGCCGAGCCGGTCCGATTCGGGGACAAACACGTTGTCGAAGAACAGTTCTCGGCAGACGATGGCCCGCTGGCCCATCTTGCGCATCGGCTGGCCCCAGGAGAATCCCTCGGCGCCGGCGCGCAACAGGAACGCGGTGACGCCCTTCGAGCGCTCATTGCGGTCCGTCTTGGCGAACACCACGTACTGGTCGGCGGCCCCGGCGTTGGAGATCCACGCCTTCTGCCCGGTGATCCGGTAACCGCCGTCCACCCGATCGGCCCGGGTCGCGATGGACGCCGCATCCGAACCGGAACCCGGCTCGGTGGTCGCCAGCGCGGTGATCAGCGGGTTCGGCCCGGTCAGCGGCCGCAGCCACTCCTGCTTCTGCGCCTCGGTGCCCAGCGCCATCAGCGGGTCGGAGAAGAAACCGTTGGAGCACACGAAGTTTCCGATGCCCGGGTCACCCCAGCACAGCTCCTCCTGGACCAGGCACTGGGTGAAGACATCGGTGTACCCGCCGCCGCCGTACTCCTGCGCGATCATGAAATCGGTGATCCCGACCGCGGCGGCCTTGGCGAAGATGTCCACCGGGGTCACCACGTCGGCCTCGTCGACCTCGCGGCCACGCGGCCGGATCTCCTTCTCCGCGAAGTCATGACACAGTTTCACGATCTCGCGCTGCTCATCGGTCAACGGCCAGGGCTCGAACTCGCTCATCGCGGTGTCCTTTCGGGGTTTGGTGCGAAGGTCTGTGTGGGGGTGAGGGTTTCGACGATGAGGGCGTCGACTGCGACCGCGCCGTCCGGGGCGACTCGGAGCGGGTTCACCTCGATCTCGGCGATCTGCGGGCAACCGGCGGCCAGCGTGGACAGCGCCACGATCACCTCGGCCAAGGCGTCGATGTCGGTGGCCGGGCGGCCGCGCCACCCGGTGAGCAGTCGGTGGCAGACCAGTCGGCGGACCATGGCGCGCGCGGTCTCGTGGTCCACGGGAGCCAGCTCGATCGCGGTGTCGCGGTGCAGTTCGGCCTGGACGCCGCCGGCGCCGACGAGAACCACCGGGCCGAAGTGCGGGTCCCTGCGGGCGCCGACGACCATCTCCACCACGTCGCCGCGGAGGTCCTGCTCCTCGACGACGTAGTCCCCGTCGCCCAGGGCGGCCCGCATGTCCGCGAACGCGGCGCGCAAGGCGTCGGCGTCGGCAAGCCCGACCGACACCCCGCCGGCCTCGCTCTTGTGTTCCAGCCAGGACGCTTTCAGCACGTACGGCGCCGACAGCGCGGCGGCGGCCCACTCCAGCGCGTCAGCGTCACGGATCAGGCGGCCGGCGGGGAACGCAATCCCACCCCCGCGCAGGAATTCCTGCGCCGCGAGGTATCCCGAACCCGGCTGGTCGAGGATGACCGCCGGGGCGGCCGGGGTGCGGGGCGCCGCGGCCAGCCGCGCGGCGGCGGCGAGCGCGCCCACCGCGGTTTCGATGGTCGGGTACACCGCGACGCCGTGGCTGCGCAGCGTCTGCACGGTCGGGCCGCCGTCGGCCATCGAATGCGCCGCGAGCGGGATACCGGCCCGCTGCGCCGCCGCGGCGATCTCCGCGGCCACCTCGGACTCACGGGCCGCGCTCGCCGGGTTGTCCAGCGCGTAGCAGCCGAAGTAGCCGGTCAGCAGCACGGCGTCGGCTTCGCCCGATTCGAGCGCGGTTTGCGCGACGGCAAGGTAGTTGGTCAGGTCCTGCTCGCCCGCGCCGGCCAGATCGACGGGGTTGGCGCAGGCGGCCCCGGTGGGAAGTTGGGTGGCGAGGCGATCCTGCAGCGCCGCGGAGAACTCGGCCACCTGCAGCCCCGCCGCGCCGACCAGATCGGCCGCGACACCGGTCTGCCCGCCGCTGTCGCCGATCACCGCGACCCGGTCCCCGGCCGGGACGACGCCGGTGGCCAGCAGCGCGGCGGCCTGCACCAATTCGTCGGGGGTGCGGACCCGGGTGGCGCCGGCGGCGCGCATGGCAGCGTCGACCACATCCAGCGCCGAGGTCATCGAGCCGGTGTGCGAGCGGGCCAGCCGGGAACTGGCCGCCGACGCCCCGACGGTCAGCAACAGGGTGTGCTTCCCGGCGGCGCGCAGCCGCCGGATCGCGGCGACGAGGTCGGCGCCGTCGGCGAAGCTCTCCAGGTACAGCGCGACCACCCGGGTGTGTTGATCCTCGATGAGGTCGTCGAGCAATTCGACGGCCCGCACGTCGGTTTGGTTGCCGACGGAGACGAATCGCGACAACCCCATGCCGGCCCGGGCGGCGAGGCTTGCGATCTCCGAGCCGAGCTGCCCGCTCTGGGAGATCACCGCGATCGAGCCGGGCTCGAACGTTCCCCAGGTCAGCTGCAGCTCGGTTGCGGCGTCGTAGATCCCGAGACTGTTCATGCCGACCAGCCGGCCGCCGGCCGCGCTGATCCGCGCGGCGACAGCCGCCTCATCGCCGACGCCCGCGGTGATGCCGAGAAACGCCCGGACACCGAGCGCGAGCGCCTCGTCGACGACGCCGCTCACCGCGGCGGCGGGCACCGCCAGCACGACCAGCTCCGGTGTGGCGGGCAACGCGCTCAGACTCGGGTACGCGGTTGCGCCGAGAACCGTTGCCGCGCTGCGGTTCACCAGATGGACCGTGCGCCGGCCCGCGCCCCTCAGTGCTCCGTGGGCGAGCCAGTAACCCCATTTGGCGGGATCGGCGCTGGCGCCGACCACCGCCACCGACGCCGGGTCGCGGAACGACCGCAGGCCGGGTGCGCTCACTCGGTGGACTCCGGCTCGCGCACGTGGATCAGGGTCGGCCGATCGGCGCGGAACGCCTCGCGCGCCGCGGGGCCGACCTCGGCGTAGCCGGAAGCCGAAACTCCGTGGCAGCCCAGCGATTCGGCGAGCCGCGAAAAGTCCGGGGACGGCAGGTCCACCGACAGGATGCGGCCGTCACGGTCGCGCATCTCATTGCGGATCTCGCCGTAGCCGCCGTTGTCGACGACGACGATGGGCAGCGCCAGCCCGGCCGCCGCGGCGCCCGCGAGTTCGGCGATGCTGAACATCACCCCGCCGTCGCCGAGCACGCCGATCACCTGGCGCCGAGGTTGCGCGATCTTGGCGCCCATGGCGGCGGGCAGCGCGTAGCCCAGGGTGCCCAGGCCCGCCGGATACAGGAAGGTGCGCGGCCGGTACCGGGGCAGGTTGCCGAGCAGCCCGAAGTAGCAGGACATCGACTGGTCGGCGACGACGATGGCGTCCTCGTCGAGGACCTCGGCCAGCGACTCGCACAGTCCGAGATACGCCGCGCCCCGGGACCGCGCCTCGGCGCGCAGCGTCTCCCGCCCGTGCGCGGCCCGCCCGGCCCCGTCGCGTGAGCACGCCGTCAGCTGCCGGTTCAATTCGGTGAGGGTGACGCGAGCGTCGCCGACGATCCCGACGGCCGGGGTGGCGTTGGTGTTGATCGACATCGGGTCGATGTCGATCCGGACCAGGGTGGTGACCGGCGGCGGGCCCCACCACCAGTCCGCGGGCGCCAATTCGGTCCCGACGGCGATCACCACGTCGGCGTCGCGAACCAGATCCCGGGCGGCCTCCAACTGAACCCCGGCCCCCAGCGCGAGCCGATGGTCCTCGGGCACAACGGCTTTGCCGTTCGCAGTGGTCAGCACCGGGGCGTCGACGGCTTCGGCGAACGAGGTCAGCGCGGCGCCGGCGGAGCTGGATCCGCCGCCGGCGACGATCAGCGGCCGCTGCGCGGCGGCGATCAGTTCGGCAGCCCGGGCGATCGCCGCGGTCGAGGGCGCCGCGGTGGCCGCGTCGACCAGTGGCACAGGTGCGGCCGCGCCTTCGGCGTCGAGCACGTCGATCGGCAGCTCCAGGTACGCCGGGCGGGGCCGGCCGCTCGTCATGGCGGCGAAGCATTGGTCCACCGCGTGCGGGATGTCCTCGACGCTGGTGGCGCGCTGGGCGTGACCGACGACCGCGCTCATCGCGTCGAACTGGCTCTTCACCTCGTGCAACAGGCCGTTGTGGCCGCTCGGGTGCGTCAGCGGCATACCGGGGGCGATGAATAGCACCGGGATCGAGTCCGAATAGGCCTGCGCGGCGGCCGCGGCGGCGTTCAGGATCGCCGGGCCCGTCGTCGTCAGGCAGACGCCGGGCTTGCCGGCCGCGCGCGCGTAACCGTCGGCGGCGTAGCCCGCGCCCTGTTCGTGACGCGGCGTCACATGCGCGATGGCGGACTGGGCCAGCGCCGAGTAGATCGGCAGGTTGTGGGTGCCGGGAATGCCGAACACCGTGTCGACACCGCGGGCGATCAGGGCGTCGACCAGAGCCTGGCCGCCGTTGACGAGTCGGGACATCCGGGGCTCTCCTTAGCGGGGCAGGTAGGTGGGGAAGGTCGCCTCGATCTCGGCGAGGTTGCGGGCGGCCAATTCGAAGGCGGCGGCGCGCAGCGTGATGTCGCGACTTTCGGCCACGTCGAACACCCCGTCGGTGAGGGCGGTCATCCGGTCGGCGATCTTGGCGAACGACTGCTCGGGGCTGCCGTCGATATCGCCGAAGAACGCCCACCACCACCAGGCGTTGGTGGCCGAGTTGGCGACGAAGTCGGGGCAGACCAGCACGCCTCGCTCGGTGAGCGCCGCCTCGGCGTCGGCGGTGACCGGCATGTTCGCGGCCTCGACGATCAACCGGGCGGCGACCTGGTCCTGGTTGTCCGCGGTGACGCAGTAGGAGATGGCGGCCGGCACCAGGACGTCGGCGGGCAGCGACAGCCACGCGGCGGCGTCGAGTTGCCGGTCGTCGGCGCGCAGCCGCGACCGGTCCACGTTGCCCTTGGCGCTGCGGGACAGCAGCAGGGTCTCGACGTCGAGGCCGTCCGGGTTGTGGATCACCCCGTCGACGTCGACGATCCCGACGATCTTCACCCCGGCGCGGGCGAGGTAGCGGGCGGTCGCGCCACCCATCGACCCGAAGCCCTGGATGACCGCGGTGGCCTGCGCCGGGTCGATGCCGAGGCGGCGCATCGCGGCCAGCGCGGACTGCGCGACGCCGTAACCGCCGACCAGTTCGTCGAGGGTGACGCCGTCGACGCTGCTGGAGAACGCGGTGGACATCCGGGCGCGGGCCGCCTCCGGGTCGTCGACCACCTGGTAGGCGGCCTGGATGGAGTTGCTCACCCCGAGCTCCGGGAGGATGCGGTCGACGGTGGCTTGCTGGACGCCGAAGTCCTCGCCCATGGTCCAGCGCTGCTCGATGATCGGGGCCATCGCCTGTAGGAATCGGCGCAGCACCGCGTCGGCGTCGGGGCTGTAGGGGTCGAAGTCGATGCCGCCCTTGGCGCCGCCGAGTGGGACGTAGCGCGCGCCGGGCTCGTAGTGCACGCCCTCCTTGAGGGTCATGCCGCGGGCCAGGCCGCGCACCTCGTCGAGGGTGCAGCCGGCCCGCATCCGCAGCCCACCCGAGGAGACGCCGCGGACCAGCCGGTCGATGACGACGTAGCCGGTGGCGGGACTCTCGGTGTCGTGCCAGATGGCCTCGAAGAAGGCGTTGTCCGTCCGCGCGCCGGCGGCGCCGTCGATCGCATTGGGCAGCGTCAACGCCATCAAAACCACTCCTGTCATGCGTGAACACTGTCTAACTGAGTGCTCAGTCAGTATGTCTCGGACGGGGGATCGGCGTCAACCGCCGCGGCTAGCGAGCGCCCGGCAGACCCAGCTCGCGGCGGGTGGCCAGATCCAGCCAGTCCTCGATCTGGGCCATCGTCACCTCCTCGTCGAAGACGACGTGGTGCACCGCGAGCCCGTCCAACAGGCTGGTCAGCCGCCAGGCCGCGCTGGCCGGGTCGGGGCAGGCGAACGTCCCGTCCGCCACACCCTCTTCGATGAGCCCGGCGATCACCGTCCGCCAACCCTGGTCCAGCCGCGCGATCGCCGCCCGCAGCTCCGGATCCCGCAGGCTCGCCGACCAGCACTCCACCCACAGCCGCCAACCGAACGCGCTCCCGGTGGGCCCGTACTCGCGCAGCACGGCGCGCAGTCTCGTCAACGCGTCGTCGTCGGTGTCGGTCAGGAGCCCCGCGATGATCGCCATATCGCGGTCGGTGGCGTACTGCACCGCCGCGGTGATCAGCGCCGGCAGGTTGTTGAAGTGGTAGAAGATCAACCCGGTGCTGACGCCGAGGCTGCTGGAGATGTCGGCGGCCCGCACCTGGTCGATGCCCTTGGCCTCGATCTGGCGCAGCGTCTCCACCAGGATGTCCTCCCGGCGATCCTCGGCGCCCTTCTTCTTCCGGGCCATCAGACCGGGTCGCACTGGATACTGTCGGCGGGCGCGCCCTTGGCGACCAGCGCGGCCCGCGTCGCGGCGATCATCGACCGGCTGCCGGCGACCAGGATCTGCCGATCGGCCCAGCTGCCGTAGCTGGTGACCACCTCCGGCAGCAGACCGGTCTGGCGCACGTGCAGCCCGCGCGGCGGCGTGGGGTCGGGGTAGTCGACCGCCCACGGCGGACTGATCTTGTACTGCGACACCGGCGTCACCGAGAGCCACGGATTGGTCGCGGCGATCTCCCACAGCGTCTGCAGGTCATACAGCTCGCACGGATAGCGGGCCCCGAAGAACAGGTGCACGCGCGGGTTCTGACCGAACCGGCACATGTCCATGATGATCGAGCGCAGCGGCGCCAGCCCGGTGCTGCCGGCGACCATCAGGACGTCCTCGCCGGCGCGGTCGACCTCCAGCGCCCCGTGCGGGCTGGACAGTCGCCACCGATCACCGGCCCGCGTCTCGGCGACCACCGCGTTGCTGACCAACCCGCCGGACACCGCCCGAACGTGAAACTCGATGCGGCCGTCCGGATCCGGCGGCACCGCCGGCGACAGGTAACGCCATCGCCGCGGCAGCTGAGGCACCTGGACGTTCACGTACTGGCCGGGGTGGTAGTCCATCGGCCGATCCAGGATCAGCCGCACCACCGCCAGGTCGCGGGACACCCGATGATGTTCGACGACGGTGCCGTCCCACCAGTCCGGGCCCCGGTCGGCGTCGGCGGCGCCGAGCATCACCCCGGCGATCAGGTTGATCACCGCGCGGGCGGTCTCGTCGACCGCGTCGGTCCAGACGTTCTCGAACTCCGCGGACAAGGTCGCGAACAGCGAGTGCGCCAGCGTCTCGTAGTGCGCCTTGGTCGCGCCGTACTTGCGGTGATCGCGGCCGAGCTGAGCCAGGAAGGCCACCGGCTCGTCGGCGTTGCGGGCGATGAACTCCGACAGCAGCCAGTCCAGCACCCGACGGAACGTCTCGCGCTGGTCGGACATGTCCGCCGGGAACAGGTCACGCACCTCGGGGTCCAGGGCGAACCAGCAGGTGAACACCCGGCCGATCAACGCGTCGGCCTCCGGGCCGCGCACCCCGGCGCGCAGCAGCGTCAGCGCGTCGCGATTCTCCAACCCCACAACCGCGATCCTAGAGCCGTGGTGCGCGCCGACGCGCCGACACCGCGTGTCAGAGGTGGCTGATTCCCTTGTAGAGCATGTGGGCGCCGATCAGGATCAAGGTGGCGGCCACCAGCGCGGTGCTGTGCCGCTCCAGCCAGGCGCGCAGGCGCGTCAACGGCGGATCCAGCCGCTGGCCGGCGACCAGGTAGGCCAGCGTGGGCAACAGCACCGTCGAACCCGCGGCGAGCACGAACGCGAACACCGCCCAGGGGGTCGCCGCGCCCAGGTTCTCCGCGCTGATCAGCAGTCCGGCGGCCAGGCACATGAACAGGACCTTCGGGTTCGCCGCCGTCAGCACTGCGGCGATCAGGAACAGCCTCCGCGGGCTCGCGTCGGTGATGTGCCGCATGCCCGGCAGCTCGTGCGGCTCCCCGCGCTGGGTGATCCAGCGGTACAGGCCGAAGCCGATCAGCACCGCGCCGATCGCGATGCGCACCCATGCCGCCCAGACCGGGGTGCCGTGCTCCGGGCGCGGCAGCAGGCCGGGGACCACGGTGAACAACCCGGTCAGCAGGCCCAGGCCGAGAAGCCAGCCCGCCAGATAGGCCACCGATCCCGGCCGCGGGCGTGGGCTGTGCAGCACGCCGACGATGGGGATGATGGTCAGCGGGGACAGCGCGATCACCAATGCCAGCGGGATCAACTCGGTGAGCGCGGGGCCCGACGGTGAACTCATCCGCTGAACGTAGTCCACCGAACCTGTGCTTGACCCTGACGCTGCGTCAACGCCTACCGTGGGAATCGGGCGGGGGATCGATCGCGCAGGAAAGGCCGCTATGAACGCCGTCGCCAAACCCCCGGTCCTGCTGCTGCACAGCTTCTTCGGCACGCCGGAACTCATGGAGCCGTGGGCCGAACAGTTGCGCGCGCACGGCTACCACACCGTCGCCGCGACTCTGCCGGGTCGCAATCCCACCGACACGGCGGTGCTGAACCGCAGCGGGTTCACCGACTACCTCGACGCCGCGCTGGCCGCTTACGACGCCATTGGGTCCGACGCGATCGTGATCGGTCATAGCCTCGGCGGGCTGCTCGGACAGCACATCGCAGCCCAGCGCAGGCCCGCCGCACTGGTGCTGCTGGCGTCGGTGCCGCCCGGCACGCTCTGGGTGCAACCGAGCTCGATGCCGTACCTGGTCCCGATCCTGCCGGCGATCATCGCCGGCCGGGCGTTCCGGCCGTCGACGCGCACCATGGCCAACGTCCCGCTGAACACGCTCCCCGAGCAGGAGCGCCAACAATTGATCCCGAGGCTGGTGCCCGACTCCGGCCGGATCTTCCGGCAGATGTCGCTGGGCGTCCCGGCGCTGCGGGTCAAGGCCGCTGACGTGAGCTGCCCGGTGTTGTGCGTCAGCGGCGGCGCGGACCGCAATGTGTCGTCCTGGATCTCCCGGCGGATCGCTCGCCGCTACCGGGCCGAACACCAGGTTCATCCGTCCGCGCCGCACTGGATCGTGGCGGAATCCCTGACGCCGCAGGTGCTCCCACCGGTGATCGGGTGGCTCGCCACTGCGACGGGGTGAGGGAGGGAGAGATCTGTCCCTTGTTTGGTCTGGCGACGACGGCAAAACTGGCTGTCAGGACTCAAGAATCCGTGACCTTCAAGAGCCGAAGCCTGACCATCTCCGGAACCTTGTTCCTTCCGGAAGGCGTCGAAGGCAAGCTGCCCGCGATCGTGATCGGCCACCCGGTCACCAGCGTCAAGGAGCAGTCGCCCACCTTCTACGCGAAGGCGCTCTCCGGGATCGGCTACGCCGTGCTGATCTTCGACGCCACCTACCAGGGACATTCCGAGGGTGAACCGCGGCTGTTGGAGGACCCGTTCGCCCGCGCGGAGGACGTCAAGGACGCGGTGTCGTTCCTGAGCGCCGACTCCCGGATCGACGCCGACCGGATCGGCGCGCTCGGTATCTGCGGCTCCGGCGGCTACGTGCCCTTCGCGGCGCAGACCGACCGCCGGATCAAGGCGGTCGCCGGTATCAGCGCCGTGAACATCGGCGATATGGTGCGCGAGGGCACGGATTTGTCCGGCGGTGACCGTGATGCCCTGGACGCTCAGCTCAACGCTGCCAACGCGGCGCGCACCGCCGAGGCCAAGGGCGAGCCGGCCGCGGTGACGGCGATGCTCCCGATGACCGCCGAGGAAGCCGCGCAGACACCGGACCGGTCCATGCTGTCCGACGCCTACGAGTTCTACCGGGTCGAATTCTGCAGCCCGGACGCGCCGAACAAAGTCGCCGTCCGCAGCTTCGACCAGATCGCGCAGTTCGACGCCTGGCAGTTCCTCACGCTGATCTCGCCGCGGCCGCTGCTGCTGATCGCCGGCACCGTCGCGGACTCCCGGGCGCACAGTGAACGCGCCATCGAGAAGGCCGCCGAGCCCAAGGAGTTGTTCTGGGTCGAGGGCGCCAGCCACGTCGACCTGTACGGACACAAGCCGGAGTTCCTGGATCCGATCATCGCCAAGCTGACCGACTTCTACGGCAAGTGCCTATAAGACTTTTCGCACGAGCCACGCGGCGTCTCTCCGGGGCGCCGCGTGGCTCGTTTTTCGGTCTGGGACCCCCGCGTGGGCCAGGTCGCACAGATTTGTTAAGTTGAGCGGAATAGACTCAACCTTGACGAAGTTGCACCTGGCGACAAGCATTTACCGGGCGTCTCGTGTGCCCGGTCTCAGACTGAAGAAAGTGAGGTGTCGTGGACTCGTTCAACCCGACCACGAAAACCCAGGCGGCGCTGACCTCGGCGATGCAGGCGGCAACCTCCGCCGGCAACCCGCAGATCACGCCCGCCCATTTGCTGATGGCGTTGCTGACCCAGAATGACGGCATCGCCTCGCCTCTGCTGGAGGCGGTCGGAGTCGATCCCGCCACCATCCGCACCGGCGCGCAGCGCGTCCTGGACGGACTGCCCAGCGCGTCGGGCTCCAGCTCGACCCCGCAGCTCAACCCTGCGGCGATCGCGGCGATCAGCGTCGCGCAGAACCTGGCCACCGAGATGGACGACGAGTACGTCTCCACCGAGCACCTGCTCTACGGCCTGGCCAGCGGCGATTCCGACGTCGCCAAGCTGCTCGCCAATGCTGGCGCCTCCCCGGACGCGCTGCGCGAGGCCTTCGTGAAGGTCCGCGGCAGCGCCCGCGTGACCAGCCCGGACCCCGAGGGCAGCTACCAGGCGCTGGAGAAGTACTCCACCGACCTGACCGAGCGGGCTCGGGAGGGCAAGCTCGACCCGGTCATCGGCCGGGACACCGAGATCCGGCGCGTCATCCAGGTGCTTTCCCGTCGCACCAAGAACAACCCGGTGCTGATCGGCGAACCCGGCGTCGGCAAGACCGCCATCGTCGAAGGCCTGGCCCAGCGCATCATCGCCGGCGACGTCCCGGAATCGTTGCGGGACAAGACCGTCGTATCGCTGGACCTGGGGTCCATGGTCGCCGGCGCGAAGTACCGCGGTGAGTTCGAGGAACGGCTCAAGGCCGTCCTGGACGACATCAAGAACTCGGCCGGACAGATCATCACCTTCATCGACGAGCTGCACACCATCGTCGGCGCCGGTGGCACCGGCGAAGGCGCGATGGACGCCGGCAACATGATCAAGCCCATGCTGGCGCGTGGCGAGCTGCGCCTCGTCGGCGCGACCACCCTCGACGAGTACCGCAAGTACATCGAGAAGGACGCCGCGCTGGAGCGCCGCTTCCAGCAGGTCTACGTCGGGGAGCCGTCGGTGGAGGACACCATCGGCATCCTGCGTGGCCTCAAGGAACGCTACGAGGTGCACCACGGCGTCCGGATCACCGACTCGGCGCTGGTCAGCGCCGCGACGCTGTCGGACCGCTACATCACCAGCCGGTTCCTGCCGGACAAGGCCATCGACCTGGTCGACGAGGCCGCGTCCCGGCTGCGGATGGAGATCGACTCCCGCCCGGTCGAGATCGACGAGGTGGAGCGCGTCGTGCGCCGCCTGGAGATCGAGGAGATGGCGCTGGCCAAGGAAGAGGACGACGCGTCCAAGGACCGGCTGGAGAAGCTGCGTTCCGAGCTGGCGGATCACCAGGAGAAGCTGGCACAGCTCACCGCTCGCTGGCAGAACGAGAAAAACGCCATCGACATCGTCCGCGAGCTCAAGGAAGAGCTGGAGAATCTGCGCGGCGCGGCCGACCGGGCCGAGCGCGACGGTGATCTGGCCAAGGCCGCCGAGCTGCGCTACGGCCGGATCCCGGAGGTCGAGAAGAAGCTCGACGCCGCGGTCCCGCAGGCCCAGGCCCGCGAGGATGTGATGCTCAAGGAGGAGGTCGGACCGGATGACGTCGCCGATGTGGTGGCGTCCTGGACCGGCATCCCCGCGGGGCGGCTGATGGAAGGCGAGACCGCCAAGCTGCTGCGGATGGAGGACGAGCTCGGCAAGCGGGTCATCGGCCAGAAGGCCGCCGTCGCCGCGGTGTCGGATGCGGTGCGCCGCACCCGGGCCGGCGTCGCCGACCCGAACCGGCCCACCGGCTCGTTCCTGTTCCTCGGCCCGACCGGCGTCGGCAAGACCGAGCTGGCCAAGGCGCTGGCGGACTTCCTGTTCGACGACGAGCGCGCCATGACCCGCATCGATATGAGCGAGTACGGCGAGAAGCATTCGGTGGCCCGCCTGGTCGGCGCGCCTCCGGGGTACGTCGGCTACGACGCGGGCGGGCAGCTGACCGAAGCCGTGCGCCGCCGGCCCTACACCGTCGTGCTGTTCGACGAGGTGGAGAAGGCGCACCCGGATGTGTTCGACGTGCTGCTGCAGGTCCTCGACGAGGGTCGGCTGACCGACGGTCAGGGCCGCACGGTGGACTTCCGCAACACCATCTTGATCCTGACGTCCAACCTGGGCGCGGGTGGCTCCGAGGAGCAGGTGATGGCGGCGGTGCGCGCGGCGTTCAAGCCGGAGTTCATCAACCGTCTCGACGACGTGCTGATGTTCGACCACCTGCAGCCCGATGAGCTGGTCCGCATCGTGGACATCCAGCTGGAGCAGCTGGCCAAGCGGCTGGCACAGCGTCGCCTGACGCTGGAGGTCTCGCTGCCGGCCAAGCAGTGGCTGGCCGACCGCGGTTTCGACCCGCTCTACGGCGCGCGCCCGCTGCGGCGGCTGGTGCAGAAGGCCATCGGCGACGAACTGGCCAAGATGCTTCTGGCCGGACAGATCCACGATGGCGACGTCGTCCCGGTGAACGTCAACGCCGACGGCGACGGCCTGGTTCTGGGCTAGCCAAATGTGAAGTCGCCCCGGCTCTTTCGAGAGCCGGGGCGATTTCGCGTCTGTGCAGCGTTAGAACTGCACCTGCGGCGGGGCCTGGTGGGCCTCCGGCGCGGCGTAGAACGGCCGCTTGTGCACCCCGGCGATGCCGGTGAAGAACATCCACGGAATGGTGACGACCTTCTTGTTCAGCGTGGCGACCGCGTCGTTGTAGTACTGCCGCGCGAACGCCACCTGGTTTTCGGTGTCGGCTAACTGGTCTTGCAGCTGCAGGAAGTTCGCCGAGGCCTTGAGATCCGGGTAGTTCTCTGCGACCGCGATGACGTTGCCGATCGCGCGGTCCAGGCGTGCCTCGGCCTGAGCCTTCTGGTCGACGTCGTGGGAGGCGGCGGCCTTGGCGACGCCGGTGCGCGCGGCGGTGACTTCCTCGAAGATCGCCTTTTCGTGGCCGGCGTAGCCCTTGACGGTGTTCACCAGATTGGGCACCAGGTCGGCACGACGGGTCAGTTGCACGTCGATCCCGCCGAGCGCCTCCTCGGTCTCCACGTCGAGCTGGCGCAGCTTGTTGAACGCGACGATGGTGAACGCGAGCACGATCGTGATGATCACGCCGATGACGGCGACGAGAGTGGCGCCCATAGCTGCTCCTTACGGGGTGGATGTGCGGCCCTGATTCTGCCCGACGGGGGATCACTTCTTGACGGTGAACGTCACAACACCGGTGGTCGAGGCTGGCAGTGGCCGTGGTCAGTGTCCCCAGATCATCTGCACGCGGTCCCCCTCACCGGTGTTCACACCGATGGTGAGAACAAAAACGTCCCCGGAACTGTCGACGGCGAGGTCGGCCGGAAAATCCTGCAATGCGAATGGCAAGATCTCCTGCTTCCCTGACGTGGTGTAGGGCCACGCGGAAGTCAGGCTGCAGGCCAAGCACACCCTGGCACGCCTCGACAAGTGGTCCCGGTATCGCTGAGGTCGCCGCTGGCGGCGAGTGCTGATGTTCCTCAAAATGTGCGCGAAAAGCTGGGGGTCAGCGGCAATGTGTCAGTGGCCACCCCGATTTCGCGCACGTTTTGACGAAGGACGTTCAGCGGTAGCCGTAGGAAGATTCCCGGAGAGGCGATCCAGCCGAGCGGGGCGATCCACTTCAACAACTGTCACGGATCCACCAACCCGGGCGGTGCCGACGAGATTTAGCTCACCCGGCCCACCGGCCCCGACGCGATGCGGCGCAAAGCCGTAAGCAACCCGGCACGCTGCGGGAACAACAGCGAAATATGACGGACGAACACTTGAGTCAGGCAATCGGTGACGAGGTTGTGACCTGTTCGGATTCTTCAAACCTGCGCTGCAGCGATTAGGCTGTGTTCGATGGTCCCGTTTTGGTTCACGCTGTCTGCGCTCTGCTTTGTCGGAGCCGCGGTACTGCTGTATGTCGATTACGACCGGCGCCGAGGTCTCGGCCGCCGGCGTAAGTCGTGGGCGCGTTCGCACGGGTTCGACTACGAGCCGGTTTCCACCGACATTCTGGACAAGTGGAAGCGCGGCGTCATGTCCACCGTCGGCGACGTCACCGCCCGCAACGTGGTGCTCGGCCAGATCCGCGGCGAAGCGGTCTTCATCTTCGACCTCGACGACGTAGCCACCGTCATCGCCCTGCACCGCAAGGTCGGCACCAATGTGGTCGTCGACCTGCGCCTGAAGGGCCTGAAGGAACCGCGCGAGACCGACATCTGGCTGCTGGGCGCCATCGGCCCGCGGATGGTGTACTCCACCAACCTCGACGCCGCCCGCCGCGCGTGTGACCGCCGGATGGTCACCTTCGCCCACACCGCGCCGGACTGCGCGGAGATCATGTGGAACGAGGAGCACTGGACCCTGGTGTCCATGCCGATCACCAGCGGCCGCGCCCAGTGGGACGACGGGCTGCGCACCGTCCGCCAGTTCAACGACCTTTTGCGGGTGCTGCCGCCGACTCAGCAGGCGCTCGGCGCCGCTCCGCGTCGCGACGAGCCCAGTCGCCCGCTGACCCCGCCGCCGGCCGAACTGCCGCAGGGCCGCAGCGCCGAGCCGGGCATGCTGCGCACGGAAGCCCGACCCGCCGCGCCGCGGCGTGAGCCGGTCCGCCGGGGCGCGCCCCACGGTGGCCGTCAGCCGCTGTGACCTCGCTTTCCGCCGACGATCGCGCCGAGCTCGCCGCGCTGGTCCGCGACCTCGCCGTCGTGCACGGCAAGGTGACCTTGAGTTCCGGCAAGGAATCCGACTATTACGTCGACCTGCGCCGCGCCACCCTGCAACACCGCGCCTCCCGGCTGATCGGCAAGCTGATGCGCGAACTCACCGCTGATTGGGACTACGCCGCCGTCGGCGGCCTGACCCTGGGCGCTGACCCGGTCGCCACCTCGATCATGCACGCCGAGGGGCGTCCGATCGACGCGTTCGTGGTCCGCAAATCCGCCAAGACCCACGGCATGCAGCGCCTCATCGAAGGCTTCGACGTCGCCGGTCAGCGGGTGCTCGTCGTCGAGGACACCTCCACCACCGGCGCCTCCCCGCTCACCGCGGTGCGCGCGGTCCGTGAAGCCGGTGGCGAGGTCGTCGGCGTCGCCACCGTCGTGGACCGGGCCACCGGCGCCGCGGAGATCATCGAGGCCGAAGGCGTGCCGTACCGCAGCGTGCTGGGCCTGGCCGACCTCGGCCTGCCCACCTCCTGATGCCGGAGGGCCCCGGCCCCACGGAGTGGGGTTCCGGCAACGGCGTCGGGCCCTGGACCGGCCCGCTCCCGCGCGACCCCCGCTACGACCCGGACCTGCTCGCCGACGGCGACACCCGCAACGTCGTCGACGCCTACCGGTACTGGACCCGCGAGGCGATCATCGCCGACATCGACTCCCGCCGGCACCCCCTGCACGTGGCCATCGAGAACTTCGGCAGCGACGCCAATATCGGCGGGGTGGTGCGCACCGCCAACGCGTTCGCCGTCGACACCGTGCACATTGTCGGGAAACGACGATGGAACCGCCGCGGCGCCATGGTCACCGACCGCTATCAGCGGCTGTGCCACCACGACACCACCGCCGAGCTGCTGGAATTCGCCCGCGGGCGCGGGCTGGCCGTCGTCGCCGTCGACAACGTGCCCGGATCGGTGCGGCTGGAGACCGCCGAACTGCCGCGCGACGCGGTGATGGTCTTCGGCTCCGAAGGCCCCGGCATCAGCGACGACGCCCGCGCCGGCGCGGACCTGCTGGTGTCCATCGCGCAGTTCGGCTCGACCCGCAGCATCAACGCCTCGGTGGCCGCCGGCATTGCGATGCACGCATGGATCCGGCAGCACGCTGACCTGGGCCGGGCGTGGTGAGATCGGCGATGCGGCCCTAAGGACCTGCGCGGACGTCCGGTAGGGCTAAATTGGCCTGTTATGGAGCAGGTATGGGCCAACCGCGCCGGATCCGCCGAAACCGCGATCAATACCCGGCACCTCAAGAAGTTGTGGGGTCTGCCGGGCACCCAGCTCGGCGTCACCGGCTGGCCCGCCACCAAGAAGGAACGCCACTTCGGCATCTGGCACTACTGGTGGCAGGCGCACCTGCTGGACTGCCTGATCGACGCCCAGCTGCGCGATCCGCAGGCCGCCCGGCTGACCCAGATCTCCCGGCAGATCCGCGGGCACTGGCTGCGCAACACCGGCTGGACCAACAGCTACTACGACGACATGGCCTGGCTGGCCCTGGCGCTGCAGCGTGCCGACCGCCAGCTGGGCATCGAGAAGCCCCGCGCGCTGGACAAGCTGGCCTCCGAGCTCATCGACTCCTGGGTGCCCGAGGACGGCGGCGGCATCCCGTGGCGCAAAGAGGACCAGTTCTTCAACGCCCCCGCCAACGGACCGGCCGGGGTCTTCCTGGCCCGCTACGGACGACTGCGCCGGGCCACCCAGATGGCCGACTGGCTCGATGAGACCCTGATCGACCCGGACACCCACCTGGTGTTCGACGGCATCAAAGGCGGGTCTCTGGTGCGCGCCCAGTACACCTACTGCCAGGGCGTGGTGCTCGGGCTGGAGACCGAACTGGCGATCCGCAGCAACGACGATCGGCACGTCGCCCGGGTGCGCCGCCTGGTCGCCGCGGTGTCCGAGCACATGACCGAGAACGGGGTGCTGCGCGGCGGCGGTGGCGGCGACGGCGGGCTGTTCAACGGCATCACCACCCGCTACCTCGCGCTGGTCGCCGTCGAACTGCCCGGTGACACCGACGAAGACCAGCAGGCCCGGGCCACCGCCCGCGACATCGTGCTCAAATCCGCCCGTGCCGCCTGGGACTACCGGCAGACGGTCAACGGGCTGCCGTTGTTCGGGCCGGCCTGGGACCGCAACGCCGAGGTGCCCGGCGCCGAAGGTAAGGCCGCCGAGTTCGTCGAAGGCGCGGTCAACCCGTCGCAGGTCGCCGAACGAGACCTGTCGACGCAGCTTTCCGGCTGGATGCTGATGGAAGCCGCGCACCGCATCGAGGCGCACGAGTCCGGCGCCGATGACTGAACCGCTCACCGGTTCTTGGACGCCCGACCCCGCGTCGGTCGCCGGCGCCCAGATCACCGCATTCGGTGAATGGCTGCGGGACACCGGCCGCGGCGACTACCCCGACTACCCGCAGCTGTGGCAGGCGTCGGTGTCCGACGTGGCCTGGTTCTGGGAGGCGGTGTGGCAGTTCTTCGACATCCCGCTGCGCACCCCGCCGCAACAGATCCTGGCGTCCGCGGAAATGCCCGGGGCGCAATGGTTCACCGGCGCGACGCTGAACTACGTCGACCAGGTGTTCCGGCACGCGACCGTCGACCGGCCGGCGATGGTCGTCGTCGGCGAGGACGGTGCGAGCGAATGGTCCTGGGCCCGACTGGAATCCGAGACCGCCGCCTTCGCGGAGCACCTGCGCGGGCAGGGCGTCGGCCCGGGGGACCGGGTGGTGGGTTACCTGCCGAACATCGGGGAGACGGTGGTGGCCTTCCTGGCCGCGGCCAGCGTCGGCGCGGTGTGGGCGGTGTGCAACCCCGACGTCGCCGTCGGCGGGGTGATCGCGCGGCTCGGCCAGCTGGAGCCGACGGTGCTGGTCACCGTCGACGGCAGCGTCTACGCCGGCAAGCGGCGCGACAAGCGCGCGGAGGTCGCCGAGTTGCGGGCCGCGCTGCCGACGCTGCGGGCGACCGTCGTGGTGCCCCGAGTTGGGCTGGACACCTCCGAATTACCCGGGGCCATCAGCTGGGACGAGGCGATTTCGGTTGGCGGACAACTCGATCCGGTGTCGCTGCCGTTCGACCATCCGCTGTGGGTGCTGTTCTCCTCCGGCACGACCGGCGCGCCGAAGGGCATCGTGCACGGCCACGGCGGGGTGGTGCTCGAACACGTCAAGTACCTCGGGCTGCAGCTGGACATGCGGGCCGCGGACCGATTCTGCTGGTACACCACCACCAGTTGGATGATGTGGAACTTCCAGATCGCCGGGCTGCTGGTCGGCGCGACCATAGTGCTCTACGACGGCTGCCCGACCTATCCGGGCGCCGGCGCGATGTGGGACGTCGTCGACGAGCAGGGAGTCACGATGTTCGGCGCCGGCGCCGGATACCTGCTGGCCTGCGCGAAGGAGGACCTGCGACCCGATCGCCCGCTGGACCGGCTGCGCTCGGTCGGCTCCACCGGCAGCCCGCTGCCCGCCGACGCGTTCGGCTGGGTGCAACGCGCCGTCGGCCGCGCGGTCCCGGTGCAATCCTGCAGCGGCGGAACGGATCTGGTCAGCGCGTTCGTCGGCAGCGCGCCGAACGTGCCGATCGTCGCCGGTGAGCTGGCCTGCCGCTCGCTGGGCGCGGCGGTGCAGGCCTGGGACGACGGCGCGCCGGTCATCGGTGTGCCCGGCGAACTCGTGATCACCGCGCCGATGCCGAGCATGCCGGTCCACTTCTGGAATGACCCCGACGGCAAGCGCTACCGCGACGCCTACTTCGGTTCCGGAGCCGTGTGGCGCCACGGCGACTGGATCACCATCACCGACCGCGGATCCGTTGTGGTGCACGGCCGATCGGATGCCACCCTCAACCGCCAGGGGGTCCGGATGGGCAGCGCCGAGATCTACAACGCCGTCGAGCCATTGCCGGAGATCGCGGACTGCCTCGTCGTCGGTGTCGAGCTGCCCGACGGCGGCTACTGGCTGCCGCTGTTCGTCGCGCTGGCCGACGGCGCCGACCTAGACGACGCGCTGCGCGCCAAGATAACCGACGCCATCCGCACCGGCGCTTCCCCGCGACACGTGCCCGACGAGATCATCGCGCTGCCCGGCCTACCGCGCACCCTGACCGGCAAACGACTGGAGATCCCGGTCAAGCGGATCCTGCAGGGCGGCGACCCGCACACCGTCGTCACGGCGACCTCCATCGACCGCCCGGATCTCCTGGACGGCTTCACCCGCTACGCCCGAAAGGCTCCGGTATGAGCACACGCGCCCGCATCGACTTCCCGTCCCGCGTCGGCGTCTGGTGGTCCGGCGACACCTGGGCCATGCCTGCGGCGCAGCAGGTGGCCCGCGACATCGAGGAGATGGGCTACGGCTCGCTGTTCCTGCCCGAGACCGTCGCCAAAGAATGCCTGACCCAGTCGGCGGCGTACCTGTCGGCCACCGAACGCCTGGTCATCGGCACCGGCATCGCCAACATCCACGTCCGGCTGCCGTCGGCCGCCGAAGCCGGCGCCCGCACCCTGACCGCGCTGCATCCCGGCCGATTCGTGCTGGGGCTCGGCGTCAGCCACGGCCCGCTCGTGGAGCGGGGGATGGGCGGGGTCTACACCAAGCCGCTGACCACCATGCGCGACTACCTGGACCGGATGGCCGCGGTGCCCGAGGCCATCGAACCGGGCGTCGGACGTCCGCCCCGGCTGCTGGCGGCGCTCGGGCCGAAGATGATCGAACTGTCCGGCGCCCACGCCGACGGCGCGCACCCCTACCTGGTCACCCCGGAGCACACCCGGTTCACTCGGGACATCCTCGGCCCGGACAAATGGATCGTCTCCGAGCAGGCGGTGTCGCTGGATCCCGACGAGGCTGCCCGGATGGCCGCCGCGCACGGTCACCTGGAGTTCTACTCCGGGCTGCCGAACTACCGGAATTCCTGGCTGCGGCAGGGCTTCGAGGAGTCCGACCTGGTTCGCGGCGGCTCGGACCGGCTGGCCCGAGCGCTGGTTGGGATGGGCGGGGTGGAGCGGGCCGCGGCGGCGCTCGTCGCGCACCTGGACGCCGGCGCCGACCACGTCGTCGTGCAGGTCGTCGACGGCGGCATGGGCGCCGACCCACGCCCGGCGCTGCGGGAACTCGCCGGGGCGCTCGGGCTTTAGCTTTCGGACAGTCCGACGTTGTCGCCGCCGCCGCAGCGGTTCCGGAAGTCCACGATGGGCTGCCGGATGGCGCGCAGTTCGTCGCGCACCTGCGGGTTCGCGTCCCCGTAGGCCCGCAGCTCCGCCCGGATCTCGTCCTTCGGCAGGTTCTTGAGACCGGTGATGAACGCGTTCACGTCCGGGTGGGTGAACAGGTAGGCCGAGGTGGCGGTGGTGACGCCGGCCAGCACCCCGGACTGGTCGGCGGCGGTGCAGTTCGGCGGGTCGTCGGCGGCGGCGACGCCGGCCCCGACGAGCGCGGCGGCGCCGAGGGACAGGCCGGCGATGGCGGATCGGATCATCATCGGTGTTCGCGCTCCTTGGGTGAGGATTCTCATGGTGGTCAGGAACCGGCTCAGCGACGTCCGGGCCGGTTGTTTCCGCGACGCGGCAAATCGTTGTCGACCCGCGGCGGTGCGGAGACGTTGCCGCCCCCGCCGTCGATGTCCCAGACGATGTCGAATCCGTCGTAGCAGTACCAGTCGTACTCGCACGGGTACGGCGAGTAGACGCCCGGCCCGGACCCGTCTGCGCCGCGCACATCGCCCTGCGAGCAGATGGTGGTTCCGCCGGAACTCACGCAATCGGCCGCGGCCGGCGGGGCCAACGCGACCCCGGTCCCCACCGCCAGCAGCAACGGCGGAATCGCTGACAGGACCGTCGCTTTCATCGCCCACCTCCTCGTCGTGGGGCGCGGAGTGCCCGGCCGCCAGGATCGCACCGGCGAATAATAGGCCGGCCGAGGACGCCCGTCATCACCCGAAGTGGGGGATGACGATGCGGTCCCGGCGGTCCTACCGTCCGGATGTTCACAAGTGGCGACGTCGGGAGGACCGGTGATGGCGGCAGATGGCGAGGTGTGGGCCCGGCCGGCGGCCACGGCCCTGCCCGAGGAAGGGTACTTCCAGTTGGAGCGCGGCCGGTACGGCCCGATCTACCCGCGCACCCCAGCGTGCTACGGCTTTTCGATCATCGCCAAGGTCAAAGCGGGCCGTGAGGGCGCCGTGCGGGCCTACGGAAAAGAAATCGAGAACGCTGTCGCCGCGAACCCGGAGGTGCTGGCCCCGCTGCGCCTGCACTATCTGCGCTGGCAACTCTTCGACGTCGGATCCGGCCTGCACTTCCAATACCAGGGCATCTTCGACACCGACTTCGACAAGTACACCGAGGACGCGGTGAAACTCTTCAGCCAGACCGGGATCACCACGGTGTTCACCAATCTTGAGGGGTTTCCGGAGGATTGGCAGACCAATCCGGAGGCGTTCATCGCGTTCGTCCGGGCGCACCAGTGCCCCAGCTTCCTGGAGTACGGGGAATATCCGTATGTGACCGCCGACGAGATCAAGAAGGCGTTGCGGCTCAAATCCGCGTTCGCGGGCATGCTCGACCAGATGCAGTAGCGAGGTGTCGATGACGCTCGAACTCGATGACATTCAGCACATTCTGTTGACCCGAACCCCGGCGATGACCGGTCGCTACGAGTTCCTCAGCTTCGACGATCCGGTGTCCGCGCGGCGCTGGCTCGGCGAACTGCTCGACCGGGTGCAGTCCGCGGCCGACGCCCGGCGCACCATGGACGCGTCCCGACGCTGGATCACGCTGGCCTTCACCTGGTCGGGGTTGCGCGCGCTCGGACTCGACGAGGAATCGCTGGACAGCTTTCCCGACGAATTCCGGGAGGGTATGGCCGCCCGCGCGGAGATCTTGGGGGACACCGGCAGCAACGCGCCCGAGCATTGGGCGGGCGGGCTGGCCGGCGCCGAGCTGCACGCCATCGCGATCCTGTTCGCCCGCGACGAGCCGGAACGACTCCGCTGCGTCGGCGAGCACGACGCGCTGCTGCGTCGCTGCCCAGGGGTGCGGTCGCTGTCCCACCTCGACCTCAACGCGGCGCCCCCGTTCGACCACGCGCACGACCACTTCGGCTTCCGGGACCGGATCTCACAACCGGTCATCGGGGGATCCGGAGAGGATCCCACCCCGGGTTCGGGGGCACCGGTGGCGGCCGGCGAGTTCATCCTCGGATATCCCGACGAGACCGGGTCCTTGCCCGCACAGCCGCGCCCGGCGCAATTGTCCCGCAACGGAAGCTACCTGGCGTATCGGCGGCTCCAGGAACACGTCGGGCTGTTCCGGGACTACCTGGCCGGCCACGCGGGCGATCCCGCGGAGCAGGAACTGCTGGCCGCTAAGCTCATGGGGCGCTGGCGCAGCGGAGCCCCGCTGGTACTGGCCCCCGACGCCGACGATCCTGTTCTCGGCGCAGACCCGTTGCGAAACAACGACTTCGGTTACAAGGAGATGGACCCGTTCGGCTATGCCTGCCCGCTGGGCGCGCATGCCCGGCGGCTCAATCCGCGCGACACCGCGCACAACATGAACCGGCGGCGGATGATCCGACGCGGCGCCACCTACGGACCGGCGTTGCCCGACGGCGATCCTGAGGACGACGTAGAGCGCGGAATTGCGGCGTTCATCATCTGTGGCAGTCTGATCCGGCAATTCGAGTTCGCCCAGAATGTTTGGATCAACGACGACACGTTCCACGAACTCAGAAACGAACATGACCCGATCTGCGGGACGCAGGACGGCACGATGGACTTCACCGTGCCCAAGCGCCCGATCAAGAAGGTGCACAAGGGAATCCCGGCCTTCACCACGTTGCGGGGCGGTGGGTACTTCTTCTTGCCCGGGCTGGGCGGCCTGCGCCATCTCGCCGGGATCGGCAGCGGCGGGCAGCGATGACGGCCCAACCGGCGCGAACCTACAACCAGGCCCACCGGTCCCGCCCGGACACCGGCGGCCGGCGCATCAGCATCTACTGGACGTGGAGTTATCCCTGGGAAGCGCAACGGGATCCGGGCCTGCTGGAGAATCGGTTCTCCACCATCACCGAGGTGCGCAACGCGGTGTGGCCGGCCTACGAGACAGCCGAGTTCAGCGCTGACAATTTCCTGCAGGGCGTCGCCGGGACCCTGGAGTTATTCCACCGGTCCACGCTGAGCTTCCAGGACGTGGTGCAGTCGGTCACCGGCCACCCGGTCGCGGTGTTCCAGCGGGTCGACCAGGCCGGCTACCGCCAGCAGATCGACGAGCGCATCCTCGCCGACACCGACACCTTGATGGTGTTCGGCCTCGACCATCTGCCGCACGGCCAGCAGGCCGACCCGGCCGAGGTCGACGCGCTCCGGCAGTGGCTGCGCCGGGAGGGCAGCGCCCTGGTGCTGGCACCGCACCACGACGTCGGGTTCACCGACGACCGCGACCAGCAACAGGTTGAACACCTGCACCACGGCGACCCGCTGGTCCCGCGTCGGCAACGCTTCAGCGGCTACACCCGGTCGTTGATGGCCGCCCTCGGCGTTCCGGTGCGCAACACCTGGGGGCTGCGCCCGGCCGTGCTGGACGGCGGCACGGAGATCGCGCCGATCACGGCGTACCCCGACCTAGACGGGCCGGGTCTGCTGGCCGGCGTGCCGACGTTGAGCTTCCACCAGCATCTGCCGCACTACGAACTGACCGAGCCGCCCGGGGCGGGGCTGCGGGTGCTCGCTCGTCAACGCGTCGACCCGCACCGCCCGCATCCGTTCACCGCGGGCGGGAACACGGAATTCAACGCAGTCGTCTGGTTGCCGCCGGCCGGGGAACGCGCCGGTGACATCGTGGTGGTCGATTCCACGCATTTCACCACCCTTTTCGGCGGCGACCACAGTCTGCGCAGACTGTGGCGCAACGTGGCGGCCATGCCGGGGCGGTGAGCGGCGTCCGCGGTCACCCGCGGAGCAACCCGATGCGCTTGGACTCGGCGACCGCCGCGGACCGCCCGGACACCTCCAACTTGCGGTAGATCGAGGTGACCTGACTCTTGACCGTCTCCCGGCTGACCGCCAGATCATCGGCGATGCCCTGCAGCGAGCGGTGGCTCGCCAGGTGCGGCAGCAACCGCAGTTCCGCGGACGTCAGGTGCGCCACCGGTTTGCCCGTCGACTGGGTCCGGACCTGGTCCAGCAGCCGCGACAGCATTCGGGCGTCGGGTTCCCGGTGGCGGGCCCGGTCGGCGGCGTCCAAGTGGCGGCTCAGGTCGGTGGCCTCGCCGAGCAGCGCCGCGGCCCATGCGGCCAGGGCGTGGCCCAGCAGCGCGGTGCGCGCGGCCAGGTTGCCCAGCCGGTCCAGCAGGCGTTGCGTCGACCGCAGCGCCGCGCGGGCGGTGTCGAGATGGCCGGCCCGGGCGGAGGTCACGGCGCTCACGGCGTACACCACGATCATCGGCACCACGTCGCAGAGATCGGCGTCGTCGACGATCTGGCGGGCCTTGGCGCCGCGTTCGGCGGCATGGGGCTCGTCGCCGGCGATGAGGTCGAGCAACGCCAGATGCGCCAGCGCGGCGCCGTGGAAACCGGGCAGGTCGTCGACCACCGGAAGCGCCGACTCCAACAACCGGCGGGCTCGCTCGGGCTCGCCCATCATCGATATGGCTGCGCCGTACATCACCGTCGCCGCGCCCCACCACGGGTTGCCCAGGTGGCCGCCGGCGGCCCGGACGATCTGGGCGGACCGGGCGACCTCACGGACACCGCCGACCCCGACAACCGAATTGACCAGCGCGACAGCGACCGGCACGCTCGGAGTGCCGTCGGACATGGGCGCTCCGCGGTCGGCCCGGCAGGCCATCAAGACCGACTGCTGGATCAGTTGGGCGTCCCCGGTGGTCACGCCCAGCCAGGCGCGGGCGATAGCGGCGTCCGGATAGGCGGCGAAGACGCCGTCATCGAGCAGTCCGATCCGGCGGGCCAGCACCCCGGCACGACCGTCGAATCCGAGTCGGACCGCTTCGGATCCGAGCAGCGCGGCGGCACGTTGCCGGTCCTCGGCCGCCAACGCCGACAGCAGCGCGCCGTCGATGTCGCCCTGCCGCTGGCGCAGATCGGCGGCCCGGCTGGCCAGCATCCGGAACCGTGCGGGCTGCTGTTCGCGGAGCCGGGAACTCAGCACGTCGCGGAACAACCCGTGGTAGCGGTACCACACCCCCTCCGGGTCAAGGGAAACCAGAAACGGATTCCCCGATGCCACGATGGCGGCCAACATGCGCGCGGAGTCCTCGCGGTCGAGGACCGCGTCGAGATCGGCCGCGCAGAACCGGTCCAGCACCGCCGAATCCTGGAGGAAACCCGCAGTCTCCGGGTCGAGTTGGACGAGCACGTTCTCCACCAGGTACGCGGTGACCAGACGATGCCGGCCGGTGACGGTCGCCGCGTCGGCCCCGTCGCGCACCGCCAGGGCGGCCAGCACCACGCCGGCCGGCCAACCCTCACAGACCGTGTGCACGGCCAGAGCGGCCGCCGGGTCATCGGAGTGGCTGAGGCGGGGGAAGACGGCGAGCGTCTCCTCGGCGGTGAACCGGAGGTCCTGCGCGCCCACTTCGCTGAGTCTGCGCTCCAGCCGAGTGCGGGCCAGATCCAGCGGCGGTGGGCGCCGGCCGACGAACACCGACGTCAGCTGCGGCGGCGCCTGACGGACGAAGGCGCGCAACACCGCGATGGACTCGTCGTTGTCCAATCCGTCCACGTCGTCGAACACCACCACGACCGGGCCGCAACGCTGGAGCGCCTCCAGCAGCGCGGGCAGCAACTGGGTCAGCGGCCCTCGGCCTGGTCCGCGCAGATAGTCCAGGATCCTCGGGTCGACGGGCCGAACCCGATCGAGCGCGGCGGCGATATGCAGGACCAGGTGCGCGGGGTCGTCATTGAGGTGATCGATCCGCAGCCAAGCGAAGGGTCGCCGATCGGACTGGTCCCACAGCGCGACCGCCGTCGATTTGCCGTATCCGGCCGGCGCGACGACCACGACGGTCGACCCGTCGACCCCCTGGCCGAGCCGTTCCACCACCGCCGGGCGCGCGATGACACCCTCGGCGGCCGCGGGCCGGCCGGTGGTCGCCGTCGGGACACTCGGCCGCCACTCCGCAGCCCCCACGGCAGCATCGTATAACCGGTGCCCTATCGGCGCCGGTGATCCTGACAGCGTCAGTCCTCGAGCGGTTCGGGAACCTCGTTGGCGTCGTCGGCGGCGGCGTCATCGACCGCGTTCTGCTCGGCCTTGGCGGCCTTGCGGCGCTTACGCCACTCGAAGACCATCGGCAGCACCGAGAGCACCACGATCAGGATGATGATCGGCTCCAGCAGCTTCTGGATGATCTCGAACTGTCCCAGCCAGTAGCCCAGCAGCGTCAGGCCGATGCCCCAGATCAGGGCGCCGACCACGTTGTAGACGGTGAACTTGACGTAGGTCATCTTCGCCGCGCCGGCGGTGATGGGGGCCAGGGTCCGCACGATCGGAACGAATCGGGCGATCACGATGGCGATCGGCCCGCGCTCCTCGAAGAACACGTGCGCCTCGTCCAGGTACTTCTGCTTCAGGAAGCGGGCGTTGGGCTTGAACATCTCCACGCCGATGAACCGGCCGATGAAGTAACCGACCTGCCCGCCGAGGATCGCCGCGATCGGGATGAACACCAGCAGTTGCCAGAGCGCGAAATTCGGTTGGGTGGCGCAGGCCGAGCCGGTGGTGATGCCGGCGGCCAGCATGCCCGCCACGAACAGCAGCGAATCGCCCGGCAGCACCGGGAACAGCACACCGGACTCCACGAACACAACGACCAGCAGGCCGATCAGCGCCCACGTGCCGAAATTGCACAGCAGGATCGCGGGATCGAGGAAGTCGGGCATCAGCGCGAGGTGCGCGGTGGTCTCCACGGCGGCGTTTCCGATCACGATGGACAAGGGTACCCGGGTGTTATTCCGACTCCGGTTTCGTCGCCGCGCCGGTCCTGCGATACTGCAGGGACGTCACTCGCCGCAGGTCGCTTTCAGGAGGAAATCCCCATGCCCATCGCCACGCCCGAGGTTTACGCCGAGATGCTGAACCGGGCCAAGGAGAACTCCTTCGCTTTCCCGGCGATCAACTGCACGTCCTCGGAGACCATCAACGCCGCGATCAAGGGCTTCGCCGACGCCGGCAGCGACGGCATCATCCAGTTCTCCACCGGCGGCGCGGAATTCGGCTCCGGCCTGGGCGTCAAGAACATGGTCGCCGGCGCGGTGGCGCTGGCCGAGTTCGCGCACAGCATCGCCTCGCACTACCCGATCACCATCGCGCTGCACACCGACCACTGCCCCAAGGACAAGCTGGACACCTACGTCCGCCCGCTGCTGGCGATCTCCGCCGACCGCGTCGCCCGCGGCCTGGACCCGTTGTTCCAGTCGCACATGTGGGACGGCTCGGCGGTGCCGATCGACGAGAACCTGACCATCGGCCAGGAACTGTTGGCCCAGGCGGCGGCCGCCAAGATCATCCTGGAGTGTGAGATCGGCGTCGTCGGCGGCGAGGAAGACGGCGTCGAGGCCGAGATCAACGACAAGCTGTACACCTCCCCGGAGGACTTCGAGAAGACCATCGACGCGCTCGGCTCCGGCGAGAAGGGCCGCTACCTGCTGGCCGCGACGTTCGGCAACGTGCACGGCGTCTACAAACCCGGCAACGTCGTGCTCAAGCCGGAGGTGCTGGCCGAGGGGCAGCGCGTCGCCGCCGCCAAGCTGGGCCTGGACTCCTCCGCGCAGCCGTTCGACTTCGTCTTCCACGGCGGATCGGGATCGCTGAAGTCCGAGATCGAGGACTCGCTGAAGTACGGCGTGGTGAAGATGAACGTCGACACCGACACCCAGTACGCGTTCACCCGCCCGTTGGCCGGGCACATGTTCAGCAACTACGACGGCGTGCTGAAGATCGACGGTGAGGTCGGCAACAAGAAGGTCTACGACCCGCGCAGCTACCTGAAGAAGGCCGAGGCCGGGATGAGCGAGCGCGTCGTGGAGGCCTGCAATGACCTGCACAGCGCCGGCAAGAGCGTCACCGCCTGACTCGAGTCGCCGAGGAACGCAATCGGCCGCGGCACCCCGATGGGGTCCGCGGCCGAATTGCTTTATCGGGTCAGCAGATCTTCCACTGGCCGTCGGTCTTGACCAGGTCGAAGCTGCGGATCGACGTCTCCGACGGGTCCGCGGCGATGTAGCTGGTGACGTTCGCCTCGGCGTGGTCGCCGTTCACGACGATCTCGTCGATGCTGTAGACCACCGGGTTCTGCTTGGCGTCGACGACCTGGGTGTGCACGGCCTGCCACTGGTCGTCGTCGAAATCGTCGTATCCACCGCAGGTCACCGAGCGCAGGGTCGTCAGGTCACCGTCGGTGACGGCGTCGTTGTAGGTCTCGATGGTGTCGCGCACCTGGTCCACCTGCGCCTTGTCCCCGCTGCGGGCGAACAGCACGATGACCAGGATCGCGACGGCGACCAGCGCGGCGATGACCAGCAACAGCGCCAGCACCCACCCCCAGCTGTGCCGGCGCTGCGCCGCCGATTCGGCGGGGGTGGCCGGCCGCGGCGGAATGGCCTGCGGGCCTGCGGGCCGCGGCGGGGCGGGCATCGCCGGCTGGGTCGCGCCGGCGGCGGCGGTCACCTCGGCCGGCGTGCCGATGATCTCGGTCGCCGGGTCCGGGGACGGTGTGCCGATGATCTGGGTGGACCCGTCGAACGCCGACGGGGCGGTGTAGCGCCGCTCGTCCTCGGCCGGCTCCTCGGCCGGGGCGAAGATCTCGGTGGCGGCGTCACCCTGGCCGGGGTCAGCGCCTGCGCCGGATTCGGGGCGCTCCGGGCCGGGTTCGGAGGGGGTCGACATGGCTTCAAGCCTAATGGAGTGCGTCCGTCCAGGCGCCACCCGCGGTCGGCGCCGGGCACGGCAGAATGGTCGCCATGACGCGCATGGGTGATCTGCTTGGTCCCGATCCTGTCCTGCTTCCCGAGGACCCCGACGTTGAAGCGGCGCTGGTCGCCGGGGAACCGGCCGCGCGGGTGGCCGCCGCGCACCCGACCGCGTCGGTGGCCTGGGCGGCGCTGGCCGAGCGGGCCCTGGACGACGACCAGGTCATCACCGCCTACGCCTACGCCCGCACCGGCTACCACCGTGGGTTGGACCAGCTGCGCCGCAACGGCTGGAAGGGTTTCGGCCCGGTGCCGTTCGCGCACGAGCCGAACCAGGGCTTCCTGCGCTGTGTCGCCGCGCTTGCCCGTGCCGCCGACGAGATCGGCGAGACCGCCGAGTACCAGCGCTGCCTGGACCTGCTCGACGACTGCGACCCGGCCGCCCGGGTGGAACTCGGCGTCAAGTAGCGGGGCTCAGCGCCAGAACAGGGTCAGCCCGTACCCGACGCCGGCCAGCGCGGAGATACCGCCGAAGAGTTCGTAGACCTTGAACACGAACCCGAAGAACCAGCCGTTGAGCGGCGGGAGCAGCAACACCACCAGCAGAATCAGGAACCCCCACTGACGCACCGGGTCCAGCTGCTGGCGCAACTGCGGGCTCAGGTGCGGCTCCAGCGCGCCGTAGCCGTCGAGGCCGGGGATCGGCAACAGGTTCAGCACCAGCGCCATCACTTGCAGCAGTGCCAGGAACGCGATGCCGGACCAGAACACCGAATGCTCGGGGGAGTAGCCGACCTGGACTGCGGTCAGCAGGCCCACCGCCAGCGCCAGGTTCGCGATCGGGCCGGCCAGGCTCACCACCGACTGCTGAGTCTTGGTCATACCGCTGGTGTTCACCCACACCGCGCCGCCGGGCAGGCCGATGCCGCCGATCGCGATGAACAGCAGCGGCAGCGCCAGCGACAGGCCGGGGTTGGCGTACTTCAACGGGTTCAGCGTCAGGTAACCGCGGATCGCCGCTTCCCGGTCGCCGAACCGGTACGCGGTGAACGCGTGGCCGAACTCGTGCAGGCACAGTGACACCACCCATCCGGCGATGACCAGGATGAACACCCCGGCGTAGGCCAGCGGTTTGACCTCGTCGCCGGCCATCCAGGCCAGCACCCCGCCGAGCGCGGCGACGCCCACGATGAGCAGGAAAATCGGGCTGGGCCGTACGGAGGAGCGGATCGGGTGAACGGTCACACGTCCATCATTGCCGAACCGGGCTCAGGTCGGCCCGCGGCGGACGCGAGAATCGGCGTTCGCGTGTTCGATTGCTCGCCGCACCTGGACCGATGTGCCGAACCACCGGCTGTGGCGTGAGCAAAGTGGATTATCCAAACGAGGGCCCGCAGCGACGGTGGTTTGGCACACCGCGTCAGCTGACCCGGAGCCACCCGCGGGTGTTGCGGTAGAAGGTGGACCGCTTCACCGGGTTGGCCACCGGCTTTCCGTCGCGCACCACGATCGCCCCGGTGGTGCCCAGCTGCGCGGCCCGGCCGGTCACCCAGCGCGGCGAACCCAGCCGCCCGGACACCACCTGCGCCCGCAGGCCCGGCAACTGCCCGGTGGCCTGCACGCGCACCGACCGCGCGTGCCCGTCGAAGAGCACCGTGTCGTCGACGATGGCCTCGCCCTCGATCAGCGCGGAACCGTCCGGGGGCAGCCAGAACGCCGTCCCGACCAGCGCCCGGCCGGTCTCATCCCGAATCAGCGGCACCCGCTTGGACTCCCCATCGCGGGCCCGCCGGGCCAGACGCGCATTCGGCGCCGGGGCCACCTCCACGTCGAGGAGATCCTGGCGCAGCAAGCGGGACAGCACCATCGCCAGTTCGGCGTCGCCGCCGAGCACCAGCACCCGCGAAGCCGACGAGATCACCGGGTCCAGGTCGGCCGGAGCGGCCACGTCGACCAGCGGCAGGTCGCGCAGCGAACGCGGCGCCCGGCGGTCGTCGAAGCGCAGCACAACGGTCAACGCAGCTCCTTTTGGCGGTCCAAGCCCTCAAGTCGGATAAGGTTACTCACCGGCTGGATGCGGTATCCGGCGAGATGAGCAGGAGATTTGTGCCATGCCGGCAATCGTCCTCATCGGCGCCCAGTGGGGCGACGAAGGCAAGGGGAAAGCCACCGACCTTCTCGGTGGCCGAGTTCAATGGGTCGTCCGCTACCAGGGCGGCAACAACGCCGGGCACACCGTGGTGCTGCCGACCGGCGAGAACTTCGCTCTGCACCTCATCCCGTCAGGCATTTTGACCCCGGGTGTGACCAATGTGATCGGCAACGGCGTCGTCGTCGACCCGGGGGTGTTCCTCACCGAACTCAACGGGCTGATCGATCGCGGCGTGGACACCGAGCGGCTGCTGCTGTCCACCGACGCGCACCTGTTGATGCCGTACCACGTCGCCATCGACAAGGTCACCGAGCGCTACATGGGCTCCAAGAAGATCGGCACCACCGGCCGCGGCATCGGGCCCTGTTACCAGGACAAGATCGCCCGGATCGGCATCCGGGTCGCCGACGTGCTCGACGAGAAGTCGCTGGCTGTCAAGATCGAGGCGGCCCTCGAGTTCAAGAACCAGGTGCTGGTCAAGATCTACAACCGCAAGGCGCTGGACCCGGCCGAGGTGCTCGACACCCTGCTCAGCCAGGCCGAAGGCTTCAAACACCGCATCGCAGACACCCGGCTGCTGCTGGACCGCGCGCTGGCCAACGGCGAGACGGTGCTGCTGGAAGGCTCCCAGGGCACGCTGCTCGACGTCGACCACGGCACGTATCCGTTCGTCACCTCGTCCAACCCGACCTCCGGCGGCGCGGCCGTCGGCTCCGGCATCGGGCCCACCCGGATCACCACGGTGCTGGGCATCCTGAAGGCCTACACCACCCGCGTCGGCTCCGGCCCGTTCCCCACCGAGCTGTTCGACGAGCACGGCGCCTACCTGGCCAAGACCGGCGGGGAGGTCGGCGTGACCACCGGCCGGGCCCGGCGCTGCGGCTGGTTCGACGCCGTCATCGCCCGCTACGCCACCCGGGTCAACGGCATCACCGACTACTTCCTGACCAAGCTCGACGTGCTGTCCAGCCTGGAGACCGTGCCGATCTGCGTCGGCTACACCGTCGACGGCCGGCGCACCGATGAGATGCCGATGACCCAGTCGGAGTTCCTGCGCGCCGAACCGGTGTACGAGGAGATGCCGGGCTGGTGGGAGGACATCTCGGGCGCCCGGGAGTTCGACGAGTTGCCCGCGCGGGCCCGCGACTACGTGCTGCGCCTGGAGGAGTTGTCCGGCGCGCGGGTGTCCTGCATCGGCGTGGGGCCGGGCCGCGACCAGACCATCGTCCGCAACGACGTGCTGGCGTAATGGCCGAAGAAGCCGACCCGACCTCCGTCGACCCGGACTACGAACGGCACGGCGGCTTTCCGCGGTTCAGCCCGGCCGATCCGGGGCCGGGTTTCGGCGAGTTCGTCGCCGGGATGCGCCGACTGCAGGATCTCGCGGTGTCGGCCGATCCCGACGACGCCACCTGGGATGTCGCCGCCGCCAAGGTCGCCGAGCTGGTGGAGCTGCTGGCCCCGTCGCAGGCCGGCGAACTTGTCGGCCCCGCGGGGCGGTCGCTGAAACTGCCGGCCGCGGGCAGCCTGCTGCTGCCGCCGTGGCAGATCACCGCGTTCGGGCCCGACGGTGTGGCGCTGGACGTCACCTTCAGCCGCTATCACGTGGGCGGCAACAACGCGGTGCACGGCGGGGTGCTGCCGCTGCTGTTCGACACCCTGTTCGGCATGACCATCCGCGCTGTGCGGCGCCCGATCAGCCGCACCGCGTTCCTGCACGTCGACTACCGCAAGGTGACCCCGATCGACGTCCAGCTCAGCGCCCGCGGCTGGGTTCGGGAAATCGACGGTCGTAAGACGTTCGTCAACGCCGAGCTGCGTGACCCCGACGGCGCGCTGTTGGCCGAGGCCAACGGGCTCATGGTGCGCCTGCTACCGCACCAGCCCTAGCACTCAGCGGTCCAGCGCCGCCTCGCGCAGGTCCAGGTCCTGCATCAGCTCGCGGAGCACTTCGTCGTCGATGAGGTTCTCGTCGCGGGTGGCGATCAGCGCCTCCCGCTCGGCGGCCAGCATCCGCAGCCGCAGCTTCCGGTACACCGCAGACGGTTCCGGACCCATCTCCTCGGTGGGCTCCAGCGCTTCGGACTCGGCCACCACCCGGCGGCGAGCGTTCCACATGCGCAGCGCCTCGGCGGTCTCCTCGTACACGTGCATCGGCTTGCCCGCGGTCCGGGCGGCGTTCAGTTCCTTCTCCAACCGCCGGTCGGAGGCGTCGAGCGCCCGCAGCCGCGCCGCCGCGACGGCCTCGTCGTCGGCCCGCGGGTCGTCGGCGCTGATGTCGAAGCGCCGAATCACCCACGGCAGGGTGAGCCCGTGCAGCAGCAGGGTGCCGATGACCACCACGAAGGTCAGGAAGATGATGTTCGGCCGCCCCGGGAACGGGTCGCCGGCCAGCGTGGTCACCGGCACCGCGGCGGCCGCTGCCAGCGACACCACACCGCGCATGCCCGCCCAGGCCACCACGAACAGCTCGGCCGGCCCGGGTTTGACCCGCCGCACCGTCGGACTGAGCGCTGCGAACGCGAACACCCACGCGATCCGCACCGCGAGCACCGTCGCGAACACCGCGGCCGCCGAGGTGATCAGCATCAGGGCCGACAGCCCGGACAGCTGTTCCACCACCTGCGGCAACTGCAGCCCGATCAGCAGGAAGGCGAACGACTCCAGCACCAGCTGGACCGACCGCCAGGTCGCGGCGTCCTGCAGTCGAGTGGCGTAGCCGTCGCCGGTGGAACGCTGCCCGACGATCAGCGAGGCGACCACCACGGCCAGCACCCCGGAGCCGTGGATCTCCTCGCCGACCAGGTAGCAGACGAACGGCGCCACCAACCCGATCGCGCTTTCGGAGACGGCGTCTTCCATCCTCGAGCGGATCGCCACCAGAAGTTTGCCCGCGATCACACCGACGACGATCCCGCCCGCGACGGCCAGCAGGAAGGTCTCCACGGCGTGGCCCCAACTTTGCGTCACCCCGATCGCCGCGGCAAGCGACACCTTGTAGGCGGTCAGCGAGGTGGCGTCGTTGAGCAGACTCTCGCCGCCGATCAGGGTCATCAGCCGGCGCGGCAGGCCCAGTTTGCGTCCGATCGACGTCGCCGACACCGCGTCCGGGGGCGCCACGATCGCGCCGAGGACCAGCGCTGCGGCCGGCGTCAGCTCGGGAACCGTGTGGTAGGCGACCAGTCCGACGACCGCGGTGGTGCCCAGCGGCAGCAGCACCGCCAGGTTGCTGACCGCGCCGAAGTTCTTGCGCAGGTCCAGATATGAGCTCTCCAGCCCGGCCGTCCACAGCAGCGGCGGCAGGATCACGAACAACACCAGGTTCGAGTCGAGCACCAGGTGCGGCATGCCCGGGATCAGTGTCGCGGCCAGGCCGACGGCGACCAGCACCAGCGGTGACGACCAGCCGATCCGCCGGGCGACTCCGGCCACCAGCACCGACACCACCAGCGCCGCGAGAAACTCTGCGGGCAAGCTGGCTCCTTCCGTGGGTGTGCTGCACCTATTCTGGGTCGAATGTGGCCCACATGTTGCACCGAACCCCGAATTCGGGCCTGCCGATGACGAACCCGGCGGTGCGAGCGGCGCGGGTGGCGTTGCTGGGGCCCGGTGATTTCGGCGCCGACCAGGTCACTGCGTTCCAGCGGCTGGGCGCGGTCGTCATCGTGGTCAACGGGCGTGGCGAGGAGGGCGGGCCGGCGGCGCGGATCGCCGATGGCGCCGAGATCGTCAACCTCACCGACCCGACGATGTTGAGCGCGTTGCTGCGCCGGTTGGGGCCCGACGTCATCGTCACCGCGACCGACCGGGTGGCCGCCGGCGCGCTGGCCGACTTCGCGGGCGGGGACACCGTCGTCGCGCCGAGCGTGCGGACCGTGCGGCTGGCGCTGGACCGGGAGGGCCTGCGGCGACTGGCCGCCGACAAGCTGGGCCTGCCGACCGCGCCGTTCTGGTTCGCCTCCTCGGCGGCGGAACTCGCTGCGATCACCGAGCACGCCGGCCTGCCGATGGTGGTCAAGCCGTTGGTGTCGCTGCCGAGCGATGGGCAGTCGGTGCTGCTGCGCCCCGAGGATGTGGCGCCCGCCTGGGATCGCGCGGTCGCCATCGGCGGCCGGATCACCCACAACCGGGTGCTGGCCGAGACCGTCGTCGAGATCGACCACGAGCTGACGTTGCTGACCCTGCGCTCCGACATACCCGGAGAGGAGGGGCTGGTGTTCTGCGAGCCGATCGGGCACCGTCAGGTCGACGGGTTCGCCGGCCAGACCGTGCTGGAGTCCTGGCAGCCGCAGCTGCTGAGCCCCGCCGCGTTGGACGCCGCCCGCTCAATCGCCGCCCGGATCGTCAACGCGCTGGGCGGGCGTGGGCTGTTCGGGGTGGAACTGTTGGTCGCCGGCGACGAGGTGTACTTCTCCGACGTCAACCCGTGGCCGACCGACGCCGGGCTGGTCACGCTGCGCTCGCAGCGGCTGTCGCTGTTCGACCTGCAGGCCCGCGCGGTGCTGGGGCTGCCACTGGACACCATCATGATTTCGCCTGCGGCGGCGGAACTGACCTATGGTTCTGGTGCGGTGACCGGTCCGGCGCTCAGTGAGCTGGCCACCGCGCTGCGGGCGCCGGAAAGCGATGTGCGGGTGTTCGGCGGCCCGTCCCGGGCGCCGCGCCGGCGGCTCGGGTTGACCCTGGCGACCGCCGGGGATGTGACCACCGCCCGCGACCGGGTTCGACGGGCCACCACCGCACTGCACGCGCGTTGGCGCGCGGGGACGAAGGGAAGCTAGATGGGTCTGGGACGACGGGACGACGACAGCGGGTCCAGTGCGGCGCCGTTCATGATCGCGCTGGGCGTCGTTGTGATCGTGCTGATCGCAATCGGGCTGATCTCCCTGTTCGGCCGGGAGGCCGATATGGATCAGGAGCAGATCATCCGGGCCACGATCGGCCAGAACGACGCCCTGCAACGCGTCGACCACGACGCCTACGCCAGCTACACCTGCCCGGAGCAGACCCCCGACGCCGCGGAACTGACCCGCCGCCAACATGATTCGTCGGCCGAGCGTGGTCCGCGCTACGTCGAGGACGTCGTCGACGTCTCCGTCGACGGCGACACGGCGACTGCCAAGGCGGTGTATTTCTTCGAGAGCAACCGGGACGAGAAGGTCGACGCCACCATCGACTACGTGCGCGCCGACGGCCAGTGGAAGGTCTGCAGCGCGACTCCGTCCTGAGCTGTGGGAAACTGCGACGGTGAGTTACGCCGGAGACATCACCCCCGAACAATCCTGGAAGATCCTGACCGATAACGCCGAGTCCGTGCTGGTCGACGTGCGCACCTCCGCGGAGTGGCGGTTCGTCGGCGCGCCGGACCTCAGCGGACTCGACCGCGAGGTCGTCTTCGTCGAGTGGGTTCGCTCCGACGGCACTCGCAACGAGAACTTCCTCGCCGATCTGGCCGCCGCCGGGGTGACGCCGGGGGAGCGTTCGACGATCTTCCTGTGCCGCTCGGGCAACCGGTCCATCCCGGCCGCCGAGATCGCCACCGCGGCCGGCATCGCGCCGTCGTACAACATGCTCGACGGGTTCGAGGGCCAACTCGACGCTGACGGGCATCGGGGTGTGGGCGGCTGGAAGTCCGCGGGCCTGCCCTGGCGGCAGTCATGAGTTCTGAGGTCCCGTCGGTCCGGATCCCCAAGCCGCTGCCCGACGGCGTCAGCCAGGCCACCATCGGAGTGCGCGGCGGGCTGCTGCGGTCGAACTTCGAGGAGACCTCCGAGGCGCTGTTCCTCAACTCCGGTTACACCTACGCCAGCGCCTCGGCCGCCGAGCAGGCGTTCACCGGCGAGATCGACCGGTTCGTGTACTCGCGCTACGGCAACCCGACGGTGCAGATGTTCGAGGAGCGGCTGCGGCTGATGGAGGGCGCCGAGGCGGCCTTCGGCACCGCCAGCGGCATGGCCGCGGTGTTCACCGCCCTCGGCGCGCTGGTCGGCGCCGGCGACCGGCTGGTGGCCGCCCGCAGCCTGTTCGGCTCCTGTTTCGTGGTGTGCAACGAGATCCTGCCGCGCTGGGGCGTGGAGACCGTCTTCGTCGATGGCGAAGATCTCGACCAGTGGGAGCAGGCGCTGTCCGTCCCCACCCAGGCGGTGTTCTTCGAGACCCCGTCGAACCCGATGCAGGCGCTGGTCGACATCGCCGCGGTCGCCGAGATGTCGCACGCCGCGGGCGCGCAAGTGGTGCTGGACAACGTCTTCGCCACCCCGCTGCTGCAGCAGGGCCTGCCGCTGGGCGCCGACGTGGTGGTCTACTCGGGCACCAAACACATCGACGGACAGGGCCGGGTGCTCGGCGGGGCGATCCTGGGCACGCGCGAGTACATCGACGGGCCGGTGCAGACGCTGATGCGGCACACCGGGCCGGCGCTGAGCCCGTTCAACGCCTGGACGCTGCTCAAGGGCCTGGAGACCATGCCGCTGCGGGTGGCGTACTCCAATGATTCGGCGTTGCGGATCGCGGAGTTCCTGGAGGCGCACCCCGCGGTGAGCTGGGTGAAGTACCCGTTCCTCCCGTCGCACCCGCAGTACGAGCTGGCCCGACGGCAGATGTCCGGCGGCGGCACCGTCATCACCTTCGAACTCGTCGCCGACGACGGCGACGGCAAGGCGCGGGCGTTCGAGGTGCTCGACAAGCTGAAGCTGATCGACATTTCCAACAACCTGGGCGACTCCAAGACGCTGATCACCCACCCGGCGACCACCACCCACCGCGCGATGGGGCCCGAGGGCCGGGCCGCGATCGGCCTCGGCGACGGTGTGGTCCGGATCTCGGTGGGCCTGGAGGGCACCGAGGATCTGCTGGCCGACCTGGAGCAAGCGCTGAGCTTGCGAAGCGCGTAGAGGCGAGGTCGATGGGCGCAGCCCTGGAGCAAGCGCTGAGCTTGCGAAGCGCGTAGAGGCCAGGTCGATGGGCGCAGCCCTGGAGCAAGCGCTGAGCTTGTAGCTGACTCAGTCCTCGATGCCGGTCGAGCCCTCGGCGCGCTGCTCGTAGCCGGCGCGGGCGGTGCGGTCGAAGTCCAGGAACACCCGCTCGTTGCCGAGTTTGCGGTTCAGCCAGCGCCGTCCGCGCGGCGGCAGCAGCGTCGAGACGATCGAAATCGCGCGCAGCGGTTCGGGCACGCTCAGCGCGGTCCGCGGCTTGTCCAGCAGCTTCACCACGCCGGCGGCGATGTCGGCGGGCTCCACCGGCTTCTGCGCGGCCGACGGGTGGGTGCCGGAGATCAGTTCGGTGTTGGTGAAGGTCGGCAGCAGCATGCTGACCTCGACGCCCTGCGGCGCATACTCGTCGGACATCGCGGTGGTCAGCCCGACGACGGCGAACTTGGTGGCGGCGTAGACCACCTGCCCGGGCAGGCCCAGAATGCCGGCCAGTGAGGCGACGTTGATGATGTGGCCGCTGCGCCGGGCGACCATTTCCGGCAGCACCAGCCGGCAACCGGTCAGCACGCCCTCGATGTTCACCCCGATGGCGGTGCGGATGGTCTGCTCGGACTGGTCCAGGAACGGCCCGACGGGCATCACGCCGGCGTTGTTGATCAGCACGTCGATGCGGCCGTTGCCGTCGACGCGGGCCTTGTCCAGGAAGGTCGCGAACGACTCCGGGTCGCTGACGTCGAGCGGATGGCCGGTGACCTGGCCGCGACGGTTCAGCGTTTCGACGGCCGCGGCCAGGGTGTTGACGTCGCGGTCGCCGATGACGACCCGCGCGCCGCGGGCCAGCAGCGCCTCGGCGGTGGCGTAGCCGATGCCGCGAGCGGCCCCGGTGATGACGATGGTTCGGCCGGAGATTCTGTCCACGGGCCGAACTTTACAGGTGTCAAGTCCGCGGCGGTAGGGCGTGATCTCACCGCCGTCGTCCAGGACCTCGGCCCCCGCCCGGTGGCCGAGGAGTAGAAACGAAACCGTGGCTGAACTCAAACTCGGATACAAGGCGTCTGCTGAACAGTTCGCTCCCCGCGAGCTCGTCGAACTGGGGGTGCTCGCCGAAGCGCACGGTATGCAGAGCGCCACCGTCAGCGATCATTTCCAGCCCTGGCGGCACCAGGGCGGCCACGCCCCGTTTTCGCTGGCCTGGATGACCGCCGTCGGCGAGCGCACCAAGCGGCTGCAGTTGGGCACCTCGGTGCTCACACCGACGTTCCGCTACAACCCCGCCGTCGTCGCACAGGCCTTCGCCACCATGGCGTGCCTGTACCCGGACCGGATCTTCCTCGGCGTGGGAACCGGCGAGGCGCTCAACGAGATCGCCACCGGCTACACCGGTGAGTGGCCGGACTTCAAGGAACGGTTCGCCCGGCTGCGCGAATCGGTGCGGCTGATGCGCGAGCTGTGGCGCGGAGACCGGGTCGACTTCGACGGCGACTACTACCACCTGAAGGGAGCGTCCATCTACGACGTGCCCGCCGGCGGCGTGCCGATCTACATCGCCGCAGGCGGACCCGTCGTCGCCAAGTACGCCGGCCGCTCCGGAGACGGGTTCATCTGCACCTCCGGCAAGGGCGAGGAGCTCTACGCCGACAAGCTGCTGCCCGCGGTCCGCGAGGGCGCGCAGGCCGCCGATCGCGACGTCGAGGACATCGACAAGATGATCGAGATCAAGATCTCCTACGACCCGGACCCGGAGAAGGCGCTGGAGAACACCCGGTTCTGGGCGCCGCTGTCGCTCACGCCGGAGCAGAAGCACTCCATCGACGACCCGATCGAGATGGAACGCGCCGCCGACGCGCTGCCCATCGAGCAGGTCGCCAAACGCTGGATCGTCGCCTCCGACCCCGACGAAGCCGTCGAAAAGGTCGCCGACTACCTCCGCTGGGGGCTGAACCACCTGGTCTTCCACGCGCCCGGCCACGATCAGCGTCGTTTCCTGGAACTCTTCGAGCGAGACCTCGCGCCCCGGTTGCGCAGACTCGGGTGACCACGGTCCGCGCTGCGGGCCTGCGTCGTCGTGTGCGCGTGGCCAGGTAGGGCACGAGAACCTCAGCGATGACACTGAACTCGCGTGGGAGAACGTGCCGTAGATGGCCACTCGCGGCCAGGCGCGACCGTCGATGCACGCTCGTGCCGGGTAAGTTCGGAGGTCTGGACAGCGCCAAGGACTGCGTTCGCATTTCTGAAAAGCGACACCGCGACGCCGCCACCGCCGGGCAGTTCCTGGCAAGCTGATCCCCGTGTCCGACACCGCCGCGCGCACCACCGCGATCTACATCGCCTCCCCCGAGGGGCACACCGGAAAATCCACCGTCGCCCTGGGCATTCTGAACCGGCTGCGCGTCACCGCGCCACGGGTCGGGGTGTTCCGCCCGATCGGCCGGGCGGGCGAGGCCCGTGACTACCTGCTCGACCTGCTGCTGACCCAGACCACGGCGGGGTTGACGTACGAGGAGTGCGTCGGCAGCACCTACCAGCAGCTGCACGAGGAGCCGGAGACCGCGCTGGCGACGATCGTCGACCGGTACCACGCGGTGGCCGACCGGTGCGACGCGGTGCTGATCGTCGGCAGCGACTACACCGACATCGCCAGCCCCAGCGAGCTCAGCATGAACGCCCGCATCGCGGCGAACCTCGGAGCGCCGATCGTGCTGACGGTGCACGGCAACGGGCGCACCCCCACCGAGATCGCGCATCTGGCGGAGCTGTGTATGGGTGAGATCACCGCCCAGCACGCGCACACCGCCGCGATCGTCGCCAACCGCTGCGATCCCGATCAGCTGGAGGCGGTCGCCGCGGCGCTGGCCCCGCTGTCGCCGAAAACCTATGTGCTGCCGGAGGAACTGCTGCTGAGCGCGCCGACGGTCGGTGAACTGCTGACCGCCGTCGACGGCACCATGATCAAGGGCGACGAGGCGCTGCTCGGCCGCGAAGCCACCGGGGTGATGGTCGCCGGGATGACGGCCGAGCACGTCCTGGAACGGCTCACCGAGGGCGTCGCGGTGATCACCCCCGGCGACCGGTCCGACGTGGTGCTGTCGGTGATGGGCGCGCACGCCGCCGAGGGCTTCCCGACCATGTCGACGGTGATCCTCAACGGCGGCCTGCCGCTGCACCCTGCCATCGCGGCGCTGGTCGACGGGCTGCGCTTGCGGCTACCGGTGATCACCACCGATCTGGGCACCTTCGAGACGGCCAGCGCGGCGGCCTCGGCCCGCGGCCTGATGACGGTGGACTCCCAGCGCAAGGTCGACACCGCGCTCGGGCTGATGGACCACTACGTCAACGTCGGCGAGCTGGTCGACGAGTTGTCGCTGCCGATCCCGACCGTGGTCACCCCGCAGATGTTCGAGTTCGAGCTGCTGGACCGGGCACGCGCCGACCGGAAGCGCATCGTGCTGCCCGAGGGCGACGACGACCGGATCCTGCGCGCCGCCGGCCGATTGCTGCGCCGCGGCGTCGCCGACCTGACCATCCTGGGCGACGAGCACCAGGTTCGAGGGCGCGCCACCGAGCTGGGTCTGGACATCAGCGGCGCCGACGTGATCAACCCGCTCACCAGCGACCTGCGCGAAGGCTTCGCCGTCGAATACGTCGAGCTCCGCAAGAAAAAGGGCGTCACGCACGAGCAGGCCCGGGAGGTCATGCGCGACGTGTCCTACTTCGGCACCATGATGGTGCACAACGGTCTGGTCGACGGCATGGTGTCCGGGGCCCGGCACACCACCGCGCACACCGTCCGGCCGGCGTTCGAGATCATCCGCACCGCGCCCGAGGTCAACACGGTGTCCAGCATTTTCCTGATGTGCCTGGCCGACAAGGTGCTGGCCTACGGTGACTGCGCGATCGTTCCGGACCCGACGGCCGAACAACTCGCCGACATCGCGATCAGCTCGGCGCGCACCGCCGAGCAGTTCGGCATCGAGCCACGGGTCGCCCTGCTGAGCTACTCGACCGGTGATTCCGGCACCGGCGCCGACGTCGACAAGGTCCGCACCGCAACGGAATTGGTGCGGGAACGCGCCCCGGAGCTACTCGTCGAGGGACCCATTCAATACGACGCCGCCGTCGAACCATCGGTGGCGGTCACCAAGATGCCCGACTCGAAGGTGGCCGGGCGCGCGACGGTGCTGATCTTCCCGGACCTCAACACCGGCAACAACACCTACAAGGCGGTGCAGCGCAGCGCCGGCGCGATCGCGATCGGACCGGTGCTGCAGGGCCTCAACAAGCCGGTCAACGACCTGTCCCGCGGCGCGCTGGTCGCCGACATCGTCAACACCGTGGCGATCACCGCGGTCCAGGCGCAGGGGGCGGCGAAGTGACCGGCCCAGAAACCACTGTGCTGGTGGTCAATTCAGGCTCTTCATCACTGAAGTTCTCGCTGGTGGATCCGGCCGCCGGTGTCGCGTTGGCCGACGGCATCATCGAGCGGATCTGTGAGGAGACGTCGCACGCCAAACTCGGCTACCGCGACCAGGAGATCGCCCGCGAGGTGCGCGCCGCCGACCACGACGCCGCGCTGCGGCTGGTCTTCGACCTGTTCGCCGAACTCGGTGGCGATCTGGATGCCCTCGGGCTGGTCGCGGTGGGACACCGGATGGTGCACGGCGGGCAGCGTTACCACGCGCCGACCCTGATCGACGACGCCGTCGTCGCCGACCTGGCCGAATTGTCCCCCCTTGCGCCACTTCATAATCCGCCCGGAGTGCTCGGCATCGAGGTGGCCCAGCGGATCCTGCCGGAGTTGCCGCACGTCGCGGTCTTCGACACCGCGTTCTTCCACGATCTGCCCGCGGCCGCCGCGACCTACGCCATCGACGCCGACGTCGCCGCGCAGTGGCAGATCCGTCGCTACGGCTTCCACGGCACCTCGCACCGGTACGTCAGCGAGCAAGCCGCCGACCTGCTGGGCCGACCGTACGGCGAGCTGAAACAGATTGTGCTGCACCTGGGCAACGGCGCGTCGGCGTCAGCGGTCGACCGCGGCCGCGCGGTGGACACCTCGATGGGCATGACTCCGCTGGAGGGCCTGGTGATGGGCACCCGTTGCGGGGACATCGACCCGGGCATCGTGTTCTACCTGGCTCGCACCGCCGGCCTGTCGATGGACGAGATCGACACCCTGCTCAACCGCCGCTCCGGGATGCTCGGCCTGGCCGGGGAGAACGACTTCCGCGAGGTGCACCGGCTGATCGACGCCGGTGACGCCGCCGCCCGGCTGGCCTACGAGGTGTACGTGCATCGGCTGCGCAAGTACATCGGGGCCTACCTGGCGGTGCTGGGCGGCGCCGACGTCATCGCGTTCACCGCCGGGGTGGGGGAGAACGACGCGGCGGTGCGCCGCGACGCGCTGGCCGGCCTGGAGCCGCTCGGCGTCCGCCTCGACGAAGCGCGCAACACCTCCGGCGACCGCGGCGCCCGGGTGATCTCCGCCGAGGATTCCGCGGTCACCGTGCTGGTGGTGCCCACCGACGAGGAATTGGCCATCGCCCGCGACACCCTGGCGGCGCTGGGCTAGATCGCGCAGCGGGGTCAGAACGTCGTCAGCGGCCGGACGTTGTTGGCCATGTCGATCAGCGCGTAGCGGTGCTGCTGGGTGGGCGCCATCCGGGCCAGCGTGCGCAACGAATCCTCCACGCCCAGTTGCAGCCCGTGCTCGGTGAACGGGAACCCGAGGATGTGGTGCGGGTCGGCGGTGTTGTCCGCGATCCAGTCCAGCGCGGTGCCCAGCACCAGCGCCCGAATCTGTGTCACCCGCGGCTCGGACTCCGGCAGCGCGTCGACCCGGCGGGCGGCCTCGCGGATCTGGTCCTCGGTGACCTCGCTGATCGACCGTCCGGACAGCAGGGTCACCGCGCTGGTCAGGCGCGCGGTGGTGAAATGCCGGGAGGTGGCCGGGACCGCGTCGAGGGTGCGCACCGCCGCCGCGCGTTCGCCCTTGCGGGCCTGGGCCCGAGCCAGACCGAAGCCGGCCGAGATGACGCCGTTGTCGGTGCGCCACACCGACTCGTAAAAGTTCGCCGAGCGGGGGTTGCCCGCCAATTCCAGGGTGGCGGCCAGCGCCATCTTGGGGGCCAGCTCGCCGGGCAGCGTGTTGAGCACCTCGGTGAAACGCTTCGTCGCCGACTCGTAGTCGGCGTTGAGCAGCTCCGACACCCCGCGGTACCAGGTCAGCCGCCAGGACCGGCCGACCCGCCTGTAGAGCTCGTCGAGCTTGCGGGTGGCCTTGGCGACATCGCCCAGATCCAGCAGCGCGCGGATCTCCATGAGCGGCAACTCGATCGAGTCGGTGAGGTCCACGCCCTCGGAATCCAGCGAGCCGTGCCGGATCGCGCGCAGCGAGTCCAGCGTCTGCACCGGGGAGGACAGCACAGTGGCCGCCAGCACCTTCGCGCCGACGTCGTTCGGGTTGACCCGCGGGACCTGCAGCGCGGTGACGATCTCGGCGGCGGTCAGCTTCTCCGAGTGGGGGCGGCCGTCGAGGTAGACATCGGTGTGCGCGACGAGAAGCTCCACCCCGAACGTCGAGCGCGACGGGCTGAACACCGTCGACAGGCCCGGCCGGGGCAGCCCGGTGTCCAGCGAGATGACCTCGCGCAGCACACCGAGCAGCTGGGCGGACATCTTCTCCGCGGTGGCGAACCGCCGCCGCGGATTGGGGTCGGTGGCGCGGCGCAGCACCCGGGCGAAACTGTCGTAGCGCTGCAGCACCGGGTCGTCCTCGGGCAGGCCGTCGCGGTAGCGGCCCTTGCGGGTGGGCAGCTTCATGGTCATCGCGGCCAGGGTCCGCCCCACCGTGTAGATGTCGGTGGCGACCGTCGGACCGGTCCGCACGATCTCCGGGGCCTGGTAGCCCGGGGTCCCGTACAGGAAGCCGAAGGAGTTGATCCGCGACACGGCGCCGAGGTCGATCAGTTTCAGCTCGTCGCCGGTGAGCATGATGTTGTCCGGCTTGAGATCGTTGTAGCACAACCCGATTGAGTGCAGATACCCCAGCGCGGGCAGGATCTCCAGCATGTAGGCGATCGCCTGGATGACCGGAAGTCGTTGCACCCCACGTTGTTTCAGCGATGTGCCGCCGACATACTCCATCACGATGTAGCCGACCGGCTCACCGTGCTTGTCCGGGTGCTCGACGAAGTTGTAGATCTTGACGATCGACGGGTGCGCCACCTCGGCCAGGAACCGGCGTTCGGCCATCGCGATGGCTTGGGCTTCGGCGTCCCCGGCATGCACCAGGCCTTTGAGCACGACGGGTCGCTCATTGACGTTGTGGTCGACGGCCAGGTAGATCCAGCCCAGCCCGCCGTGCGCGATGCAGCCCTTGATCTCGTACTGGTCGGCGACCATGTCGCCCGGGCGAAGCTGCGGCAGGAAGGAATACTGGCTGCCGCAGTTCGGGCACCATCCTTCGGCCAGCGCCGCGCCCGCCGACGACGACCTGCCGACCGGCTTCCCGCAGTTCCAGCAGAACCGTTTCGATTCGGCGACAACGGGATCGACCATCAACGCGTTGAGCGGATCGGTTTCGGGCACCGGTGGCACTTCGACGAGCCCGCCACCAAGCCTGCGCACCGGCGCCACCGCCCGGGTGGGGACCGACCCGCGTTCGGCGGACGGAACGCTGTCCTCGTCGTCTTCTTCGTCCTCGTCGTCGTCGAAGTCCGGCCGGAACACCGCCTGGGTGGCCATCGGCCGAGCGGTGGTCAGCGAGTCCGGCGGCGCGGCCCCGGTCGCGACGCTGACCGGCGCGGGCTCGTCCTCGTCGTCGGCGAACACGTCCACGCGCTGAGTGCCGGGATGTCCCGGCTCGTCCTCGTCGTCGGCGAACACGTCGGCGCGCTGAGTGCCGGGACCGGGCTCGTCGTCGTCGGCGACGTCGGCGAAGACATCCACGCGCTGGGTGCCGGGACCGGGTTCGTCGTCGTCGGCGAACACGTCGGCGCGTTGGGTGCCCGGACCCTCGTCGGGGTCCGGCTCCGCACCGTCATCGTGAAATGTCATGTCAGTCCAGGTACCTCGGGACCGGTGGGGCCGGCGTCGGGCCGAGCACCGTCAGCCATTTGCGCCACAGCGCCGTCCAGGTGCCGTCGGCCCGGATCCGCTGCAGGGTGCCGTTGACGAAGCGCACCAGACCGGTGTTGGTCAGATTGATCCCGATGCCGTAGGGCTCCTGGTTCATGCTGGGGCCGACGATCTGCAGGTACGGGTCCTGGGACATCAGCCCGGCCAGGATGGTGTCGTCGGTGGACACCGCGTCGGCCTGGCGTTGCTGCAGCGCGACCAGGCAGTCCGCCCAGGTCGACACCGTGACGACCACCGGCGCCGGGCTGATCTCGCGCACCCGGTCCAGGCTGGTGGTGCCGCGAACCACGCACACCCGTCGGCCCGACAGATCCGAGCTCTGCCGGATCGGCGAGTCCCGCGGGGCCAGGATCCGTTGGTAGGCATACAGATACACCGAGGAGAAGTTGACCATCTTGCGTCGGGCGCAGGTGATGGTCATGGTCTTGACGACAATGTCGACGTCCCGGCTCTGCAGCGCCGCGATCCGGTCGGCCGAGGACAGGATGCGGTATTCGACCTGGTTGGGGTTGTTGAAGATGTCGCGGGCCACCTCGGCGGCCAGGTCGACGTCGAAGCCGGTGATCCGCCCGGTCACCGGGTCGCGGAAACTAAACAGGTTGCTGCCCACATCCAGGCCGACCAGCAGCCGGCCGCGTTTGCGGATGTCGGCGACGGCCTCGTCGGCCTCGGCCCGGTTGCCGAACGGCCGCAGGCTGGCGGTCAGGTCGCAGTCCTGATCGGGCGCGGGAGCGGGCGCGCGCTCGGGGGGCAGTTCGGCCATCCCCGCGGGACTGGGCGGGGCCAGGGTCAGCGACGTCGCCGTCGCCGGGAGGCCGGCGTCGCCGCATCCGGTGAGCGCCAGCAGCAACGCCAACGCCAGAATCGCCACCCGCCTCATCGGTACTCGCTCAGCCGGGGCCACAGGCCCAACGCCACCGCCAGCGCCGCGCTCAGCGCCAGCACCACACCGCCGACCGTCGTCCCGGACAGCACCCGGCGGGCCGAGGCGATGTCGCTGCGCAGTTGGTCGCGGCTGGTCTTGAGCCCGTCGGCCAGCGACGCTTCCAGGCTGTCGAAGGCCGGGGTGGCGTCGTCCTCGCCGGCGCCGAGCGCGACCTGGGTGGCGGCCTCGTAGTTGCCGACGGAGATGTAGGCGTCGATGCGTTCGTCGGCGGCGCGCCACCGTGACAGCAGCTCCTGGGCGTTGGCCAGATCGGATTTGTCGACCCGGTCCTTGCCGGACAGGTACTGGTCGAGCAACTCCTGCATGGTGTTCAGCCGCTGGTAGTAGGACTGCTTCCGGACGTTCTCGTCGCCGCGGCGGATCAGCGACAGGGTCTCGTCGGCGCGGGCCTGCTGGGCGGTGATGGACAGGTTGGTGATGACGCGCAGCGACGCGGCCGAGGTGTCCTTGGCCTGCCGGCTGCCCGCCGTCGAGATGGTCAGCGCGGTGCCCACCCAGATGACCAGCACCCCGATCGCCAGCCCGCCGACGACCAGCCCCAGGTTGATCCGGCGACGGGTGCGCCGGGCCAGCCAGCGGTGCGCGAACAGGCCGAACACGATGGTCGACCCGACCACCAGGATCACCGGGGCGGGGATGCGGGCCGAGGCGCTGGTCTCGGCGTCCACCCGCGCGGTGGTCCATTCGTAGAGCCGCTGCGCGTCGGGCAGGATGCTGTCCTGCATCAGCGCGGAGGCCTCCGAGAGGTAGGAGGAACCGACCGGGTTGCCGGACCGGTTGTTGGTGCGGGCGGTTTCGATCAGGCCCGTGTACACCGCTACGCGGGCGTTGATCCGGGTGAGCACCGCCAGCATGTCCTCGTCGGTGAGGCCGGAGGACGCCTGGGTGACCGCGGCGGTGGCGTCGATGATCGCCTGCTCGTAGCGCTGCCGGACCGGCTGTGGTTCGGACCCGGCGATGAACGCGGTGGCCGCGGCGGCGTCGGCGACCGAAAGCCGGGTGTAGATCTGGCCGGCCGCGAACGACAGCGGCTCGGTGTGGTCGAGCACCGCGGTCAGCGCCTCCTGCCGGGTGGCGACGGTGGTGGAGGTGGCGAACGCGGTCGCGATCCCCAACAACGCGAGGGTGGCCCCGATCGCCAGGATGCGCCCGGGGGTGGTCCAGATGAACCACCAACGCGGGTGGGCGCGGTCGGTCCGGGTGCGCGAGGCGAGCGGCTCGGTCGACGGATGCGCCAGCTCAACCGTCACCTGTTTGCGCCTGCCTTCCGCGGAGGATCAACTCTTAAGCAAAGTCTAAGAGGTATTCGCGGGAGCCGCTGCAGGATCGGTTGGTATGTCTTGTCCGTCTGCCCCCGCGACGGGGCGGAGCCGTCTGCTTATCCTGGTCGGGTGCGGGGTGACGGCGACGGATGGGTGGTCTCGGAATCGGGATCGCGTCATTGGGGCCGCCACGGCGCCGCCGGACTGCTGCTGCGCGCGCCCGGCCCCGACGGCCGCGCGGCGGTGCTGCTGCAGCACCGGGCCCCGTGGAGTCACCAGGGCGGAACCTGGGGTCTGCCCGGCGGCGCCCTGGACAGCCACGAAACCCCCGAACAGGCCGCGGTCCGGGAAGCCAACGAGGAAGCCGGGCTGTCGGCCGAGGCGCTGCGGGTGCGGGTCACCCTGGTCACCGCGCAGGTCGCGGCGATCGGCGGCGGCAGTTGGAGCTACACCACGGTGATCGCCGACGCGGACGGGCTGCTGGACACCATCGCCAATCGGGAGAGCGACGAACTGCGCTGGGTCGCCGTCGACGACATCACCGACCTGCCGCTGCATCCGGGGTTCGCCGCCAGCTGGCCGCAGCTGCGCGCGGTGATCGCCGAGCTCTGAGGGTTTAGCGCTTTCGCGTCGATTGAGAACTCACGGACGCGTTTGAGAACTGGTGGCGCGGCCTCTCATCGACTGAGGCCTGAAGCAGGTTTGTGAGACCTCATGGATCCCAGTGAGACACCATGGCGGCGGTTTGTCGTCGTGTGGAACACCAGGGCGGCGATCGAGGCTTTGAGCGCCACTACGTTCCATTCGCCGACGAACTACCGCCGCCAGTTCTCACGAGCCGCCCTCTGTTCTCACTCGGCGCCGGGCACGCCTGCGTGGGGTCGCATTCCGAAGCTCCGCCGCGAAGCCACTACCCGCGCAGCGCCTCGGCCAGCCGCCGGGTCGCCGCGGCTGGATCCTCGGCGGCGGTGATCGCGCGGACCACCACGATCCGGGTGGCGCCGGTCGCCAGCACCTCCGGCAGCCGCTCCTCGTCGACGCCGCCGATCGCGAACCACGGCTTGTCGGTGGCCAGGTCTACCGTGAAACGCAGCAGGTCCAGCCCGGGCGCGGGGCGGCCCGGCTTGGTCGGCGTGGGCCAGCACGGCCCGACGCAGAAGTAGTCGACGTCCTCGGCCACCGCGGCGCGGACCTGGGCCTCGTCGTGGGTGGAGCGCCCGATCACCGCGGTGGGGGCGATGATTTCGCGCGCCACCGGTAGCGGCAGGTCGTCCTGGCCCAGGTGCAGCACATCGGCGCCTGCGGCCCGGGCGATGTCGGCGCGGTCATTGACGGCCAGCAGCCTCCCGTGCCGGCGCGCGGCGTCGGCCAGCACCGCCAGCGCGTCGAGTTCGCCGCGGGCCTCCAGCGGGCCGAACTCCCGTTCCCCGGCCGAGCCCTTGTCGCGTAACTGGATGATGTCCACCCCGGCGGCGAGCACTGCGTCGGCGAATTCGGCCAGGTCGCCGCGTTCGCGGCGGGCGTCGGTGCACAGGTACAACCGGCTGCGCTGAAGGGACGGATGTGGCATCACCTGAGGGTAATCAGGTGATGAGTAGGCTGATCCGGGCAGGTCGGTGGAGGGAGTGAGCAGGATGGGCGCGACGCCGACGCTGGCCGTGATCGGTGACGGCGTCATCGGTCTCTCGGTGGCGCGCCGAGCGCTGCGCGACGGCTGGTCGGTGCGGGTGCACCGCGGCGAGGACCCGGGCGCGTCCTGGGTCGCCGGCGGCATGCTGGCCCCGCACAGCGAGGGCTGGCCCGGCGAGGAGCAGCAGCTGCGGATCGGGCTGGCGGCGCTGGACCTGTGGCGCGCAGAGGGCCCCGACAGCTACCGCCACGGACTGCCCGAGCAGATCGTCACCGCGCGCGAGTCCATGGTCGTCGCCGTCGACCGCGCCGACGTCGCGGACCTGCGGACCGTCGCCAACTGGCTTGCCGCGCAAGGGCACCCGGTGACCCTGACCGCCGCGGCCCGCGATATCGAACCGATGCTGGCCACCGGTGTGCGACACGGATTCGTGGCCGGCACCGAGATGGCCGTCGACAACCGCCGCCTGGTCGACGCGCTGACCGCCGAATGCGAACGCCTCGGAGCCAGTTGGGGCTCGCCGGTCACCGACCTGTCCGAGACCGACGACGTCGATCAGCGGGTGATCGCCAACGGCATCGACGCGCCCAAACTGGCGCCCGAACTACCGGTCCGCCCGGTCAAGGGCGAAGTGCTGCGGCTGCGCTGGCGGCCGGGCTGCCTGCCGCCGCCGCAGCGGGTCATCCGCGCCCGGGTGCACGGCCGGCCGGTGTATCTGGTGCCGCGCGCCGACGGCGTGGTGGTGGGCGCCACCCAGTACGAGCACGGCCGGGACACCGCGCCGTCGGTGGCCGGGGTGCGCGACCTGCTGGAGGACGCCTGCGCGGTGCTGCCCGCCCTCGGCGAGTACGAGATGGCCGAGGCGGCCGCCGGACTGCGCCCGATGACCCCCGACAACCTGCCGGTGGTCCGGCGACTCGATCACCGCACCCTGGCCGCTGCCGGGTTGGGCCGCAACGGATTTCTGCTCGCCCCGTGGGCGGCGCAGCGGATCGCCGAAGAGCTGCGGAAAGAAGAACTGCCGAAAGGAGACGAACGGTGAAACTGATCGTCAACGACGAAGAGGTCGAGGTCGGCGACGGGTCGACCATCACCGGACTGCTGGCCCAGCTGGGCTTCCCGGAGAAGGGCATCGCCGTCGCCGTCGACTGGACGGTGCAGCCCAAGTCGCACTGGGACGAGCCGCTGACCGACGGAGCCCGGGTGGAGGTCGTCACGGCGGTGCAGGGTGGCTAACCCGCCCGAGCCGCTGGTCATCGCCGACCGGAGCTTCGGCTCCCGGCTGATCCTGGGCACCGGCGGCGCCACCAGCCTGGCCGTGCTGGAAGAGGCGCTGGTGGCTTCGGGCACCGAGCTGACCACCGTGGCCATGCGGCGGGTGGACGCCGAGGCCGGCACCGGGGTGCTCGACCTGCTGCGCCGACGCAACATCACGTTGTTGCCCAACACCGCGGGTTGCCGCAGCGCCGCCGAAGCGGTGCTCACCGCCCGGTTGGCCCGCGAGGCGCTGGACACCAACTGGGTCAAGCTCGAAGTCATCGCCGACGAGCGCACCTTGCTGCCCGACGCCATCGAATTGGTCCGCGCCGCAGAGGAACTCGTCGACGACGGGTTCGTGGTGCTGCCGTACACCACCGACGACCCGGTGCTGGCGCGACGCCTGGAGGACACCGGCTGCGCCGCGGTGATGCCGCTGGGTTCGCCGATCGGCACCGGGCTGGGCATCGCCAACCCGCACAACATCGAAATGATCGTCGCCGCAGCCGGGGTGCCGGTCATCCTCGACGCGGGGATCGGCACCGCCAGCGACGCCGCGTTGGCCATGGAACTCGGCTGCTCGGCGGTGCTGCTGGCCAGCGCGGTGACCCGCGCCGAGGACCCGCCGGCGATGGCGGCCGCGATGGCGGCCGCGGTCACCGCCGGGCTGCTGGCCCGAAGCGCGGGGCGCATCCCGAAGCGGTTCTGGGCCCAGGCCTCCAGCCCCGACTCGGGCCTGATGACACAGGCGACCGGCTGCGAGTCCTAGCCCGTGATCGAACTCCGCGGCCTGACAAAGCATTACGGCTCGACGGTGGCCGTCGACGACCTGACCGCCACCATCGAACCGGGTGTCGTCACCGGCTTCCTCGGCCCCAACGGGGCCGGGAAATCCACCACCATGCGGATGATCCTCGGCCTGGACCGCCCCGACGCGGGCAGCGCCACCATCGACGGTCGCCGCTACCGGGACCTGGACCGGCCGCTGCGCACCGTCGGCGCGCTGCTGGACGCCCGGCAGTTCCAGCCGACCCGGTCGGTGCGTGCCCACCTGCGCTGGATCGCCGCCGCGGACGGCATCCCGGCCGCCCGGGTCGATGAGGTGCTCGGCCAGGTCGGTCTCGACTCGGTCGCCGGGCGCAAGGCCGGAACGCTGTCGCTGGGGATGTGCCAGCGCTTCGGCATCGCCGGCGCGCTGCTCGGCGACCCGCGGGTGCTGCTGTTCGACGAACCGGTCAACGGATTGGATCCCGAGGGCATCCGCTGGGTGCGGACCCTGATGCGCGACCTGGCCGCCGAGGGCCGCACCGTGCTGGTGTCCTCGCATCTGCTCTCGGAGATGGCCGACACCGCCGACCAGCTGCTGGTCATCGGCCGCGGACGACTGGTCGCCGCCACCTCGGTCGCCGACTTCACCGCGGGCGCCTCCGCGTCGGCGGTGCGGGTGCGCAGCCCGCAGCGCGCCGAACTGCGTGACGTCTTGACCCACGCCGGGCACACCGTCTCCGACGACGGGGACGCGCTGATCGTCGCGGACACCGGCCCCGAGACCGTCGGCGAACTCGCCGCGGCCCACGGGCTGACGTTGCACGAGCTGACCGCGCGGCGGGCCTCGCTGGAGCAGGCCTACCTGGAGGTCACCGAGGCCGTCACCGACTACCAGGGGCGGAGCCGATGACCCGCGCGCTGGCCTCCGAATGGCGCAAGCTCATCAGCACCCGCACCCCGTTGTGGGCGGCCGTCGCGGTGGCGGCGCTCTCGCTCGGGGTGGCGCTGCTGCTCGGCTACACCGCCTACCCGTTGACCCCGATGGCCCCGGAGAAGGCCGCCACCGGCGTCGCGCTGCTCGGCGTCCCGGCGTTGATGGTGCTGGCCTCGATCTCGGTGACCGCCGAGTACCGCTCGGCGATGATCCGCACCACGTTCCTCGCCACCCCGAACCGCGCCGCGGTGCTGACCGCGAAGGCGCTCGTCGCCGCGGTGTGCTGCGCGGTGCTGGCGGCGCTGGCCACGCTCGGATCGGTCCTGGTCGCCCGGTGGGCGGCCGCGCCGCGGGCCGCGGCCGGACTGGACCTGGCGCACGCCGACACCTGGCGCGCCGTCGGGGCTGTGGCGCTGGTGGCCGCGCTGGCGGCCGTGGCCGCGGTCGGCGTCGCGGCGGTGCTGCGCGAGGCCGCAGCGACGGTGGCGGTGCTGCTGATGTGGCCACTGGTCATCGAGTCGGTGCTGGGCACGCTGCCGTCGATCTCCGCGCACGTCGGCCCGTACCTGCCGTTCGCCAATGGGTTGGCGTTCGCACGGGTGCCCGCGTTCACCGCCCCGTTCCCGATGGCCTGGGGCGAGCTCGGCAGCCTGGCCTACTTCACCGGCTTCGTCGCGGTGTGCTTCGCCGCGGGGCTGGTGGCGATCAGCCGTCGAGACGCGTGATCGCCCGCTCGCGGTGGCGCGGCGGCAAACGTGAGTGATCTCTCCGGACTGCCGCGCGGAGCACTCCCCGACAGCGGATAACGTGGACGCACATGGGGAGAAATTCCGGCGCCGCGATCCCGGCGATTGTGATGGCCGTGTTGCTCGCGTTCACCGTCGTTGGTTGCGGGCGTGACAAACCCGCCGACGGGTCGGAATCGGAGCGCGCCGCCGCGGCCGAGGAGTTCGCCCAGCAGCTGCACGGCGACGTGACCCTCGACGCCATGATGAGCCACCTCTGGTACCTGCAGGACATTGCTGACCGCAAGGGCGGCAACCGGGCGATCGGCAGCCCCGGCTACGACGCGAGCGTCGACTACGTCGCCACCCAGCTGCGTGAGGCGGGCTTCGAGGTCCGCACCCCGGAGTTCGAGGTCCGGCTGCCCAAGAGCGAACCGGGCACGGTCCGCGCCGGCGACGCGTCGTTCGTCGCGCACGCGCTGAACTTCTCCACCGGGACCACCCCGGACGGCGTCACCGGCGATCTGCTGGTGCTGCCCATCGAGGACGACAGCCCCGGCTGCGCCGACGACGATTACGCCGGCCTGGACGCGACCGGCGCGGTGGTGCTGGTCAACCGCGGCAAATGCCCGTTCGCCGACAAGCTGGCGGTGGCCACCAAGGCCGGCGCGGCCGCCGTCGTCGTCGCCGACACCACCGACGAGAAGCAGATGGGCGGCACCATCGGGGAGAACAGCGAAGTGAAGACCCCGATCGTCTCGGTCACCAAGGCCGACGGCGCCGCGCTGCGGGAGCACCCCGGCCCGGTCACCCTCACCGTCGAGGCCAGCGTGCAGGAAATCGCGGTCCGCAATGTCATCGCCCAGACCGAGACCGGCTCCAGCTCCGATGTGGTGATGGTCGGGGCGCACCTGGACTCGGTGCCCGAGGGCCCCGGCATCAACGACAACGGCTCCGGGGTGGCCGCGGTGCTGGAGACCGCGAAGAAACTCGGCCCGAAACCGGAGATCGCCAACGCGGTCCGGTTCGCGTTCTGGGGCGCCGAAGAGGTCGGCCTGGTCGGCAGCCAGAAGTACATCGAGACCCTCGACGAAGCCGAACTGCGCGATATCGCGCTGTACCTGAACTTCGACATGGTGGGTTCGCCGAACCCCGGCTACTTCACCATCGACGGTGACCAGTCCACCACGATCCCGCGGAACCAGCCGGTGCCGCGGGTGCCGGAAGGCTCGGCCGGCATCGAACGGTTGCTGTCGGGATACCTGCGCGGCCAGGGCAAGGAATCCCGGGACACCTCGTTCGACGGCCGATCGGACTACGACGCGTTCACCTTCGCCGGAATCCCGTCGGGCGGACTGTTCTCCGGCGCCGAGGGGGAGATGACCCGCGAGGAAGCCGAGCTGTGGGAGGGGCAGGCCGGCCAGCCCTACGACCCGAACTACCACAAGGACTCCGACACCCTGGAGCACATCAACAAGACCGCGATGGACATCCAGGGCCGCGGGGTGGCGTACGCCGTGGGTTACTACGCGCAGGACCTCGGCGGGCGCAACGGCGTTCCGGCGCGCGAGGACCGCACCCGGCACGTCGTCCCGCCCAGCTGAGCGGAACTGGGCACAACCCGTTACCCAACCGAGGCATGAGCCGAATACCCTGATCCGGTGATCGGATCCCGGCTGCTTGCGGCACTCTCGGCGACGGCCCTGCTGGCCGCCTGCACCACCTCGCAGCAGCCGACCGACGCCGAACCCGAAGCGCCGACCCCGCTGGCCGGTGAGCTCGCCACCAAGGTCACCACCGACGCCATGTGGGTGCACCTGGAGGCGCTGTCGCGGATCGCCAAGGCCAACCGCGGCAACCGCGCCGATGGCACGCCGGGCGGTGAGGCCAGCGTCGAATACGTGGTCAACACCCTGCGAGACAAGGGATTCGAGGTCTCCACGCCCGAGTTCAGCCGGGTTGAGACGGTGGACGTCGGGGATCCGAGCCTGACCGTGTCCGGCATGGTCTATCAGGTGGATCAGGCGTCCCTGCTGCTGCCGACTCCCAAGGGCGGGTTGACCGGGACGGTGGTCCAACCGGTCAAACCGGCCGGGTGCGCGGCCGCGGACTACCGCAAGGTCCCCAAGGGCGCGATCGCCGTCGTCGACGACACCGGATGCTCGGTCGGGGAGAAGGCCGCCGCGGCTTCGGAAGCCCGGGCGACGGCGGTCCTTGTGGTCAGCGATGGCGGCAGCAACGGCAGCCCGAAAGGACTGTTCGGCCGCAACTACTACGAAGGCCTGCCCATCCCGGTGGCGGTGATCGGCAGCTCCGCGGGCGCGGCGGCCCGCAAGTCCCAGAAACCGGTGAAACTGGTGCTCGACGGCAAGTCGGTCAAGCACACCTCACAGAACGTGTTGGCCCAGACCAAAACCGGGTCGACGGAGAACGTGGTGCTGGTCGGCGCCCACCTCGACAGCGTCACGGCCGGGCCCGGAATGAACGACAACGGCTCCGGGGTGGCCGCGGTGCTGGAGACCGCGCTGGCCCTGGGCCCGGAGCCCGCGGTGAACAACGCGGTGCGCTTCGCGTTCTGGGGCGCCGAAGAGCGCCAGGCCGCGGGCTCCATCGACTACGTGTACGGCCTGGACCGCGACGCGCTGAACGACATCGCCCTGTACCTGAACTTCGACATGGTGGGCTCGCCGAACGCCGGCTACTTCACCTACGACGGCGACCTGTCCGGACCGGCCGACGCCAACCCGGACCCCGACACCGTTCCGTACGGGTCCGCGGGCATCGAGCGGACGCTGGCCGGGTACCTGAACCTGGCCGGCAAGCGGCCCGCGGATTCGGGTTTGAACCAGCGCTCGGACCACCGGGTCTTCCTGAACTTCGGGGTCCCGGTCGGCGGAATCACCACCGGCGCAGACGAACTCAAGACCAAGACCCAGGCGCGGCTGTGGGGCGGGAAAGCCGGCCAGGCCTTCGACCCGAACTACCACAAGAAGACCGACACCCTGGAGCAGGTCAACCGGGACGCGATGGCCATCACCGGCCCGGCCGTCGCATTCGCCGTCGCGACCTACGCGTACTCGATCGAGGGCGTCAACGGGGTGCCCGCGCGGGACAAGCGACACCGCACCCCGTTGGCCAGGTGAGGCGCGCCAATGTCTGATGACCCGACGGATCCGTTCCGGGCGCAACCGGAACCGCGCACTCAGCGGATGGCCCGGCCGGCCCAACCGACCGAGCGATTCGAGCACCTGACGGAGCGCTTCGCCCCGCCGACGGCAGAGTTGGCCCCGCCGACGGAGCAGTTCGCTGCCCCGACGGAGAAGCTGGCCCGGCCGACGGACCCGCACGCCGAATACCGACGGCAGGCAGACCTGTTCTTCGCCGGGCAATCGGCGCCCCGGATCGCCCCCGCGGCGCCGCCGCAGCCCCCGGCCGGCCCGCTGATCTTCGACCTGCGGCCCTGGCACGCGCTGTGGGGAGTGTCCGTCCTGTGCCTGCTGGCCGCGTTGTTCTCCGACTCGATGTTCGGCTGGATGCTGCTGGCGGTGGCCTTCGGCGTCGGCGGCTGGTGGGCGATGCGGAAACGGGTCGGCTGGCCGCCGGACGTCCGCGAGACGCTGACGCGTCGACGCCTGGCGCCGCCCACGCCCGCCGGCGCGCAGCCACCCGCCGCGCCACCGATCCCGTTCCGGCCCATGACCGTTTCGGAGCTGTTCACCGGCAGTCTGCGGATCATGGCCCGCAACTGGCCCACCCTGGTCGGCATCCCGGTGGCCCTGCTGTTCGGCGTCGTACTGGTCGTCTACGCCTTCGCGATGGCCATCGGGCACTTCGTGTTCGACACGGCGTCGTCGCTGGCCGGTGGGTCGCTGCTCAGCGGTGACCTGATGTCGAACATGATGATCCTCTACGTCGTGTTTCTCGTGGTGATCGCCGCGATCGGGCTGCCCGCCGACGCGCTGCTGATCGCGCTGTCGGTCAGCGCCACCGAGGACGCGGTGCGCGGCCGCGGCATCCGGTTCGGCGCGGTGCTGCGCCGGGCTCGGCGCCGGATCTTCGCCGTCTGTCGACTGACCCTGGTGTTCTACGCGGTGATCTTCCTGACCGACATCGTGATGATGTTCGCGGTCGGCGCCGCGGTGATGGCCGGGGCGCCGGAGATGCTGAACTATCTGGCGCTGGTGGCGGCGCTCGGCGTCTTCGCGTTCGGGGTGCTGTTCAGCCTGTCGCCGATCGTGCTGGTGGTCGAAGGCCGCGGGGTGTTCGACTCGTTGCGCCGGTCGGCGACGATGTCGAAACCGGCGTGGGGTCGGATCCTGGGGATCCACCTGCTGTGGGTGGTGTGCGTCTTCCCGCTGGTGTTCGGCGGGTTCTTCGTCGGCTTCAATGTGCTGTACTTCGCGCTGGCGCTGGGAGTGATGATCGCCTGGGTTCGGGTGCTGCAGGTGCTCGTCTACACCGATCTGCGGATGCGGCAGGAGCACTACGAGCAGCAACTCATCGCCGAGTGGACGCAGAACACCGGGCGGATGCCGTTGTGACGCGATTCAACGTCCCGCCGGGCTGGCCGCCACCGGCGCCGGGGTGGTTCCCCGACCGGGCCTGGGCGCCGGATCCGGCTTGGCCGCCGGCTCCGCCCGGATGGCAGTTCTTCGTCGACGAACCCGCCGCAGCCGTGAGACAACCGTCGGTGGTCGGCGGCTGGCTGGCGCGGTTCGCCGCGCTGCCCAAGCCGCTGTCGATCGGCGTCGTCGCGGTGCTGGTGGTCAGTCTGCTGACCCTCGGCTTCAACCGGGCGATGCAGCCCGAGGTGATCGTGCTCAAACCCGTCGACCAGCGCGGAAACATTGTGTACGACGAGATCGACTGGGACCTGCGCACCCCGAGCATCGAAGTCGACTGCTCCGGCGGCTGGCCGTCGCCATTCGACGTCAGCGGCCACGCGCGTTCCTGCGGCTCGAACGCCGACGCCACCTTCGCCTGCTTCCGCGACGAGGACGCGGCCCTGATCGCGTGCGTGCAGGATCCGTTCGCCGAGGAGTTGGCTTACATATCGGCCACCGGCCTGGATGAGCCGCGCCAGCCGCTGAAGGAGGATCCGCGCCCGCTCGGCCTGGAGCTCAGCGACGGCGCGCAGTGCCAGGCGCGCACCGGCGGCGCCTGGGGCTCACCCACCCAGCACCCGGATTGGATCGGCTACTACGGCTGCCGCTATCCCGATGACGAGGACGCCTTCGCCGCCGTCTGGGGGCCCGGTGACCGGGACAACGGCATCGACAAGGGCATCGGGGGCTGGAAGGTGTCGGTCGGCTCCGGCGAGGGGAAACTTAAAACCGAGCGGGTCACCAAGGTCATCTACGTGGGAACCACCTGACGCGCCCAGGGAACGCCTCAGGCTTCAGCTGTAGTTGTAAGCGCTGAGCGGGAACGTCTTCGCTTCGCGGAACGCGTTCGCCGTCGACGTCGGGCGCAGCAGCGTCGCCTCACCGGCGTGGTTGAAGTAGTAGGACCGCGCGCTCGCGCAGTCACCCGCGTAGAACACCGTGTCATCCAGGTGCGACGTCATCCGGGCCAGGAAGTCGGCGTTGGCCTCTTCGGAGACCTCCACGGTCTGCTTGCCGCGGCGTTGCGCCTCGCCGAGCACCCGCTGCAGGTGGATCATCTCGCATTCGATGGTGGTGAAGTAGGACAGGCCGCTGTAGGAGTATGGTCCGGCCAGGTTGAACAAGTTCGGGAACTCCGGGACCGAGATGCCCTGATAGGCCTGGAACCTGTTGTCCCGCCACCACTTCCCGAGGTTCCGGCTGCCGCGTCCGATGACCTCGATGGCCGGGAAATTCGCGTCCCACAGGTCGAATCCGGTGGCCAACACCAGGGTGTCGATGTCGACCTGCTGGCCGTCGAGGGTGCGGATGCCGTCGGCGGTGATCTGCTCGATCCCGCCGGCTTGCAGGGACACGTTCGGCTTGTTGAAGGCGCGGTAGTACTCGTTGGAGAAAGTGGGGCGTTTGCAGCCGAAGTCGTAGTCCGGCTTCAGCGCGTCGCGCACCTTCGGGTCGCGGACACTGAGTCGGCGGAACAGGTGCGCCGCGCCGGCCGCGATCCGGTTGACCGGGTTCAGCTGCCGGAAGTGCAGCACGCCGACCACCATGATCACCTCGTAGACCAGATCGGTGACCGTGCGGGCGCCCTTCTGCGCCAACGGGATCCGATTGAACACGCTGCGAACCGGCGCGGGGATGGCGAAGTCCACCTTCGGCGTCACGTAGATCGGGGTGCGCTGGAACACCGTCAGCTCGTCGGCGGTCTTGGCCAGTTCCGGAATCAACTGCACCGCCGTCGCCCCGGTGCCGATGATCGCGATCTTGCGGCCGGACAGGTCCAGGTCCGGATCCCACGCCGTGGTGTGCACGATCTGGCCCGCGAAATCGGTGATGCCGGGGATGTCCGGGGTGTGCGGTTGGGACAGGTATCCGGTGGCGGCGATCAGAATCCGCGGGTTCAGGGTCTGCCCGTCGTCGAGGGTGAGCCGCCAGCGCTGCTGCTCCTCGTCCCACTGCGCGCTTTCGGCGCTGACCCCGAAGCGCATGAGCCTGCGCACGTCGTACTTGTCGGCGACGTGCTCGGCGTAGCGCTTGAGCTCCGCGCCGGGCGCGAACAATCGCGACCAATTGGGATTGGGTTCGAAGGAGTAGCTATAGGTGGTGCTCGGGATGTCGACGGCCAGGCCGGGGTACCGGTTGACATGCCAGGTGCCCCCGAGGTCGTCTTCGCGTTCGACGATGACGATGTCGTCGATGCCGATCCTGCGCAGCGCGATGGCCGCGCCGATGCCGCCGAATCCAGCGCCGATGATGACGGCTTCCGGGAAGTTCTCCATAGGTCGACGGTACCGCAGGTACCGCCTATTCGACAGGTGTCAGCAGTCGCAGCGCGGCGTCCACGGCGAGGGCCGGAACGTCGGGCAGCGTGCCCGGCGCCGGGCCGGAGCGAGGCCGGCGGGGAATGAGGTCATGCCCGGCGTTGGCGATCTCCACGATCTCGGTCTCCGCCCTGATCAGCGTCGCCGCGGTGGCGAGTTCCTCGATGCTGCCGAAGGGATCCCGCGCGCCCTGGGTGAACACCGTCGGCGCGGTGATGTCCGGCAGATGCTCGGTGCGCAGTCGCTCCGGCTTGCCCGGCGGGTGCAGCGGATAGGAGAACAGCGTCAGCACGGCGACCTCGAGGCCGCCGGCGACCGCCATCGACGTCATCCGGCCGCCATAGGAATGGCCGCCCGCGATCACCGGCCCGAGGGCCAGGCCGCGCGCCCACCCGACCGCCTCGGCGACGCCGGCCTGGTCGGCCGCGGCCGACCCCGACGGCGGTCCCTTCGGCCGTCGGCGTCGGTAGGGCAGGTTGTACCGGACCGCCAGCCACCCGCGCGCCGCCCATTCGTCGCAGACCCGGACCAGCGTCGGGGTGTCCCGGTTGCCGCCTGCGCCGTGCGTGAGCACGACGACCCCCGCCGGGCTGCCGTCGGGTGAGTGCGCGACGCCGTCGATGGCGTCCGGGCCGGTCATGATCGCAGGCGGAACAGCGCGTTGACCGGGCCGTGCCCGTGGCCCAGCGGGTACGCGGCGCGCAGACATTCGGTGACCCAATCCTTGGCGAACGCGACCGCCTCGGGCACCGAGTAGCCGTGCGCCAGCGCGCAGGTGGTGGCCGCCGCCAGGGTGTCGCCGGCCCCGTGATCGTGGCCGGTGTCGATCCGCTGGGTGTTGAACTCGAAGAACCCGGTCCCGTCGTAGAGCAGGTCCGGGCTGCCCGCCGACGAGCGCAGATGCCCACCTTTGACCAGCACCCACTGCGGGCCCAGGTCGTGCAGGGCCCGGGCGGCGTCGCGCTGGCTGGCGTCGTCGACGACGTCGATGCCCACCAGCAACCGCACCTCGTCGAGGTTCGGCGTGATCACGGTGGCCAACGGGAACAGCACGTTGCGCAGCGAATCCAGGGCGCTGTGGTGCAGCAGCGGGTCGCCGTGCATGGAGGCGCACACCGGGTCCACCACCAGCGGGACCGTCAGCTTCTCAGACGTCCAGGTGTGGGCCACGGTCTCGATGATCTCCGCCGACGCCAGCATTCCGGTCTTGGCCGCCGAAATGCCGATATCGGAGGTCACCGCCGCGATCTGGCCCGCGATGATGTCGGTCGGGATCTCATGGAATGCCCTGACCCCCACCGAGTTCTGCACGGTGACCGCGACGACGGCCACGCAGCCGTGCAGTCCGAGCATGGCGAAGGTGCGCAGATCGGCCTGGATGCCGGCGCCGCCGCCGGAATCGGAGCCGGCGATGGTCATCACCCGGACGGGGGGCTCTCCGGGCGGGGATAGCGGAAGCAGGTTCACACCCGCGATCCTCGCAGAGTGGGCTCGATCGGGAGGTAGACCTGATTGCCGTGTTGGGCGAACTCTGCCGATTTCGCGTCCATCCCGGCCTGCGCGACGGCGGCGCTGCCGTCGCCGTAGGCGTCCCGGATGTCCTGGGTGATCCGCATCGAGCAGAACTTTGGGCCGCACATCGAGCAGAAGTGCGCGGATTTGGCGGGCTCGGCCGGCAGCGTCTCGTCGTGGTAGGCACGCGCGGTGTCGGGATCCAGGGACAGCGCGAACTGGTCGTGCCAACGGAATTCGAAGCGCGCCCGGCTCAGCGCGTCATCGCGCAGCTGCGCCCGCGGGTGGCCCTTGGCGAGGTCGGCGGCGTGCGCGGCGATCTTGTAGGCGATCACCCCGTCTTTGACGTCCTTGCGGTCCGGCAGCCCCAGGTGCTCCTTGGGCGTGACGTAGCAGAGCATCGCGGTGCCGGCCTGGGCGATGATCGCGGCGCCGATCGCCGAGGTGATGTGGTCATAGGCCGGCGCGATGTCGGTGGCCAGCGGGCCCAGGGTGTAGAACGGGGCCTCCTCGCAGAGCTCCTCCTCCAGTCGCACGTTCTCCACGATCTTGTGCATCGGCACGTGACCGGGGCCTTCGATCATCACCTGTGCGCCATGGGATTTCGCGATCTTGGTGAGCTCACCCAGGGTGCGGAGTTCGGCGAACTGAGCGGCGTCGTTAGCGTCGGCGACGCAGCCCGGGCGCAGGCCGTCGCCGAGGGAGAAGGTGACATCGTAGCGGGCGAGAATCTCGCAGAGCTCGTCAAAATTGGTGTACAGGAACGATTCCCGGTGGTGGGCCAGGCACCAGGCGGCCATGATCGAGCCGCCCCTGCTGACGATGCCGGTCACCCGGTTGGCCGTCAGCGGGACGTAGCGCAGCAGCACGCCGGCGTGCACGGTCATGTAGTCCACGCCCTGCTCACACTGCTCAATCACGGTGTCGCGGTACAGCTCCCAGGTCAGTTTGGTGGGATCGCCGTTGGTCTTCTCCAGCGCCTGATAGATCGGCACGGTCCCGACCGGGACCGGAGAATTGCGCAGGATCCATTCGCGGGTTTCGTGAATGTTCTTGCCGGTGGACAGATCCATGATGGTGTCCGCGCCCCAGCGGGTCGCCCACACCATCTTGTCGACCTCCTCGCCGATCGACGAGGTCACCGCGGAGTTGCCGATATTGGCGTTCACCTTCACCCCGAACGCCTTGCCGATGATCATCGGTTCGCTCTCGGGGTGGTTGTGGTTGGCCGGGATGACGGCGCGGCCGCGGGCCACCTCGGCGCGGACCAACTCCGGGTCGACACCTTCCCGGACGGCGATGAACGCCATCTCGGCGGTGATCTCCCCGGCGCGGGCCCGCTGCAGCTGGGTGCCGCGATCGGCCACGATGCCCGGTCGAGGCGGCAGCCCGCGTTCCAGGTCGATGGCGGCGTGACTGTCGGTGTACGGACCCGAAGTGTCGTAAAGGTCCAGGTGTTCGCCGTTGGTCAGGTTCACCCGGCGGAACGGGACCCGGGCGCCGTCGGGCAGGGTTTGGTACGCCTTTTCGCTGCCCTCGATGGGCCCGGTGGTGATTGACGGGTCAACAGAAACACTCATCGCAATCCTCCCTACGCCGGCATTACCCGGACAGGTTCATACGGTCGACGGCCCCAGCCGTCCTCTCAGCGCTTTCGGATAGCGCTCCCGTGGTACCCCGCCAATGTAACCCAAGTCACCGCCGGGCGGTGCGGGTGGGCGGCGGCAGTCAGCTCAGTTCGACCAGAACCGGGGCGTGATCGCTCGGAGCGGTGGCGCCCTTCTTGGGCCGACGCTCGTCCTTCACGATCTCGGCGGCCGACACCCGCGACGCCAGTCCCGGCGAGCCGAGGATGAAGTCGATCCGCATGCCGCGGCGCTTCTGGAACGCCAACTGGGTGTAGTCCCAGTAGGTGTACACCCCCGGACCCGGGGTGTAGGGCCGCACCACGTCGGTGAACCCGGCGTCGGCCATCGCGGTGAACGCGGCCCGCTCCGGCGCGGACACGTGCGTCTTACCGTCGAAGGCGGCCATATCCCAGACGTCGTCATCCTCCGGGGCGATGTTCCAGTCACCCACCAGCGCGATCGGCGCCGACGGATCCGCGGCCAGCCAGCCGGAGGCGGTGTCCCGCAGCGCGGCAAGCCATTCCAGCTTGTAGGCCAGGTGCGGGTCGGTCAGCGAACGACCGTTGGGCACGTACAGGCTCCACACCCGCACCCCGCCGCAGGTCGCGCCGATCGCGCGGGCCTCCACCGTCGGGTCGATCCCGTCCTTGCCGAATTCGGGCTGACCGTCGAAGCCGATCTGCACATCGTCGAGCCCGATCCGGGAGGCGATCGCCACCCCGTTCCACTGGCTGAGCCCGACGTGCGCGATCTCGTAGCCGAGCGCCTCGAACGCCAGCGCGGGGAACTGCGCGTCGGTGCACTTGGTCTCCTGCATGGCCAGCACGTCGACGTCGCCGCGGGCCAGCCAGTCGGTCACTCGTTCCACCCGGGTGCGGATGGAGTTGACGTTCCAGGTCGCCAGGCGCATGCGTGGTCCTCTCGGTGCCAAATGAAGCCGAACGAAATCAGTGGCCGAACGGGTCGGCGACCTCGCCGGGCATCCAGGCCAGCCCGGGCACGCCCCAGCCGTTGCGTTTGACGGTCTTCTTCGACGCGCGGGCGTGCCGGCCGATCAAGGTGTCGATGTAGAGGAAGCCGTCCAGGTGCCCGGTTTCGTGCTGCAGCATCCGGGCGAACAGACCGTTGCCCTCCAGTTCGATGGGGGAGCCGTCGGCGTCCAGGCCGGTGACCTTCGCCCAGGTCGCCCGGCCGGTCGGGAAGGACTCGCCGGGCACTGACAGGCAGCCCTCGTCGTCGTTGTCGGGGTCAGGCATGGTCTCGGGGATCTCCGAGGTTTCCAGCACCGGGTTGATGACGACGCCGCGGCGACGTTTGGTCTGCCCGCGGTCATCGGCGCAGTCGTAGACGAACAGCCGCAGCGGCACGCCGATCTGGTTGGCGGCCAGGCCGACTCCGTTGGCCGCGTCCATCGTTTCGTACATGTCCTCGATCAGCGCCGGGAGGTCAGCCGGGAGGCTGCCGTCGGCGCCGACGGGCACGGGCTGGGTGGGGTTGTGCAACACGGGGTCGCCGACGATGACGATTGGTCTGACTGCCATGATCTCCCAAGCTTAAATCGCGACCGACGCGCGCCGACATGTGGCCGGTCGGCGCCGCGGGGCGTGATTGAATAACGGCCGAACTACAAGTTTGTCATTCGGTGGGCAGCGGAGGAGGACCAGCCGGGATGAGGGACAACGCCGCAGCTCCGGTCGAGCTTGATTCGAGCGAACCCGCCGACGGCCTGACGCGACGCGAACACGACATCCTGGCTTTCGAGCGGCAATGGTGGAAGTACGCCGGCGCGAAGGAAGAGGCCATCAAGGAGCTGTTCTCCATGTCGGCCACCCGCTACTACCAGGTGCTCAACGCGCTGGTCGACCGACCGGAGGCGCTGGCCGCCGATCCGATGCTGGTCAAGCGGCTGCGACGGGTCCGGGCGACCCGCCAGAAAGCCAAGGCCGCGCGTCGGCTCGGCTTCGAACTGAGCTGACGATTCCCAGTTTCGCCTAACCCACCGATATGGTGGACGCGATGAACGAGCGCGTACCAGATTCCTCGGGGCTCCCGCTGCGGGCCATGGTGATGGTGTTGATCTTCCTTGGCGGGGTTTTCCTGCTGGTGGCCTTCCAGGCGATGTCCTCCAGCGGGCCGTCGACCAGCACGTCGGCGACCACGTCACAGAGCACGTCGGCGAACGCGGAGACCACCACCTCGGAGGCCCCCGCGCCGAAGCCTGAGGTCCGGGTCTACAACATCTCGGAGGTCGAAGGCGCCGCCGCCCGCGTCGCCGAGCAGCTGACCGGCGCCGAATGGGTGGTCAGCGAAACCGGCAACCTGGGCGAGCTCGTCGGCCCCGAAGGACCGCCGGAATTGCCCGGTGTGGTCGAGAACACGGTCTACTACGGTGAGGCCGAGGGCGAGAAGGAAGCCGCCGAGGAGATCGGCACTCTGCTGCAGGCCCCGGTGCACCCGCGCTCGCCCGAAATTTCCTGGCAGCCACCCGGCGTGATCGTCGTCGTCACCGGCTAGGCTCTAGAGCCATGGTCAAGCCCGCGTTCCCAGAGCCCTGGGGTAAGTCAGCCGTCGCAGTCCTGTTCGCCGCACCTGTCGCGCTGCTGAGCGCGTGTGCGCCTCCCGGAGAGGTGCCCGCCGACGCGCCGGGCACCACCCCGTCGGTGTGGACCGGCTCGCCCGCGCCGGGCAGCGGCGCCGAAAGCCACGGCGAAGAGTCCAGCGGCTCCGAGGCGCTGGTCGTGCCGCTGCGCAACGTCGGCGGCGCCGAGGTGGCCACCGCGACCTTCGATTTCGAGTCCGGCTTCGTCAAGGTGACCGTCGAGACCACCGGGACCGCGGCGCTGACCCCCGGCTTCCACGGCCTGCACATCCACGCGGTCGGCAAGTGCGAGCCGAGCTCCACCGCCCCGGCCGGTGGCGCCCCGGGCGCGTTCCTGTCCGCCGGCGGCCATTTCCAGGCCCCCGGGCATTCCGGACACCCGATGAGCGGCGACCTGAGCTCCCTGCAGGTCCGCGAAGACGGTTCCGCGCTGCTGGTCACCACCACCGACGCGTTCACCGAGGACGATCTGAAGGCCGGCTCCGGAACCGCCATCATGATCCACGAGGGCGCCGACAACTTCGCGAACATCCCGGACCGCTACTCCGCCGACGGCGTCGCGGGCCCGGATGCGAACACCATGGCCACCGGTGACGCCGGATCCCGGGTGGCCTGCGGTGTCATCAGCGCCGGCTAACGTCGAACGCATCCCCTTCGAGGGGTCCCCGCGGCCCACGCTGGGCGTGGAGTGGGAGTTCGCCCTCGTCGACGCCCAGACGCGCGACCTGTCCAATCAGGCCGCCTCGGTGATCGCCGAGATCGGCGAGAACCCGCATGTGCACAAGGAGTTGCTGCGCAACACCATCGAGGTCGTCACCGGGGTCTGTGACACCGTGCCGGCCGCGATGGCGGACCTGCGCTCCACCCTCCAGGTGGTGCGGAACGTGGTGCGCAACAATGGCATGGAGCTGTTCTGCGCGGGCACCCACCCGTTCGCGCAGTGGGAGGCCCAGGAACTGACCGAGGGCCCGCGGTACGCCGAGCTGATCAACCGCACCCAGTGGTGGGGCCGGCAGATGCTGATCTGGGGCGTGCACGTGCACGTCGGGGTGTCCTCGGCGCACAAGGTGATGCCGATCATCTCCTCCCTGCTCAACCAGTACCCCCACCTGCTGGCGCTGTCCGCGTCGTCGCCGTGGTGGGAGCACGAGGACACCGGCTATGCGAGCAACCGCGCGATGATGTTCCAGCAGTTGCCGACCGCGGGCCTGCCGTTCCAGTTCCAGACCTGGAGCGAGTTCGAGGGCTTCGTCGGCGACCAGAAGAAGACCGGCATCATCGACCACATCAACGAGATCCGTTGGGACATCAGGCCGTCGCCGCACCTGGGCACCATCGAGGTCCGGATCTTCGACGGGGTGTCCAATCTGCGCGAGCTCTCCGCGCTGGTGGCGCTGACGCACTGCCTGATCGTCGACCTCGACCGGCGCCTGGACGCCGGCGAGGAACTCCCGACGATGCCGCCGTGGCATGTGCAGGAGAACAAGTGGCGCGCGGCCCGCTACGGCCTGGACGCCGTCATCATCCTGGACGCCGACAGCAATGAGCGCCTGGTCACCGAGGACCTCGACGACCTGCTGACCCGGCTGGAGCCGATCGCGCGCTCGCTGGACTGCGCCGACGAGTTGCGCTCCGTCGCGGATATCCCGCGCACCGGAGGCTCCTACCAGCGGCAGCGACGGGTCTCCGAGGAACACGAGGGCGACCTTCGGGCCGTCGTCGACGCGCTGATCGGCGAGCTGGACCTGTAGCGCCATGCCGCCGACGCCGATGTTTCCGCTGCAGTCGGCGTTGCTGCCGGGCGAGACACTGCCGCTGCGGATCTTCGAGCCGCGGTACTCGGAGTTGGTCTCGCACTGCCTGGCCGGTGATGGCCGCTTCGGGGTGGTGCTGATCGCCGCGGGCGCCGAGGTCGGCGGCGGTGACCGGCGCAACGACGTCGGGGTGCTGGCCCGGATCACCTCGCACGTCGCGCACGGCGATGGCCGCTATTCGCTGAATTGCGCGCTGACCCAGCGCATTCGGGTGCTGCGCTGGCTGCCGGACAATCCCTATCCGGTGGCGGACACCCAAGCCTGGCCGGATCCGCCCGCGTCGGTGTCGGCCGCTGACCTCGCGCGCCTCGAAGACGACATCTGGGCCCTGCTGCAGACCATCGCCGGGGTACGGGGATTCCGGCTGCGCCGCCGCGCCGAGGTGCTCGGGACCGGCGCCGGCGACGACGGGCAGCGGCTCTTCGATCTGGCCGCCCGGGTGCCGATCGGCCCGGCCGACCGCTATGCGGTGCTCGCCGCGCCGGGACCGGTCGAGCGACTGGCGGTGCTGCGCGAGGCCGTCGAGACGGTGTCCGACCTGGTGAGATTCCAGCTTTCGGAGGAGTAGGCCGAGCCTACCGAGCCTGCGATGGCCGGATCCGGCCAGCGATTCCGCACCCGACCGGTGAGGACAACCTGAGTCGGCGCCACCTCCCGCGGTGCGCGACGATGAAGCGATGGAATCCCCGGGCCGCGATCTGAGCCGCTGGGCGCTGATCAGCATCGCTGCCGCAGTCGTGACGATCGCTCTGAAGACCGCCGCCTGGCAGCTCACCGGATCCGTCGGCCTGCTGTCGGACGCCGCGGAGTCGGTGGTGAACCTGGTCGCCGCCGTCATCGCCTTCATCGCGCTGAAGATCGCCGCCCGCCCGCCGGATGCCCGCCGCAACTTCGGCTACTTCAAGAGCGAGTACTTCGCGGCCACCATCGAAGGCCTGATGATCGCCGTCGTTGCGACGGTCATCATCGTCAGCGCCGTCGACCGACTGGCCCACCCGCGCGAACTCGAGCAGGTGGGCGTCGGCCTGCTGATCTCCGTGCTGGCCAGCGCCGTCAACGGGGGCGTCGCGGTGCTGCTCATCCGGACCGGGCGCCGGCACCGGTCGATGGCGCTGGAGGCCGACGGCAAGCACCTGATGACCGATGTGTGGACCACCGCCGGGGTGATCATCGGCGTCGGGCTCGTCGCGGTCACCGGCTGGCTGTGGCTGGACGCCGTGGTGGCGATCGCCGTCGCCGTCAACATCCTGGTGATCGGATTCTCGCTGGTCCGCCACTCCACCGCCGGGCTCATGGACACCGCCGTGCCCGACGAGGATCTGGCCGCCATCGAGGCGGTGCTCAACGAGTTCCGCAGCGACGAGGTCGAGTTCCACGATGTCCGCACCCGGGTGTCCGGCCGGCACAGCTTCGCGCAGTTGCACATGTTGGTGCCGGGTGCCTGGCTCGTGCAACGCAGTCACGACCTCGCCGAGGAGGTCGAATCCCGGCTGCGCGGCGCCGTCGACGGGCTGGTGCCGACCATTCACATCGAGCCCGTCGAGGACCCTCGGGCCTACGAGCCGTGGCGCCGCTGAGCGTTTGCCTTCGGGGGCGCGGGGGGTCCGTTTGAAGTTTGCGGACGTCAGTGTGGCGCCGAACGCGCGGGTGAAGTTCGCCGCGGCCTGCGAATCGAGTGAGGCGTGATGGCGGTTCGTGAGAACTGGTGGCGCGGCCGGTCATCGAGTGAGGCGCCAGGTAGGCGTTTGAGAACTGAGGTAGCTCGGTGAGACGTGAGGGCGGGGTTCTTCATTGAGTGAGACATGCGGGTGGGGGTTACTCGAACAACGTGTCCCTAGATTCTCACTCGATGAAGATCGCCGCCCTGGTGTCTCACTTGCATCCCTGAGGTCTCACTGACGTACCTGGTTCCTCACTCGATGACCGGCCCCGCCGCCACTTCTCACTGAAGTACCTGATTTCTCACTCGATGCGCGCAGCCACCCCGCCAGCCCACAGCCGCGCAGCCGAAAGCCCGCCAGCCCGAAGCCCCCGCGACCTACCGGTCGTCCATCTCGTCCAGGGTGAGTCGGTCCTTGAGGTTCTGCTCCCGGTAGGCGAGCTGGCCGACGCGCTGCGCGACCACCGGCGCGGTGATCAGGGTGAACATCCCGGTCAGGATCAGCATGCCGACATCGGAATTGCCCAGCAGCTGAATCGCCGCGCCGGCCAGCACCAGCAACAGGCCCAGGGTCTGGGGTTTGGTCGCCGAGTGCATCCTCGACAGGGTGTCGCGGAAGCGCACGATGCCGATCGCCGCGGTCAGCCCCAGCGCCGATCCGCTCAGGATCAGCACCGAGCTGATGATGTCGGTGACGCTCATGGGCGTCCTCCGTCGCGGTCCAGCGGGTCGACGGTGTCGGGCACTCGGAAGCGGGCGATGCTGACCGAGCCGACGAAGCTGATCAGGGCCAGCGCGGCGAGGCTGTAGGTGACGGTGGTGTCGTGGCTGTACGCCGCCCACACCCCGATCGACCCCATGGTCACCGCGATCAGGGTGTCTAGGGCGACCAGGCGGTCCAGGGTGCTCGGCCCGGCAAGCAGCCGGTACATGGTCAACACCGCGGCAAGCGTCATCATCACCGCGGCGATGGCGAAAACGGTGCTCATGCGCTCGCTCCTCCTCGGGGCTGGTGCCCCGCCGCGCATCGTCGGCTCGCGGTGCTCACTGAGCCTCCACTTCCGACGACGACGACGACGGCGGCGACGAGGACGAGGACGGCGACGGGTTCAGCGGCGGGAAGGCTCCGTTCACCCGTCGCTCCACCGCGGCGATCTGCCGGTAGAAATGCCCGACGGCGCGCTGCGTGCCGACATTGATCACATGCACGTAGACGATGCGCCGAACCTGGTCGATCTCCAGCACGATGGTGCCCGGAGTCAGGTTCACGATGTTGACCGCCAGCGCCAGCATCAGATCGGACTTGATGTTCAAGTGCGCCCGCAGCACCGCGTTCAACGGCGCCTTGCCGGGCTTCACCGCCAGCCAGGCCATCTGCGTTGACGACCAGATCAGGCTCCAGGTCACGTAGCCGATCAGCGCCAGCACTCCGAGCGGGCGCACCCGGCTTTCCACCGGCACCGGCGGCAACGGCAGCAGGTAGCTGATCAGCAGCGCCACCACCAGGCCACTGAGCAGGTTGGCCCAGGACACCGAACCCCACAGCAGCACCCAGACCGCGACCAGCCAGGCGATCATCCCGACCCGCAGTCCGCGGCGGCGCATATCCTCCCGGATCACGGTGGGCCTCCCAGCACGGCGCTGATGTATTCGCCGCGGTCCATGATCTCGTCCGCGGCGCGTTCGGCGTAGCCGAAGATCGGCCCGGCGAACACCGTCAGCGCCAGGCCGACGGCGATCAGCGCCATGGTCGGCACCACCATGCCCGCCGGCATCCGGCCGACGTCGTCGCGGTCGGCGAACTCCACGTCGTCGGAGTTGAACAGCAGCGCCGACGGGGTGGCCATGGCCATCTCGCCGTCTGGCGCGTCCACCCGGGCCCGCCAGAACGCCTTGGTCCAGACCCGCGTCACCACCCACAGCGTCAGCAGGCTGGTGATGACGCTGCCGGCCACCAGCGCCCAGGCCAGCACCGAGCCGTCCTGGGTGCCGGCTTCCAGCAGCGCGACCTTGCCGATGAAACCGGAGAACGGCGGGATGCCGCCGAGGTTCAGGGCGGGCACCACGAACACGAACGCCAGCAGCGGGCTGGCCGCGGCCAACCCACCGAGGCGGCGCAGCGTCGACGCCCCGGCCTGGCGTTCGATCAGGCCCACCACCAGGAACAACGTGGTCTGCACGATGATGTGGTGCGCGACGTAGTAGATCGCGCCGGCCATCCCCAGCCGGGAGGACAGCGCGATGCCGAACACCATGTAGCCGATGTGGCTGATCAGGGTGAACGACAGTAGACGCTTGATGTCGGTCTGCACCACCGCGCCCAGGATCCCGATGATCATGGTCAGCAGCGCCGCCACCAGCAGCACTTTGTCCATCGAACCGTTCGGGAACAGCAGCGAGTGCGCGCGGATGATGGCGTACACGCCGACCTTGGTCAGCAGGCCGGCGAACACCGCAGTGACCGGCGCCGGGGCGGTGGGGTAGGAGTCCGGCAGCCAGGCCGACAGCGGGAACACCGCCGCCTTGATGCCGAACGCCACCAGCAGCACCGCGAACAGCGCCATCCGGGTGCCGTCGGCGACGCCGCCCAGGCGAACCGCCAGTTCGGCCATGTTCAGCGTGCCGGTCGCCGCGTACACCAGCGCGATGCCGAACAGGAAGATCAGCGACGACACCATCGACACCATCACGTAGGAGATGCCGGCCCGCACCCGGTCCGCGCTGCCGCCGATGGTCAGCAGCACGAAACTCGCGGTCAGCAGCACCTCGAACCCGACGAACAGGTTGAACAGGTCGCCGGCCAGGAACGCATTGCAGACACCCGCCGACAGCACCAGGTAGGTGGGCAGGAAGATCGACACGGGTTGCTTGTCGTCGCCGTCGCGCAGACCCTGGCCGATGGCGTAGACCACCACCAGCAACAGCACGATGGTGGAGACCACCAGCATCAGGGCCGCCAGCCGGTCGACCACCAGGCTGATGCCCAGCGGGCCGTAGCCGGTCTCGGACTGGCCCCAGCCGCCGACTTGCAGCACCAGCGTCCCGTGCTGGTCGGTCAGGTACAGCAGCACTCCGCAGACCGCGGTCACCGCGGTCAGCGCGACCAGGGTGATCAGCCGCTGGTAGCGCGGCCGGCGGCTGCCGATCAGGGTCAGCGCCGCCCCGAGCAGTGGGATCAGCACCGGCAGCGGGATCAGCAGCTGCGCCAACTGCGGGCCGGTCATCGGGATCCCTCCCGTCCGGGCAGCGCGTCGAGCTCGTCGGGCTCGTCGGTGTCGGGGTGGGTGACCGGCTCCAGGCCCTCGTCGTCGGACTCGCGGATCTGGCCCTCCTCGGCGGACCGGGCGACCCTGGTGTCCTCGGTGTCGTCCTCGACGGCGTCGGCGGTGGTCAGTCGGTAGGCGCGGTAGGTCAGGGCCAGCACGAACGCCGCCACGCCCATGGTGATGACGATCGCGGTGAGGATCATCGCCTGGGCCAGCGGGTCGGCGACGGTGTCCTCGCCGGCGCTGCCACGGCCGTAGATCGGCGGGCTGCCGGCTTTGCCGCCCGCGGTCAGGATCAGCAGGTTGAACCCGTTGCCGAGTAGCAGCAAGCCCAGCAGGATGCGGGTCAGGTTGCGTTCCAGCAGCAGGTACACCCCGCACGAGACGAGTACGGCGATCAGCACCAGCGACACGATGTAGACGGTCATCCGGTCACCGCCGAGTGCCGCCGGGTTCCGGATTCGCCGATCTCCACGTCAATGCGCGCGCCGAGGCTGCGCAGCACGTCGAGCACCAGGCCGACGACGATCAGGTACACGCCGAGGTCGAAGAACAACGCGGTCACCATCTTCAGGTGGCCCAGCACCGGCAGGTCGATCTCGATCAGCGCCGACGACAGCGCCGGCGCGCCGACCAGCACCGAGGCGACCGCGGTGCCCGCGGCCAGACTCAACCCGACGCCGAGGATCTTCCCGGCGTCCAGCGGCAGGGTCTCGCCGAGCTCGTAGCGGCCGCCGGCCAGGTAACGCAGCACCAGAGCCAGACCCGCGGTCAGACCGCCGGCGAACCCGCCGCCGGGGGTGTTGTGGCCGGTGAAGAAGAAGTACACGCTCAGCACCATGATCAGCGGGAAGATGAACCGGGTCGCGACCTCCAGCACCAGCGAGCGGTACCGCGGATCGCGGTACTCGCTGCCGCGCAGCCAGGTGATGTCGCCGACGGCGGGGCTGTAGGGCACCGGGACCTGGACCACCCGGACCCGGTCGGTGTCCACCTCCGGGTCGGGAACCCGCGGCGGCAGGCCGAAGCGGTGGTGCCGGAACACCAGCGAGGCCACCCCGGTGGCGGCCACCAGCAGCACCGAGATCTCCCCGAGGGTGTCCCAGGCCCGGATGTCGACCAGGATGACGTTGACCGTGTTGGAGCCGTGGCCGCGCAGGTAGGCGGCGTCGGGCAGCAGTTCGGCGATGCTGTGCCCGGTCCGGGCGGCCAGCGCGAACGCGGCGAGACCGGCGACAGTCACCCCGACCCCGGCGGCCAGCACGGCGCGCGGCAGCCGGAATCGTTGGCTGCGGACGTCGGTTTCGGCCGGCAGCGCCCGCAGCACCAGCACGAAGAACACCAGCGTCAGCGTCTCCACCAGGAACTGGGTCAGCGCCAGGTCGGGGGCGCCCTGCAGCACGAAGATGACGCCGCAGCCATAACCGGTCAGGCCGACCAGCAGCACCGCGGCCAGCCGGTTGCGCATCACCACCGCGCCCAGCGCGCCGGCGATCATCAACACGCCGACCACCAGCTGCAGCCGCACGTCCCACAGCGCCAGCTCGGGCCGGTCCCTGCCGCCCAGGAACAGCACCGTGCCGGGCAGCAGCACCAGGGTCAGCAGAATCACCGACTGGGTGATCGGCAGCGAACCACGCTGGGTAGTGCCGGTGAGCCGCAGCGCGACACGTTCGATCCCGCGCAGGGTGGCGTCGTAAATCTTGTCGGCGTTGCCCAGCGGCGGGGGGCCGAGGTGGAAATCGTGCAGCCGGGCCCGGGCCGCGAACGCCAGCGTGCCGACCGTCAGCACCAGCGCCGACAGCGCCAGCGGCAGGCCGAAGCCGTGCCACAGCGCGAGGTGGTAGTCGGTGCGGCCGGGCAGGCTGGCCGGGAAGTCGCCGATCAGGCGCTCCAACAGCTGCGGCGCGAGGCCGAACACCAGCCCGGCGGCGGCCAGCACCGCCGGGGCGGCCAGGAACGCCGGAGTCGGGCGGTACAGCTCGGCGACGCGCGCCGACGGCTCGCGCAGCCGCTTGCGGGCGAACGCGCCCCACAGGAAGCGCAGGCTGTAGGCGGTGGTGAACATCGAACCGATCACCAGCAGGCCCAGCACCCAGGGGCCCCAGGCCCCAAGCGAATGGTCGTGCAGCAGCGTCTCGAACGCCGCTTCCTTGGCGATGAAGCCGAGGAACGGCGGGAACGCGGCCATGCTGGCGGTGCCGGCCGCGGCGATCGCGAACAGCGCCGGGGCGCGCGCGCCCAGCCAGGCGAGTTTGCGGATGTCGCGGGTGCCGGTGGAGTGATCGATCACCCCGACCACCATGAACAGCGTCGCCTTGAACATGGCGTGCGCGCACAGCATGGCCAGCCCGGCCAGCATCAGGTCCCCGCCGCCGATGCCGACCAGCACCGCGATCAGGCCGAGCTGGCTGACGGTGCCGAACGCGAGGATCAGCTTCAGGTCGAATTCCCGCAGCGCGCGCCAGCCCGCCAGCAGCACGGTCAGCACGCCGAGGCTGACGATCATCGGCCGCCACGGCGCGGCGTCGGCGAAGCCGGGCGCCATCCGGGCGATCAGGTACACACCGGCCTTGACCATCGCGGCGGCGTGCAGATAAGCGCTGACCGGGGTGGGGGCGGCCATCGCGCCGGGCAGCCAGAAGTGCCACGGCACGATCGCCGATTTGCTCAGCGCGCCGATCAGCACCAGCACCAGCGCGGCGTTGATCGCGGTTCCGGTCGGCGGGTTGACGACCAGATCGGAGAGCAGGTAGCTGCCGCCGAGCTCACCGATCACGATGATGCCGACCAGCATCGCCAGCCCGCCGAAGGTGGTGACCAGCAGCGCCTGGGTGGCGGCGCGACGGCTGGTGGCGCGTTCGGCGTAGTGCCCGACCAGCAGGAAGGACAGCACCGACGTCAGTTCCCAGAACACGTAGAGCAGCAGCAGATTGTCGCTGCAGACCAGGCCGAACATGGTGCCGGAGAAGGCCACCAGCTCGGCGGCGAAGCTGGGCAGCCGCTTCTCAATGTGCTCGTCGTGGTGGTGGAAGTAGTCCGAGCAGTAGAACAGCACCAGCGCGCCGATCGCCAGCACCAGCACGCTCATCAGCGCGGCCAGCGAGTCGAACCGCAGCTCGATGTCCATCGACAGCTCGGGCACCCACGGGATGCTGACGGTCTGCGTGTCGTGGCCCGCCGGCCAGTTGGCGCCCACCCAGATCAGCGACAGCAGCGGGACCAGCGCCAGCGGATAAAACGCCCGCCGCCCCCACCGGTTCACCAGCAACGGCGCCACGGCTGCGGCGACCGCGTGGGCGAACAGGACGGCGAGCATGGCACTCCTACGTCTCGGCGCTGGGCCGATATCGGGGTGTCAGCCGGAAAGGCTCTGGCTAGGGCTGATCCAACCTTACTGGGTCGGAGTCAGCGGCTCGTCGCGAAGTCCCGCAGCGCGGCCACCTGGATCGGATCGAGCGAGGGCCGGACGTTTTGCCGCGCGACCGCGACGTCGTCGGCGGTGACGTCGGCGGCGTCGATGGACCGGCGCATCGCCGTGAGCGCCGCCTCGCGCAGCAGGGCCACGCAATCGGCGGCGCTGTAGCCATCCAGGTCCGCGGCCAGCTGATCGAGGTCGACGGAGTCGGCCAGCGGCACCGATTTGGCGGCGGAGCGCAGGATGTCGCGGCGCGCTTCGGCGTCCGGCGGCTCGACGAACACCAGCTTCTCCAGCCGGCCGGGCCGCAGCAGCGCCGGATCGATCAGGTCGGGGCGGTTGGTCGCGCCGAGCACGACCACGTCGCGCAGCGGGTCGATGCCGTCCAGTTCGGTGAGCAGCGCCGCCACCACCCGGTCGGTGACCCCGGAATCGGTGCTCTGCCCGCGCCGCGGCGCCAGCGCGTCGATCTCGTCGAGGAACACCAACGACGGCGCGGAGTCCCGGGCACGGCGGAACAGGTCGCGCACCGCCCGCTCGGACGCGCCGACCCACTTGTCCATCAGTTCCGCGCCCTTGACGGCGTGCACGGACAGCCGGCCGGAGCTGGCCAGCGCCCGCACCACGAACGTCTTGCCGCAGCCGGGCGGGCCGTAGAGCAGCACCCCGCGCGGCGGGTCGACGCCGAGCCGGGCGAAGGTGTCCGGGTGCTGCAGCGGCCACAGCACCGCCTCGGTCAGCGCCTGTTTGGTGGCGACCATGTCGCCGACGTCGTCGAGGGTCACCGCGCCGACGGCGACTTCCTCGGTGGCCGACCGGGACAGCGGCCGGATCACCGTCAGGGCGCCGGTGAGGTCCTGCTGAGACAGCCGCGGTGGCGCGCCGTCGGCGCTGGCCCGGGCCGCGGCGCGCAGCGCGGCCTCCCGGATCAGCGCGGCCAGGTCGGCGGCGACGAAGCCCGGCGTCTTATCCGCGATCGCGGACAGGTCCAGGTCGTCGGCCGGCACGTCGCGCAGCAGCACCTCCAGCAGCTGGCGGCGCACCCCGGCATCCGGCAGGCTCAGGCCCAGGTCGCGGTCGCACAGATCGGGGGCGCGCAGCCGCGGGTCCAGCCCGTCGGGCAGCGCGGAGGTCGCCACGAACGCCGCGCCCGGGGTGGCGATCAGTTCCCGCAGCTCGGCCAGGATCAGGTTCGACACCGGTTCGCTCGGGCGTTCCCCGGGCGCGGGCAGCAGTGCGTCGACGTCGGCGATCAGCAGCACCCCGCCGCCTGCGCGGACCGCTCGGGCGGCGTCGCGGACCGCGGCCAGCCGCGCCTCGGCGGCCTGCGCGCCGACCTCCGGACCGTCGAGTTCGATCAGGCGCCGGCCCTCGCAGACGGTCCGGACCATGGTCGTCTTGCCGACCCCGGCGGGGCCGGTGACCAGCACCCCGAGATTGGCGGCGGCGCCCAGCGCGGTCAGCAGTTCGGGCTGGTCCAGGGCGAGTTTGAGCCATTCGGTGAGTTTGGCGGCGGGGATGTGGCAGCCCTTGAGGTCGTCGAAGGACACCCGCTTGCCCTCCGGCCGGGACGGTGGCGTCCCGGTCAGCGCGCCGGTGTCGGCGGCGTGCGTGCCGTTGCCCCAGTTCACCGCGGAGTTCGGCTGCACACTGACCGGCCCGGTCGGGTCGACGGCTGTCACGGTCAGCAGCTCGGAGGTCCAGGTGATGCCGACCGAGGCGGCCAGCGCGGAACTGGCCGCCGAGGTGGAGGTGCCGGGCCCGAGGTCGCGCGGAAGCAGCGACACCGTGTCGCCGACGGTCATCACCTTGCCGAGCAGCGCTTGGCGCAGGGTGGCCGGCGGCACCGAGCCGCTGGCCAGCGCGGATCCGGTGACGGTGACCGAACGCGCGCCGTAGACGGTCACCGGCGCGACGATGACGGCGGCGTCCTCACGCAGCCCGGCGTTGGACAGCGTGATGTCGTCGAGCAGCGCGACGCCGACCGGGATGCCGGGCCCGGTCAGCCCGACGACGGCGGCGGTGGTGCGCGATCCGGTCAACGCGACGGCGTCCCACTCGCGCAGGCCCAGGGCCGCGATCGCCTCGGGGTGCAGCCGGATGACACCGCGACGGGAATCCAGCGCGGCGGTGTTCAATCGGGCGGTCAGCGTCAGGCGCGGGGCGCTGGGGTGGGTCACACCGGTCCTTCAGGTCACTGGTGGCCGCCGGGCTTGCGCAGCCCGAGCCGGGCCGAGGAGCCGCGCAGCAGCCGGCGGTTGGGGTGTTCGGCGCGGCGGATGGCGCGGCGCGCCTCGCGTTGTTCTTTGGGCTTGTCGTCCCACACCTCGGGGTGCGTGGACAGCCACTTCTTGTGCCGCACCGCGAACGGGATGTGCAGGACGTAGGCCCCGATGATCAGCAGAATGACCAGGTAGCCGTACTGGATCGCGGCGGCGATGAAGATCGCCAGCACGGCCAGCAGCGGCACCGCCGCCTGCCGGGGCACGGCGAAGGTGTGGATCTTGCGCATCGGGATGGTGCTGACGACCAGCAGCGCCACACCGAGCATCCAGCCGGCGATCACCCACTGCGCAGTCGGGGTGGACCACCACGGGCCGGGGAACTGCAGCTTCGCCGCGATCGGGCCGATCGCGCCGATCGCCCCCGCGGGGGCGGGCATCCCGGTGAAGAACTGGTCCTCGTAGGCGGGTCCGTCGCCGTGCAGCTTCGCGTTGTAGCGGGCCAGTCGCAGCACGATGCACACCGCGTACAGCAACACCACCACCCAGCCGACCTGCGCCAGCGGGGTGCCGTTGAAGATCGCCAGGTAGACGATGAACGCGGGCGCCACGCCGAAATTCACCGCGTCGGCCAGCGAGTCGATCTCCTCGCCCATCTTCGAGGCGGCGTTCAGCATCCGGGCGGCCCGCCCGTCGAGCGCGTCCAGGATCGCCGCGACGGCCAAAAACGCCATCGCCACGGTGTAGCGACTGTTCGGGTCGGGGTGGTCGATCGCGTCGACGCACAGCTTGACCGCCGACAACCCGAAGCAGATCGCGGCGACCGTCATCGCCGACGGCAGGATCCGCAGCGACGCCTGCGACTTCAGGTTCGGTTTCATGAGGGCAGCTCGGCCAACACGGTTTCGGCGCCGACGGCCCGCTGGCCGATCGCGACGGCCAGTTGCGAACCGGCCGGCAGGTAGGTGTCGAGCCGGGAGCCGAACCGGATCAGGCCGTAGGTGTCGCCGATGCCGACGGTGTCGCCGGGGCGGACGTCGCAGACGATCCGGCGGGCGATCAGCCCGGCGATCTGGGTGGCGATCACCTCGGTCCCGTCGGGCGTGCGGATCACGATGCTGTTGCGTTCGTTCGCGTCGCTGGCCTCCGGCAGGTCCGCGGACAGGAACTGGCCGCGCTTGTGGGCGGTGGTGAGGATCTCGCCGCCGATCGGCGCGCGTTGCACATGCGCGTCGAGCACCGACAGGAAGATCGACACGCGCAGCCGTGGCTCGTCGGACAGGCCCAGCTCCGGCGGCGGGGACGCCATCTCGATCAGGCAGATCTCGCCGTCGGCCGGCGCCACCACCACGCCGGGGCGGGTCGGCGGCACCCGCTTGGGGGCCCGGAAGAACGCCGCGTTGGCCGCCGCCGCGGCCAGCCCGGCCGTCCACAGCCAGCGCCGCCGATACCCGAGGGCGGCCACGCCCAGCGCGCCGCCGACGAAGGGCACTCCGGCGGGGTGCATGGGAGGGATCTGGGACCGGATCAGGTCAATGAGATGACTTGCTTCGGACGTACGAGGGCGTCTGGCCACCGGGCCAGTGTAGATAAGGCCCCGGGTGAGGTGGCGTGCAATGGGGCGCTGCGGCGCGGGTCAGTCGCCGGGGGCGGTGGCGCTGCGCCGGACCGGTCGCATCCGGCCGGTGCGGTGCAATCGTTTGGACAACCATTCGCCGAGCGTCACGCCGGAGGCCAGCGCGGTGGCGATGGCGGTCGCGGTGAGCACCGAGTTGAACCCGATGCCGTCGGCGTCCTCGATGATTCCGTAGACGCCGTGCAGCAGCGCAAGCCCGGGCATCAGCGGGATGATGCCGGCGATCGACACCACCAGCGGCGGCGCCAGTTGACGGCGTTCCATCAGGTGGCCGACCAGGCCGATCGGCACCGCGGCGGCGAACGACGAGAACACCGCGCCGATGCCCAAACCCTGCGCGGCCAGGAACGCGCCCACACCCGCGCCGCCGCCGATCGCGGCGGCGGTCAGCGCGGATCGTTCGGCGTAGCAGGCCAGCGCGAACGCGGCGGCGGTCGCGGCGCCGAAGGCGACCCGGATCAGGATCTCCGACAGCGCGGGCGGGGCCTGGGAGCCGATGGTGAACTCCGGTCCGCCCAGGCGTGCCGAGACGTGCAGCGACAGCGCCACCCCGGCGATGGTCGCCACCGTCAGCATCACCAGTTCGAAGAACCGCCCGGCGGCGGTGACGGGCGCGCCGCTGATCAGGTCGCCGATGGAGCTGACCAGGGACAAACCGGCCAGGATCACCACCAGGCCGGCGGCGATGGTGACCTGCGGCTGGAACTGCAGGGTCCACGACCCGAGGCGGATCTCGCGGTCGGGCATCAGCCAGAAGAACGCCAGCGCGGGTGCGGTCGCGATGACCCCGCCGACCGCGTACTGGAAGAAGAACGGCAACCCGAGCTTGTTCAGCCGCCGGTTGGTGCGGTCGATCACCATCGTCGACAATGCCGCGACCACGCAGGCCAGCGGTCCGCCACCGAGGGTTCCGGCGGTCGCGAACGCCAGCGCGCCCCAGGCCAGGGTGGCGATCCAGCGCCGGTACGGGTGCGGCGCGCTCATGATGGTGTCGAGTTCGGCGCGGGCCTCGGCCGGGGAGATCGGCGGCCCGCTGCTCGGCGGGATCGGCTGTTCTCCGGTGGTCCGCGTCCGGTCCTGCCCGTCGTCCGCGGGTTCCTCGCGGACCTCCCAGCCGGAGGCCGGGGTGCAGATCCGGTTCACCAGCCGGTCGATGGTGGCCAACCGGCTGAAGTCCGTCGACCGGGTCGGCACGATGTGCATGGAGCTGCCGGGCGGCAGTTTCGGCCCGCGGTAGACGCTGATGTGGATGGCGGTGTTGATCACGTCCACCGAGCAGTCCGGGAACCCGTAGGCGTTGACGATCCGCCGGATCTGCCCGGCGGTGTCGATGGTCGCCGTGCCGGAGGCCATCAGCAGGGCGCCGACCGTGCCGGCCAGGTCGAGGACCTCGCCGAGTCGCTCGTCGTAGTAGTCGCTCGGGGTGCGGTCCTCGACCCTGATGACCGGCAGCGCGTCGGTCGGGGCCTCGGTGTCCCGCACGATCCGGCTGATCCGCCGCCGCTGCCGGTTGCTCCACGCGTGCACCGGAAGTTCGCGGTTCACCGTGCTCTCTGCATCGGTCGGCCCCCAACGACAGTGGTGAGTCTGACCTGAACCACGGTACAGATCCGCCCGAGGGCTCGGGCCTTAGAGGATGACGACGGAGCGTAGGACGGGTTCGCCGCCGCCGTGCATCCGGTGGAAGGCGTCTTCGACCTGATCCAATCCGATGCGTTCGGTGACGAATTTGTCGAGAGGGAGGCGGCCTTGGAGGTAGAGGCTGGTCAGGGTGGGGAAGTCGCGTTCGGGGAGGCAGTCGCCGTACCAGGAGGATTTCAGGGCGCCGCCGCGGGAGAAGAAGTCGATCAGCGGCATCTGGAGGGTCATGTCGGGGGTGGGGACGCCGACGAGGACGACGGTTCCGGCCAGGTCGCGGGCGTAGAAGGCTTGTTTCCAGGTGGCGGGGATGCCGACGGCGTCGATGACGACGTCGGTCCCGTATCCGTCGGTGAGGTCCTGGATGGTGTCCACCACGTCGAGTTCGTGGGCGTTGATGGTGTGGGTGGCCCCGAACTCCCGGGCCAGGGCGAGTTTCTTGTTGTCGGTGTCGACGGCGATGATGGTGCGCGCCCCGACCAGCGCCGCGCCGGCGATGGCGGCATCGCCGACGCCGCCGCAGCCGATGACGGCGACGGTGTCATCGCGGCCGAGGTTGGCGGTGTTGACCGCCGCGCCGAGTCCGGCCATCACTCCGCACCCCAGCAGTCCGACGACGGCGGGGTCGGCGGCGGGATCGACTTTGGTGCATTGGCCTTCAGATGGCCAGGCAGAGACGGTAGGCGTCGAAGATCGCGGCGTGGATATTGCGGCTGGCCACCGCGTCGCCGATCCGGTACAGCACGTACCGGCCGTCCGGGTTGTGCACCGCGGACTGCGGCCGCCGGGCCAGCAGGTCGCCGACGAGGATCTCGCCGTGATTCCGTGACCCGGCGCGCAGTGACTCGTACAGCTCGGTGTCCGGCGCGGTGCCGTGCTCGATGACGACGGTGTCGACGATCCGGGTGGTGCTGACGTGGGAGTCCTCTACCTGCAGCGTCACCGCCAGCGCGCCGTCACGCCGCTCGATGCCCATCAACTGGTGCAGCACCGTCATCCGGACGTCGTTCTCGGCGAGCATGGCGAAGTATCCGGCGGCCGGCGAGGACCCGACGTCGGGGGCGACGGTGCGGCCCAGGGTGACGTACTCGATCTGGCTGGCGCATCGGGTCAGCGTCTCGATGGCGTCCAGGCTCTGGTGACCGCCGTGGTCGTCGTAGACCAGCACCCGGCCCTTGGGCTTCACCGCGCCGCACAGGATGTCCCAGGTGTCGATGGCCAGTTCCACCCCGGTGGCGTCGATCGCGATGTCCGGCATGCCGCCGTTGGCCAGCACGATGACGTCGTAGCCGAGGCGCTCCAGTTCGCCGGGCTCGACGAAGTGGTTCAGCCGGATGTCCACGCCCAGGCGTTTGCACTCGTCCAGGCGCCAGTCGACGATGCCGATCAGGTCCCGGCGGCGGTGCGACAGCGCGGCCAGCGCGACCTGCCCGCCGACGCTGTCGTTGGCCTCGTACAGGGTGACCCGGTGGCCGCGCTCGGCCAGCACCCGGGCGGCCTCCAGACCGGCCGGGCCGGCGCCGACGACCGCGCAGTGCTTCGCCGCCGCGCCCGGGCTGACCAACTGCGGCAGCTCCTGCTCCCGACCGGTGGCCGGATTGTGGATGCACAGCGTGGAGCCGTTGGTGTAGATGCTGTCCATGCACAGGCTGGCGCCGACGCACGGCCGGATCTGGTCGGCGCGCCCGGTGCGGACCTTGTTGGGCAGTTCCGGGTCGGCCATCAGGGCGCGGACCATGCCGACCATGTCCAGCAGGCCCTCGGTGATGGCGTACCGGGCGGTGGCCACGTCGGCGATACGCCCCGCGTGCATCACCGGGACGTCGACGTTCTTCTTGACCCAGCCGGCGAACTGCAGGTGCGGGCTGGCCGGGGTCGCCATCGGTGGGATGAACTTGGTGAGCTGCGCGTCGGTGTCGAGGAAGCCGCGGTGCGCGCAGATGAAGTCGATTCCGGCGGCGGTGACCTCGTGGGCGATCCGCAGGCCGTCCTCGGGGTGGACGCCGAGCACACGCTGCTCGTCGAAGCACATCCGGACCCCGACGATGAAGTCCGGGCCGACGGCGGCGCGCACCGCCCGGATCACCTCCAGCGGGAACCGGAGCCGATTCTCGAAGCTACCGCCGTACTCGTCGGTGCGGAAGTTGCGGGCCGGGGAGATGAACTCCTCCAGCAGGTGCCCGCTGTACAGCGAGATCTCGACGCCGTCGAGCCCGCCGGCCTGACAGCGCTGCGCGGTCTCGGCGAAATCCCGGGTGATCCGCGCGATGTCGGTGGCCTCCGCGGTGCGGGTGAAGGCGCGGTGCGCGGTCTCTCGGGTGCCGCTGGCCGACAACGCCGGGATCCAGTCCCCGAAGTCGTTGTAGGTGCGGTGACCCATGTGGGTCAACTGGGTCATCAGCGCCGCGCCGGCCTCGTGCACGTCGTCGGCGATGGCCTGCAGGTACGGCACCGCCTCGTCGCGGAACAACTGCAGATTGCCGAACGGCGGGTTCGAGTCCGGGCTGACGAGCGCGCTGCCGCCCATCATGGTCAGCGCGACGCCGCCGCGGGCCTTCTCCCGGTGGTAGGCCCGGTAGCGCTCCTTGGGCAGCCCGTCCTCGCTGTAGGCGGGTTCGTGGGAGGTGCTGACGATGCGGTTGCGCAGCGTGAGGTTCTTCAACCGGAACGGCGAGAACAGTGGATCGTTCATGGGCAATGGCAACCTTCGGCGTTGTCGCTGTGCGGGTTGATCATGAATTTCCGGTTCGCACGCCGGCGACGTCATCGCGGATTTCGGCCGTGACGAACGAAAAGTACCTACGGTCAGGCGATGACGCTTCCGGCGATCTCACTCGATCCGGCCGAGCGGGACGCGCTGAGCCGGTTGATGACCTCGCGGCGCACCCCGCGCGACGAGATCACCCGGGCCCGGATCGTGCTGGCCTGCGCGGAGGACTCCGTGGCCGAGGCGGCCCGGCGCTGCGGCGTCAGTTTCCACACCGCGGCCAAGTGGAAGCGGCGCTACCAGCAGGACGGGGTCGCCGCGCTGCGCGACCTGCCGCGCACCGGCCGGCCCGCCGTCGACGACAACGTCGTGACGCAGACCCTGACCGCGGCGCTGCGTGAGCCGCCTCCCGGCGGCTGGACCACCCGGTCGATCGCCGAGGTCACCGGGATCAGTCAGTCCACCGTGTGCCGGATTCGCCGCGAGCATTTCCCGCCGGTCCGCTCCGACCAGTCACCGCGCACTGCTGAGCAGCGGGTTCTGCTGGCTTACGTTTACGCCGACGCGCAGCGCTGCGCGCTGGCGTTCCATAGCCCGCCGACCGCGCCGACCGCCCGCGCCCGCAGCCGGTCCACCGCCCGGGAGATCGCCGGGGCGCTGGAGACCGTGCTGTGCGCCCCGCTCGTCGCTCCCGCCGGGGACGCCGCGGCGACCGCGATGGATGTGCTGCGCAGGGCGGTCCGGGGGACGCCGCCGAATCGTTCGGTGACCGTCGTGATGGACGTCGAGGTGGATTCCGACATGGCGAACTGGTTGCGCCGCAACCCGCGCGTCATGGTGCGGACCGTTCCTCGACAGCGCTGGCTGGGCCAGTTGCACGCGCTGTCCGGCGGGCTCGACGGCAGACAGATCCCCGAGCTCGCCGAGTTGGGGAATCGGGTGCGGAAGTGGGCGGCGGCGCCGGTGGGCGCGTTCGAATGGAGCCGCTTCGACGGGAGTTCTGACTCGCGTTCGGCGCCCGGTCCGGTGCTGAGCCGCGGGCCCGCAGAACGCCGGGTGTCGGACTCGACCCTGGTGATGCGCGGCCTGTACCAGGCCATCCTGGACGGCGCCCTTCATGCCGGCCGGCAGATCCGGGAACGCTCGATCGGCCAGCTCACCCAGCTGTCCACCGGTGTGGTGACGGACGCGCTGCGTCAGCTCGCCGAGGACGGCCTGGTGCACAGCGACGAGTTCGGCAGGTACTTCGTCCCCGCCCCGCAGCAGCGCGATGTGCTGGAGACCTACACCGCGCGCGCGTTGCTCGGCAGCGCGCTGGTGCGACGGTTGGCGTCGGCGCCGAAACCGCCGCCGGCGGGGGCACAGGAGCTACTCGCCCAGCTGGTCGCCTACGCCGGGCAGCAGGATTACAGCCTCTGCGGGTCGCTGGACCTGGACTTCCAGGATGAGCTCGCGCATGCGGCCGACATGCCGCGGATCGAGGCTATGTTCGTGCGGTTGACCTTGCAGCTGCGGCTGTTCGTCACCCTGCTCGGACTGAATTACCAGTATCCGCCGGACGAGATCGTCGCCGATGACACGGCGATCCTGGAGGCCATTCTGGGCCGGGATCCCGACGGCGCGGTCGCGGCCTGGCGGGCCAAGATCGACAACTGCGTCCGCTACATGGTCGAGTACCTGCAGACGAGGTCCAGCTGAGCCGGTGTTGTCGCCGGTGACGGTGAACGCGCAGGACAGCGCGGCGACGTGCGCACCCTCGCGAGGGAAAGCTGACCTGGATGCACCCTCGCGGCGAATGACCCCACCATTCCTTCGCGAACGGCCAACTGTTGCACGTTTCCCTTCGCGAGTGGCCAACGACTGCACGTTTTCCTTCGCGAGTGGCCATCTACTGCGCGAGTGGCCAACGATGCACACAGATGCCCAGGACAGCACGGCCCGAGGCGGACGCCATGGAGCCCTCGTGCGCTAATTGGCCACTCGCTGAGGTTCTCGTGCCGGAATTGGCCACTCGCAAGGGTTCTCGTGCGCTACTTGGCCGCTCACGGAGCTCGCGTGCTGAAAGTGGCCACTCGCAAGGGTTTTCGTGCGCTACCTGGCCGCTGGCGAACACGCACGTACGACGACGGTCACTCCTGGCGGCTGCGAACGCACACATCCGTTCCTGACGGCGAACCCGCCTAGTCAGCGCCGCCGCGACCGACAGATCGGCGGTCTCAGCGGGCGACCTCCAAGCGAGGAACCAGGGCGACTGGCTCCGGGCCCACTCCCGTCGTTCGGCCGACCTTTTCCTCGCGCGCTCGTTCCTCGCTTGCTCGTCGAGTCGGCCGGGCGCGCTCGTTCCTCGCTTACTCGTCGAATCAGCCCGCGACGCGGATCATCTTCTTGTTGACGAACTCGTCGATGCCGAACCGGCCCAGCTCGCGGCCGAAACCGGAGCGCTTGATGCCGCCGAACGGCAACTCGACGCCCTCGGCGCCGACCGCGTTGACGAACACCATGCCCGCGTCGATCTGATTTGCGACGCGCTCCGCCTGCTCGGCGTCGGTGGTGAACACGTAGGAGCCCAGGCCGAACGGGGTGTCGTTGGCGATCTCCACGGCCTCTTCCTCGGAGCCGGCCTTGAAGACGATGGCCACCGGCCCGAACAGCTCCTGGTGGTAGACGTCGTTGTCGACGGTCACGCCGGTGAGCACACCCGGCGGGAAGAACGCGCCGTTGCGCTCGCCAGCCGCGGTCAAGGTCGCGCCCTGCTCGACGGCCTGCACGACCTGCTGCTCCAGGGTGGCGGCGGCCCGCTCGGACGACAGCGGGGCGATCCCGTCGGCGGCGGCCAGCATCTTGTCGGTGAACTTGGCCAGGAAGTCGTCGTAGATGCCCTCGGCGACGATGAACCGCTTGGCGGCGTTGCAGGCCTGGCCGGTGTTCTCCATCCGGCCGGCCACCGCGGCTTCCACCGTGGCGTCCAGGTCATCGGTGGACAGCACGATGAACGGATCGGCGCCGCCGAGCTCCAGCACGCACTTCTTCAGGTTGCGCCCGGCGATCTCGCCGACCGCGGCGCCCGCGCGCTCCGAGCCGGTCAGCGACACCGCCGCCACCCGCGGGTCGGCGATGATGTCGGCGATCTGGTCGTTGGTGGCGCGGATGTCGACGTAGGCGCCCTGCGGGAACCCTGCCTCATTGAAGATCAGCTGCAGCAGCTCCGCGGACTCCGGGCACTGCGGGGCGTGCTTGAGCAGGATGGTGTTGCCCACCGCCAGGTTCGGGCCGGCGAACCGCGCCACCTGGTAGTACGGGTAGTTCCACGGCATGATGCCCAGCAGCACCCCCAGCGGGCCGCGCTTGATCACCGCGGAGCCGCCGCCGTCGAGCAGGTCGATCTGCTCGTCGGCGAGGAAGGCCTCGGCGTTGTCGGCGTAGTAGCGGTAGATCGCGGCGCTGAAGTCCACTTCGCCGAGTGACTGGTCCAGCGGCTTGCCCATCTCCCGGACGATGACGTTCGCCAGTTGCTCGCGGCGCTCCTCGTGCAGGTCGGCGACCCGGCCCAGCAGCGCGGCGCGCTCGGCGACGGTGCTGGTCCGCGACCAGCTGCGGCCGGTCTTGGCGGCCGCCTCGATCGCCGCGGCGATCTCCGCGTCGCTCGCGGTGGGGTAGTCGGCGACGACCTCGCCGGTCGCTGGGTTGGTGACGGCGTACTCGCTCATGGTTCTCCTGTGTCGTTTGCGTGTGGACCGGCCACTCCTCGGATCACCCTAGGCCGAAACCCGGGTGAACTTCCGGGCTTTCGGCGGCCCCGCACGCCCTGGCTGGCGCTCAGTACCGCCCGGACAACGATCCCCACTGCCCGGACAGCCCGGCGCCCCGGCGGGACTGCGGCACACCCCACGGATTGTCGTCCCGCAGTGCCGGCGGCAGCACCGACTGCGGCGCGTTCTGGTAGGCCACCGGGCGCAGGAACCGGCCGATGGCCGCGGTGCCCACCGAGGTGGAGTCGACGGTGGCGGCGGGGTAGGGGCCGCCGTGCTGCATGGCGGCGGTCACCGACACCCCGGTGGGCCAGCCGTTGAAGATCACCCGGCCGGCGATCCCGGCCAGCGCGGCGGTCAGGTTCGCCAACTCGGCGGACTCCTCGCCGGCGGCGGTGTGCACGGTGGCGGTCAGGTTGCCGGGGAACAGTCGCTGGGCCAGCTCCGGCAGCGCGTCGGCGTCGTCGTATTCGACGATCACCGACAGCGGGCCGAACGCCTCTTCCAGCAGATCCTCCCCGCCGGAGGCCAGCGCGGCGACCGTCGTCACCACGAAAGTCGGTGTGGCCCAGCCATATCCGTCGTCATCGGTGCGCACTGAGCCGGGCACCACCGCGTCGACTCCGTCGGCGCCCAGCAGCGTCTCGCGACGCTCCTGGTAGCCGCGGGTGATCGGCACGGTCAGCGAGCGGTGTTCTGCGATGTCCTCGGCGGCGGAGACGATCGGTCCGACCAGCGCCTGCGCCGACGGCACGAACAGGAATCCGGGCTTGGTGCAGAGCTGGCCGGCCGACCCGCTGACGCTGGTGACGTAGCCGGCGGCGATCCCGGCCGCGTTCTCGGCGAGCGCGGCCTCGGTCACGAAAACCGGGTTGACACTGCCCAATTCGCCGTAGAACGGGATCGGGGTGGGGCGCGCGGCGGCGATATCGGCCAGCATCCGGCCGGCGTGGGTGGACCCGGTGAACGCCCCGGCGCGCACCCGCTCGTCGTTCAGCGCGGCGATGCCGTTGTCCCGGCCCTCGATCAGCGCGAACGTGCCCGACGGCATGCCGGCCTCGGTCAGGGCGTCGACGACGATCGCCGCGGTGGCCCGGCTCAACGCCGGATGACCCTGATGGGACTTGACGATCACCGGGTTGCCGGCCGCCAGCGCGGCCGCGGTGTCCCCGCCGGCCACGGAGAACGCGAACGGGAAGTTCGACGCGGCGAACACCAGCACCGGGCCGACCGGCGCGTTGACCCGGCGCAGATCCGGGCGCGGCCCGATGACGTAGTCGGCGTCGGCCTCATCGATGCGGGCGTCGAGGTAGCCGCCCTCGGCGATCACCTCGGCGAACAGCCGCAGCTGCCAGGTGGTGCGGCGCACCTCGCCGCGCAGCCGCGGCTCGCCCAGCCCGGTCTCGGTCATCGCGGTCGCGATCAGCTCGTCGGCGGCCGCGTCGATCCGGTCGGCGACCGCGACCAGGGCGCGGGCCCGCTCGCGGGGGTCGACGGCCGCGAACTCGGTGGCCGCGGCGGCGGCGCGGGACAGCACCTCGTCCAGGGCGACGGTGGTTGCGGTGTCGGTCATGAGCACTCCGTTTGATTCAGAAGGTGAACCCGGTGGGGAACGGGTCGTAGGGGTCGAGCATGTACTGGGCGGTCCCGGTGACCCAGGCCCGTCCGGTCACGGTCGGCAGCACCGCGTCGTAGCCGCCGACCGTCGTGGTTCCGAGCAGCCGCCCGACGAAGCGCGAGCCGATGAAGGATTCATTGACGAAATCCTGCCCCAGCGGCAGTTCGCCGCGGGTGTACAACTCGGCCATCCGTGCGCAGGTCCCGGTCCCACACGGCGAACGGTCGTACCAGCCGGGATGGATCGCCATCGCGTGCCGAGACAGCGTGGCGTCCGAGCCCGGCGCGATGAACTCCACGTGGTGCATGTGGCCCAGTCCGTCGATGGTGGGGTGCTTGGGCGGCGCGGTGGTGTTGATCGCGTCCATGATGGACAGCCCCGCCGACAGGATGTCGCCGGCCCGGGCCCGGTCGAACGGCAGCCCCACATCGTCCAGGTTGACCATCGCGTAGAAATTGCCGCCGAACGCGATCGAGTACGGCACCGCGCCAAGGCCGGGCACGGCGATGGTCTCGTCGAGCCGCTCGGTGAAACTGGCCACGTTCTCCAGCGTCACCGAAACCGCCCGTCCGCCTTGCACTTCCACGTCGGCGATCACCAGACCGGCCGGGGTGTCCAGCCGGATCACGGTGCGCGGCTCGGTCACCGGGACCATTCCGGTCTCCACCAGCACCGTCGCCACGCCGATGGTGCCGTGCCCGCACATCGGCAGGCAGCCGCTGGCCTCGATATAGACCACGCCATAGTCGCAGTCCTCCCGGATGGGCGGCTGCAGGATCGCCCCGGACATCGACGCGTGCCCGCGCGGCTCGTTCATCAGCAGCTGTCGAATGTGGTCGAGGTGGGCGATGAAATGCAGTCGCCGCTCATTCATGGTGGCGCCCGGGATCACGCCGACGCCGCCGGTGATCACCCGGGTCGGCATGCCCTCGGTGTGTGAGTCGACGGCGTGCAGAATCAGCGACGAGCGCATCAGCGCTTGCCGAGTGCGGCCAGCGCGCGTTCGGTGTCGGCGACGACCTGCGCGTGCTGCTCGGCGGTCAGCGGGGTGCGCGGCGGCCGGGTGGGCCCGCCGTAGGAGTTTCCGCAGACGTCCATGGACAGCTTGATGGCCTGCACGAACTCGGTCCGCGAATCCCAGCGGAACACCGCCACCAGCTGCTCGTAGAGCGTGCGGGCCTCCTGCCACTTACCGGTGGCGCACAGCTCGTAAAGCTCGACGGCTTCCTTCGGGAAGGCGTTGGGGTAACCGGCGAACCAGCCCACCGCGCCGTCGATCATCATCTCGAAGAGCACGTCGTCGGCGCCGGCGATGACGTCGATGTCGCAGCGCTCCTTGATCTCGAAGACGCGGCGCACGTCGCCGGAGAATTCCTTGATCGCGACGACCTCGGGGATCTCGGCGATCCGGGCCACCACGTCGGGGGTGATGTCGACGAAGCCCTCGCCGCGGCCGGTCAGCTTCTCGCGCATGGTGCTCAGCCGGGCCCGTCGCGCCAGCGATTCGTACAGCAGCATCTCCATGGTGGCCGGGTGCCGATGGAAGTCGGCGAACACTCGCGCTGGCTCCGGCAACCCCGGGTCGCCGAAGATCGGCCGTGCGTCCACCAGCAGCGAGGCCATGATCGCGCCCTGGTTCTCCCGCGGATGCGACAGCCAGCTTTTGGCGGCGGTCCGCCACTGCTCGTCGGTCCGGGAGAAGCCCTGGTGCATGGGGAACGCGCGATGCGGGTCGACGCTGATGCCGCACCGGGTCAGCACCTCGCCGACTGTGCCGAACACCTCCCGGTAGCGCGGGATGTCGTCGGCGTACTCGTCCTCGAACGTGACGGCGGCGTCCAGATCCGAGGACGGCACCGCCTCCCGGCGGCCGTTGCTGCCCAGCGACAGCCAGGTGAACGCGTCGGTGGTGAGGTCCGGGTGTTCCTCGAAGACCAGCGCGATGGCGCGACGCACGATGGAGTCCACGATCGCGGAGTTGACCGCGATCACCCGGTCGGCGGCCAGTCCGCGCTCCAGGAGCTCGGCGAGCAGGGACGGCACCCGCTGCGCCCGGGTGACGAGGTCCTCGATGGTGCGTGCGTGCCGGATCTGCTCGTGGATGCCGACACCGGCGGTGGTGGAGGCGAACACGAAATCGCCTTCATCGACGGCGCCCGCCAAACTGCCGTCGACGTTGGTCACCAGCAGGATCGGCACGTCGCAGTCGAGCATGGTGATCAGCGCGTCGGCCGAGGAGGCGCCCAGTGACACCGTCGCGGCCGGATGGGCCATCATCGCGGCGGCCGGGGAGTCGACCGGCATCCCGTCCACCAGCACCCGGCGGCGCAGCAGTTCGTCGGTGACCAGCCCGTAGCCGTCGTCGGTCTCGACGGCGGCGTACGGCAGGTCCCGATCGGTCATCTGCCTGGCCACCTCGGTGACCGGCTGGTCGGCCCCGACCACCAGCGGCTTCTGCTCGACCAGATCGGCGACCACGGTGTACATCGGCGTGCTGGCGACCAGCTTGCGGGCGTGGGTGATGTGTTCGGCCAGGAATCGGGCGCCGCTGCGCGACGCGAACGCCGGCATCACCAAATCCAAGGGCAGGATCGCGATCCGCGTCGTCTCCGCGGGCGCCTCGTTGATCCGGTCCGGGTCCACCCACAGATCCACCTCGCCGGAGACGATGACGTAGACGTCTTCGGGCGTCGTGTCGAACGCGTCGATGACCAGTTCGCCGGGCGAGAAATCCTTGACCGCAGCGGCGGCGACAGCCGTCGCGAGGTCCTCGGGACCCAGTGAGTCGAACGGGCGGCACGCCGCGAGCAAGGACGCGAGGTCGTCGCTGACAGTCACGGGGAGTCCTCTTCGGTTCGGACGGGCCTGGGCACGCGAGGTGGGTCTGTGGCAGTGAGGTTGTTCCAGCCGGGGCGGTTCGACGGCACGGACCTCGAACGCGCGCCAACTGCGCTGCGCGTGGACCTGATGGCCGGGGTCGACGCCGATGAATCTGCCGCCGGCCAATTCGGTGATCTCGTGGTGGGCGGCGTCGTCGTAGCTGGTCGCCGGGTCCGGCGACGGGCCGTGGCTGCCGGTGTGTCCGTGCACCTGGCTGAACGGCAGTTGGCGGTCGTTCCAGCCGGGGATCAACTCGGTCGTGCGGTCCGCCCAGATGGGTCCGACCAGCGGGTTGGGCGGCCCGCCGCCGAGCATCTTGCCGCCGCCGTAGAGCACCTGGCAGCCGTCCCGGGCCAGGACGTTGATCCGCCGGGCCGCCTCGACGGCCGAGCGCGGTCCGTGCAGCCGCTCGCGCCAGAACTGCTCGGTGACCCCAGCGTGGGTGATCAGGAACTCCTCGTCGGCGGCCCGGACCGCGACGGCGGTGTGGATCTGGCCCTCGCGCCACCACTTGCGCAGCGTGCGCCGGGCCGCGAACCCGACGTGATCGACCCAGTGGAACACCGGTTCGTGCAGGTAGTACGCCTCGTGGTTGCCGATCAACTGAATCCACTGGTCGGGTTGCTTGCGCAGGTAGCGGTTCACCAGCCGCACGACGCCGTCGGAGTCGGGGCCGCGGTGGATCAGGTCGCCCACCTGGACGACCACCAGATCGTCGGGCAAACGACCGGTCGGGCCGGCCCCGAGGCGGCGCAGCTCGCGGACCAGCTCCGTGCGGTGGCCTCCGACGTCACCGATCACCGCGACACGCAACGACATGGTCGTCGCTCACACCGGGTAGCTGACTCCGGTCAACTCCTCGGACACGGTCCACAATCGGGCGGCGATGTCCTCGTCGCGGGACTGCCGGGAGGATCGCACCCGCCGCGGCGGTCCCTTCACCTCGCCGAGCCCGGCCGGGCCGTAGTAGTCGCCGCTGACCGCGTTCGGGTCGGTGGCCGCGCGCAGCGTCGGCAGCGCGCCGTCGGCGGCCTTCTGGGCGATCAACGGCGCGGTCAGCTTGAACCCGAGGGACACCGGGAACGGCAGCTCGCGGAACAACTCGGTGTCGCTCATGCCGGGGTGAGCGGCCACCGCGATGGTCTCGGCGTCCGCGGCCGCCAACTTGCGCGACAACTCGTAGGCGAACATCAGGTTGGCCAGCTTGGACTGGCCATAGGCGGCGATCCGGTCGTAGCCGTGTTCCCAGGCCAGGTTGTCGAAGTGGATGGCGGCCCGGATGTTGTGGGCCATGCTGGAGACCACGACCACCCGTGACCCGCGCACCGGCAGCAGATTCGGCAGCAGCAGTCCGGTCAATGCGAAGTGCCCGAGGTGGTTGGTGCCGAACTGCATCTCGAAGCCGTCGGCGGTCAGTTCCCGCGATGGTGTGTACATCAGCCCGGCGTTGTTGATCAGCAGGTCGATCCGGGGGTGTTCGGCGCCGAGTTGGTCGGCTGACGCGCGCACCGAATCGAGCGACGACAGGTCCAGCCGGCGCACGCTCAACTGGGCGTTCGGGTGCAGCTCACGGATTTTCGCCGCGGCGGCCTCGCCCTTGTCGGTGTTGCGAACCGCGAGCACGACGGTGGCCCCGGCGCCCGCCAGCACCCGCGCGGTCTCATAGCCCAGGCCGGAGTTGGCGCCGGTGACGATCGCCAGCCGCCCCGACTGATCAGGCACATCGGATTCGGTCCACTTGCTGCTCATGTTTTCAACATACGGGGTGATCTAGGGTCAGAGGCCATGGATTCGCAGCAGAGCTGGGACACCGCGTGGATCGCGGTGGGCATCGTCGGAGTGCTGGCGCTGGCCGCCGTCATCACGCTGAGCGTGCTGCTGATCGTCGCGCGGAAGCAACTCCGTTCGGCCCGCGCCGAACTGGATCGCATCCGTGACGAACAGGGCCGCAGACGCAAGCGGATCGGACTGGCCCCGCTGGCGGTCAAAACGGTGTGGGAGACCGGGAACTCGCTGATCACCAAGGGCATCGGCGCCACCGTGCGCAACTCGATCGAGGATTTGGCCGGCTGGGCCAAGGTGGAGCGGCCCGACCTGGCCCGGATCACCGCCGACGGCGAGGTGGTGATCGCGTTCTCCGACATCGAGGGCTCCACCGAGCTCAACGAGACCCTCGGCGATCGGGAGTGGGTCAAGGTTCTGGACCGGCACAACAAACTGGTCACCCGGGCGGTGGAGAACCACGGTGGGCACGTGGTGAAGAACCAGGGCGACGGATTCATGATCGCTTTCGCCGATCCGGCCGAGGCGGTCCGCGCCTGCGTCGACGTCCAGCACGATCTGGAGACCACCGCGATCGCCAAGCAGCCGATCCGGGTCCGGATGGGCCTGCACCAGGGCAGCTCGGTGCGCCGCGGCGACGACCTGTTCGGCCGCAATGTCGCAATGGCTGCCCGGGTCGCGGCGCAGGCCTCCGGCGGGCAGATCCTGATCTCTCAACCAGTGCGCGACGCCGTCGCCGACACCGATATCGAGGTCGGTGAGCCGCGCACCGTGGAACTCAAGGGCATCCGCGGCAGCCAGGACCTCTACCCGGTGCTCATCCCGGAGCTCGCGACCTCTTAATCACCCGTGTTGATGGGGTGAGGTCCGCTGCGCAAAGCCTCCGCAAGCTCCGGCTTCGCTTGCGACCTCAGTGTTTGATGTTCGGTTCCAGCTTCGACTCGGCTCCGCAAGCTCCGCCTAGCCTCGCTGAACCTCACCCGTGTGCCGCGTAAATCGCTTCCGACAGTTCGATCTTCAGCCGGTAGAACTCCGGCGTGGCGATCACCGACGGGTCGCGCACGGTGTCCGGATTGTCGCCGGGCAGCGAGATCCGACGGTCGAGCACCACCCGCCCGGGCCGTGCGCTCATCACCAGCACCCGGGTGGACAGGAACAGCGCCTCCTCCACCGAGTGGGTGATGAAGATGATGGTCTTGTGCTCGCGGCGCCACAGGTTGAGCAGTTCCACCTGCAGCCGCTCACGGGTCAGCGGATCCAGCGCCCCGTACGGCTCGTCCATCAGGATGATCCGCGGGTCGTTGACCAGCACCCGGGCGATCTGCGCGCGTTGCTGCATACCGCCGGACAGTTCGTAGGGCCGACGCTCGCCGAACCCGGTCAGGCCGACGGTCTCCAGAATCGCCTCGGCCTTCTGCTGCCGAGTCGCCTTGTCGATGCCCTGGTTGCGCAGCCCGAACTCGACGTTGCCGAGCACGCTGAGCCACGGGTACAGCGTGGGCGCCTGGAACACCACGCCGCGGTCCGGCGACGGGGTCTTCACCACGGTGTCGCCGATCCGGATCGTCCCTGACGTCGGGGCGAGGAACCCGGCGATCATCTGCAGCAGCGTGGTCTTGCCGCAGCCCGACGGGCCGACCAGCGAGATGAACTCGCCCGGCTCAATGGTCAGCGAGGTCGGCTGCACCGCGGTCACTTCGTCGCCGCCGGAGCGGTAGGTCTGGCCGACGTCGACCAAAGTCAACCGCGCGCTGGGATCACTCATGTCCGGCTCCATTCTCGTGGCCCTCGTTCGCTCGCGGAAAAACGTTGCCCGCTCATCGGGCCAGCTCTTTCGCCGCGTCGGGGTAGATGGCGTCGGTGTAATCCGCGGGCGGGCCGACGGCGTCGACCCCGCTCTGGCCCTTCAGGAACAGGGCGGTGTTGCGGATATCGGGGCCCAGCCCACCGCCGAGGTACTTAGGCCCGGCCTGGGTCGCGGCGTCCAGGTAGATGTAGCCGTCCAGCTGGGCGGCCACCTGATCGGGATTGACGCCGAGCTGTCCGGACAACCGGGTGATCGCGGCGTCGCGATCGTCGTTGATCAGATTCACCGCCCAGTTCTGCGCGGCCGTCCAGGCCAGCAGCACTTCGGGGTTCTCGTCGATGAACTGCCCCCGCGCGGCCTCCAGGTCGAAGGTGGGGCTGCCGGCCTTGGCGGTGTCCTCGGCGGTCAGAATGATGTGGCCGTTCTGGGTGAGCTCGCCCAGGGTGGGCTCCCAGATGAAGGCGCCGTCGATCTGGTTGCCCTGCCAGGCGCCGACGATGGCGCTGGGCTCCAGGTTGATGACGTTCACGTCCTTGGCCAGGCCGGCCTTGTCCAGCGCGGACTGCAGGCTCAGGTGCGCGGTGGACCCGAACGGCACCCCGACGCTCTTGCCCCGCAGCCCGTAGATGTCGGTGATCGCCGGGTCACGCACCGCCAGTGACTCGGCGGAGCCGATGACGTCCTGGATCCAGATGACGCGCACGTCGAGGTTCAGTGGCGCCGACAGTGACTTGGCCGCCGGGGCGGACCCGTACAGACCCAGGTCCAGCGAGTCGGACCCGAAGGCCCGCACCACGTCGGCGCCGGAGGAGAACTGGGTCCACACGATCTGCGCGTTGGGCAAGCAGGTGTTCAGCAACTCGGCGTCCTTGACGATCAGGTCGCCGTTGGGGATCTGCTGGTAGCCGATCCGGACGGTCGCGGTGACGTCCGGGTTCGGCGCGATCGGGCAGTCCACCTTGTCGATCGTGGAACGGCTCATCTCACCGCGGCCGGACTCCACCAGGCAGCCGGAGAGAGTCAGTCCGGCGGCGAGCGCCAGCAGGCTCGTCGTCAGAATGGGCCGGGCGGGGGTGCTCACACGTGTCCCTTCCAGGGGGCGGCGATGTTGCCGAGCCATTTGATCGCCGAGTCGAGCAGCAGTGCGGTGATGCCGATGACGACGATGCAGGCGATGACCAGTGGGGTGCGTAGTTGGGTTCCGGCGACGTAGGCCAGTCCGCCGATGCCGGGGATGCCGTTGTTGAGTTCGGCGGCCACCACGGTGGTCCAGGCGAACCCGACGGCCAGCCGGATGCCATTGATGATGTCCGGCGTCGCGGCCGGCAGCACCACCCGGCGAGTGACCTGGGAGTGATTGGCGCCCAGGGCGCGGGCGGCGTTGACGTAGTCGCGTTTGACGCCGGTCACTCCGGCCAGGGTGGCGACGGTGATGGCGGGGAAGGCGGCCAGGAACAGCAGCCAAACTTTGGAGGTGTCGCCGATGCCGAACCAGACGATCAGCAGGCTGAAGTAGCCCAGCGGCGGCAGCGCCCGCAGGAAGTTCAGGTACGGCTCGACGATGGTGGAGATCCATTTCGAGGAGCCCATCAGGAAGCCGAGGGCGACGCCGAAGACGATGGCTGCGGCGACGCCGATGAAGATGCGTTGCAGGCTGGCGATGAGGTGTTCCCAGAGGAAGTAGTTCTGTTCGCCGAGCACCTCGCGGGGGACGCCGGGGGCGACTTGGTGCCAGGTGTTGGCGCGGACGAAGGCCTGCCAGACTTCGCCGGGGGCGGGCAGGTAGAGCGGTTGGATGAGGCCGGCGGCGGTGACCGCCCACCAGGCCAGCAGGAAACCGACCAGCGCGGCGACCCGCACGGCCCAATGCCGCAGGTTCGACGATGCTTCGGCGCTGAGAGTGCGCGGGCGGCCGGCGCGGCGGCTCACCGCGACGGCGTGGGCGGTCAGGGTGGTCATGCGGTCGCCTCCTTGAACAGTCCGCGTTCGGTGAGGATCGGCACGACGCCTTCGCCGAACCAGTACAGCTCTTCCAGGTGCGGGTAACCGGAGAAGATGAACTCGTCGATACCGGCGTCGGCGTACTCGGCGATCCGGTCGGCGACCTCGGTGTGACTGCCGACCAGCGCGGTGCCCGCTCCACCCCGGACCAGCCCGACCCCGGCCCACAGGTTCGGCGCGATCTCCAGCGCGCGGGCGTCGTTCCAGCTGCCGTCGGCGCGGTGGGACTCGTGTAGCGCCAGCATCCGGCGCTGCCCCTCGGATTCGCTGCGGCCCAGCCCGGCCTGGGCTTTGGCGACGACTTCGTCGTCCAGGGCGTCGAGCAGCCGGCCGGCCTCGGCCCAGGCCGCCTCGGAACTGTCCCGGGAGATGGTGTGCAGCCGGATGCCGAACCGGATCTGGCGGCCCTGGGCCTCGGCGAGTTCGCGGATCCAGGCGATCTTGGCGGCCACCGCCTCCGGTGGTTCGCCCCAGGTCAGGTACACATCGGCGTGCCGGGCGGCGACCGGGCCGGCGGCGGGGGAACTGCCGCCGAAGTACAGCGGCGGCGCTGGATTCGGCAGTGTGGCCAACGCGGCCTCCTGCACCCGGATGTGCTCGCCGTCGTAGCTGACGGTCTCTCCGGCCCACAGCCCGCGAACCACCTCCAGGAATTCGTCGCAGCGCCGGTAGCGGGAGTCCTTGTCGATGAAATCGCCGTAGCTGCGCTGCTCGTGCGCCTCGCCGCCGACGACGACGTTGAGCAGGATCCGGCCCGGCTCGTGCCGGGCGAAGGTGGCGGCCATCTGCGCCGACAGCGTCGGGCTGATCAGCCCCGGCCGCAGCGCCACCAGGAACGCCAGGGTGCTGGTCTCCCTGGCCAGCAGCGAGGCGGTGACGAACGCGTCCTCGCACCAGGCGCCGGTCGGGATCAATGCCCCGGTGAACCCGAACGTCTCGGCGGCCCGCACGATCGAGGCGAGGTAGTCGATGGAGGCGTCGCGGTCGCGCCTCGCCGCGCCGGCGGCGGTGCCGTGGCCGCCGCCGACGATCTCGCGACTGTCACCGTAAGTGGGCAGGAACCAGTGCAACTGGATGGTCATGGAAGGGCCTCGCGTAAGTAGAGTTACTTCCGCAAATGCTGCCCGGAACCGCTCAGGACGTCACGGGTTGTTCTCACCCTGAGTAGAAGCCGTCGCCTTGACCCGCTCGACCAACCGGGGCCGCTCGGCGCGTTGCTGGCGCCGATCAGTCAGCCGCTGCTCGACCGCGTTCTGAATCTTGGCGACGCCGTCGCGCAGTTTCGGCGGCGCGAGTTCGCGCACCGCGGCCTTGAGATCACGCCGTGCTGTCGAGAACGCGTTCGCCGCCGAGGTCACCGCGGTGCGCAGTTGCCCGCGCGGGGGCGCCGGTGTCGAGTCATCGCGCGTGGCGTCGGCGACGAGCCGGTCCCGCACCTTGGCGTTGCGGTCCGGGTCGCTGGTCGGAACGGTGAGCCCGAGCAGCTTGCTCGCCGATTCCTGCAGCTCCCGCGGGGTGGGCACGTCGACCCCGGCGAACTTCTGCCGCACCCCGGGCTCGGGCACCGGAACCAGGATGCTGATGACGTAATCGACCTCGCGCGGCACCGGCACGCCGTTGTCGCGCAGCATCATCGCCCACGGGTTTCCGCCGTCGTAGACGACGTAGGTGGTGTTCCCGCAGTTGGCGAGGCAGCCGTCCTTGCTGCTCCAGCGCCGGACCTCGGTGAAGTCGTTGAGGTCGTCGTTCATATTGGCGTGCAGGTAGAAGCCGGGCGCCAGGTAGAACAGCGTGCCGAGCGGGTCGGCCAGCGGGTTTCCGACGCCGCAGGTCGCGTCGCCGCGCACGCAGTAGGAGTACACCTCCGCGTCGCCGAGGTCGGCCGGATCGCGGTCCCCGTTGGTGAGCATGCCGGGCAGGAAGCTGGGCAGGACGTTCTCCACCCCGGTGTTCGGGAAGCGGGAGTCCGCGCCGACCACCACCATGATCTTCTCGTCGGGTGTGCCGCGCAGTCGCAGCAGGTGGGCGGCGTTCATCGCGATCGGGGCGCTCTGCGAATAGCCGTTGAGCACCACCCGGCCGTTGCCCTGGTGATTCTCTGCCGCCGCGACGGCCTTGGCGGAGCCGATGTCGGTGGAGCCGTTGAAGGTGCCGGTCCCCACGATCGGGATCAGCACCGGGCCGATGGTGAACCCGAACGCCGCCGGGTAGTCGATGATCCGCACCGGCGGCCAGTTCGCCGGGTCGGTCCCGAACAGGCCGATGTCACGGCTGCGGCCGAGTTGGTCGGCGCCGCCGGCGTCCCCGGTGCCGGGGACCGATACGACGACGTCGTCGTTGTCCAACGTCGGCATCCAGTCCGGCTGGGCGACGGCGCCGGCCTGGGCGGGCGCCGCCAGTGCGAGCGCGGTGACGGCCGCGACGGCCGCCGCGGCGAACCGGTAGGCGTGATGGCGCATGTGATGTTCCCCCGAGCTGCTGATCCGGCCAGCCTAGGTGGTCGGGGTCGCCACCACGAACTAGGAGCCCAGACGCCGACGGACGAAGAACAGCAACATCGCCACGGCGAAGAAGACGAACCCCAGGATGAGCACGATCATGTGCCCCATCCAGGGCAGCGCGCCGCCCATCCGCGCGTCCGAGGGATTCTCCGGGCGGTAATAGACGCCAACCTTGTCGCCGACATGCGGCGCCGGGTTCGACGAGCCGGAGGGAGTGTGCGTGTAGGGGACCCCGTCGACCTCGTAGCGGACGTCGATCCGGTAGGTGACGCTGCGGTGGCCGTCGGAATCGGTCGAGGTCACCGCATGCCGGCCGACCACGACGCCGGTGGTCTCATCGGAGGCGCGGATCATGGCGATGTCGACGGCGCCCCAGACACAGGCGCCGATGGTGAGCAGCGCGCCGAGCACACCGAAGATCCAGCCCACGATGGCCGGGACGTCCATGTCCTCGATGCTCGATCGCACGCTCACAGCTCCCGGTGCAGCGTCCGGATCGCCTCGATGCGCTCTTGGAGCTGCTCCCGGTTGGCGGCGGCCACCGGCGGCCCGCCGCAGCGGCGGCGCAGCTCGTTGTGGATCCAGCCGTGCGGCTTGCCGGACTTGTGGTGGGTGGCCGACACCAGCGAGTTGAGCTCGCGACGCAGCTCGCGCAACTGCCCGTGGGTGGACGCCACCTTCGGCAGCTCCCCGGAGGCGGTCCGCTTCTGCAGCTGGGCGTCCTGGCGACGGGACAGCAGGTCGCGCATCTGTCCGGCGTCCAGCAGACCGGGGATGCCGAGGTAGTCGGCCTCCTCGTCGCTGCCGGCGGGGGTGGCGGTGCCGAACGACGATCCGTCGAAGATCACCTGGTCGAGCTCGGCGTCGGCGCCGAGGGACTCGAAGCCCTTCTCCTCTTCGGACTTCTCTTCGCGGCGCTGCGCGGCCAGCTCGGCGTCCAGCGGATCCTCGTCGAGGCTTTCCTCGCGGTGCGGCTTGCCGAGCACGTGGTTGCGCTGTTCCTCCAGCTCGCTGGCCAGTTGCAGCAGGTTCGGCACCGACGGCAGGAAGATGCTGGCGGTCTCCCCGGCCAGTCGGGACCGCACGAACCGGCCGATGGCCTGGGCGAAGAACAGCGGGGTGGAGGCGCTGGTCGCGTACACCCCGACGCTCAGCCGGGGCACGTCCACCCCTTCGGAGACCATCCGCACCGCCACCAGCCAGCGGGAGTCGGAGTCGGAGTAGGCGCTGATCCGGTCCGAGGATCCGGGGTCGTCGGACAGCACGATGGTCGGGATCTCGCCGGTGATCTTTCTGAGCAGTTCGGCGTAGGCCCGGGCGGTGGTCTGGTCGGAGGCGATGACCATCGCGCCGGCGTCCGGCACGTGCGCGCGTTTCTGGGTGAGCCGGCGGTCGGCGGCGGCGAGCACCGCGGGCATCCACTCGCCGGCCGGGTCCAGCGCGGTGCGCCAGGCGCGGGCGGTGTGCTCAGCGCTCAGCGGTTCGCCGAGCCGGGCGGAGTACTCCTCGCCAGCGCTGTCGCGCCAGCGGGCCTCGCCGGAGTAGGCCAGGAACACCACCGGGCGGACCACGCCGTCGGCCAGCGCGTCGGAGTAGCCGTAGACGTGGTCGGCCTTCGAGCGCTGGTAGCCGGCGCCGTCGGGCTCGTACTCGACGAACGGGATGGGGCTGTCGTCGCTGCGGAAGGGGGTGCCGGTCAGGGACAGCCGCCGGGTGGCGTCGTCGAACGCCTCCCGGATGGCCTCGCCCCAGCTCTTCGAGTCGCCGCCGTGGTGGATCTCATCGAAGATCACCAGGGTCTTGCGGTTCTCGGTGCGAACCCGGTGCCGGGTCGGATGGCTGGCGACCTGGGCGTAGGTCACGACGACGCCGTGGTACTCGCTGGAGGTCTGGGAGTTCGAGTTGGAGAACCGTGGGTCCAGTGCGATGCCGTTGCGGGCGGCGGCCTGGGCCCACTGCACCTTGAGGTGCTCGGTTGGGACGACGATCGTCACCTGGTCGACGGTCCGCTCGGCCAGCAGTTCGCCGGCGATCCGCAGCGCGAAGGTGGTTTTTCCCGCGCCGGGGGTGGCCACGGCCAGGAAGTCGCGTGGCTTGGCGGCCAGGTATTTCACCAAAGCTCGTCGCTGCCAGCCCCGCAAAGCCTGGGTGCTGGGCGCTATCTCAGCCGGCACCCGAAGACTCCAATCGATTCGTCCCGCAGTTTAGGCCAGCCGGTTTGGCCGACGCACATCCGCGCGGCGTGTCCTGGGCGAACCCGGGAGCGTCGAACCCTGTCTCATCCGGGCTCCCGTCTCACGGAAACCCGGCGGCAATCAGCGACCCGGCCTGGAAGTGCCAGTACCATATATGGCATGCACAAGACCACGGTGTATCTGCCGGTCGAACTCGATGTTCGCCTGGAGGCTGAGGCGCGGGCGGAGGGCGTCAGCAAGGCTGAGTTGATTCGCCGTGGTGTCGCGAAACTGCTGGACGAAAGCCAGCGGCCCCGGCAGGCGAAGCCAATGCCCGTGTTCGACAGCGGGCGTAGCCGCGCCGTTGACGAGATCAAAGCCGAGTTGGTCGACGAGATCGCCGACCGAGCGGCGCGCCGGTGATCGTCGTCGCCGACACCTCCGCGGTGCTGGCGGCATTCGATGCCGGTGAGACCGAGCACCAATCCGCGAGGTTGGTGATGGCCTCGGAACAGCTGGTCATCTCGCCCACTGTGCTGACCGAACTCGACCACCTGATGCGCCGGAATTTCGGCTTCCGGGCCGCGCTCGCCGCCGTGGAGGCGCTGACCGACCGGATAGCGGACGGGGACTATGTGTTGGCGCCGGTCGCCAACGACGATCTGATCGCCGCCGCAGGAGTCCGAACTGCCTACGCAGGCCTGGAACTGGATCTCGCCGACGGGCTCGGCGTGGTCATCGCGGATCGGTACCGCACCAACCGGATCTTCACCCTGGACCTCCGCGACTTCCGCGCCATCACGCCTCTGACGCCTGGCTTCGGCAGCTTCACCATCCTGCCCGCCGACGGGTGAGGGGTGCTGATCCGACGTCGGATCTTGTGTCCGGGACCCGTCGGCGAGGCCCTTAGCCTCAATGTATGAGCGCGGAGGTGGGCCAACGGCGACGCGGTCTGCGCGTCGCGCTGATCACGCTGGCCGCGGTGTTGCTTGCCGGCGCGTTGGCGTTTGTCGGGTGGATCGCGTGGATCGTCATCGTGGTCGGCCCGTTCGGGGATCCCGACGACTATGGCTATCACCGGATCGACGAGCAGGCTGCGGTTGAGGCGATGGACTACCGCGAGGTCGCGATCCCCGACGGGTTCCAGTTTGAGCAGATGACCGCGCTGATCCAGTTCAGCGGGGCTGACTCGTACTGGGGCCGCTACCGCGCGCCGGGCACATTCGAGCAGGCTGCGGCGGCTGTCGCCGCCGCGAACCCGGCGTTCCCGGCGCTGCGGTCCACCACCTGCGACGACGACGTGGTGGCCCGCGGCTTCACCCGGGAGTCGGTGAACGACGGGTACAACGGACCGGTGCTGGAATGCGCCGCCGACACCCGACTGGCTGTCACCACCGCCTGGGCCGGGAGTCCCGGAGGCTCCCTCGACAACTGGGTTGGCACCCCCGCGGACGCCGAAACCCTGCTCGTCGTCGGCGCCGGGAACCGCGTCGAACTGTGGGTGCTTTCGCAAGGCCACTGACGATCCCTCGGCAGCTAAACTGAATCCCAATATGGGATTCACGGTGTACTCTGGCTGTATGAGCACTCAGATCGCGGTTCGGTTGCCCGACGCTCTGGTCACCGCGCTGGACCGTGTGGTCGCGGCCGGCCGTGCGCGCAGCCGCGCGTCCCTGGTGGAAGCGGCCCTGGAGCGGGAACTCCGTCGATTGGCTGCTGAGCGTGACGTGGAGCGCCTCGCCGAGTACGGCGCCGGCGACGATCTCGACGGTCTTGTGGAATGGACCGCCGAGGCTCTCCACGCTCGGGAATGAGCGCCCGCGAGATCTGCCTGGCCAAGCTGGACAAGACCAGGCCGGTGGTGGTGCTGACTCGCGCCCTGGCGCGGCCGGCGATGACGAAGGTGACCGTCGCGCCGATCACGACGACGGTCAAAGGGCTGAGTAGCGAGGTGCCCGTCGGCCCGGAGAACGGTCTCGACCGCGCGGGGGCCATCTCGCTGGACAACGTGGTGACCATCCCGACGCGACTGCTCGGGCGGACCGTCGGGGTCCTCACCGACGCGCAGGAACGCCAGCTCGCCGCGGCGGCCGTGCTTGCCTATGACCTGGATGTTTCGCTGCTCTCCGAGTGAGGACTGGCTGACTCATTCGGGCAGATTGCCGGCCAGCACGTCCGCGATGGTCAGGTCGGGGAATCCTGAGCAGCCCACGTCGATGATCGGCGCGACGAGGTCGGCGTTGTTGCCGCCGAGCGCCTCCAGCACCGCGATCTGATGAGACTCGTCCAGCGTCTGGTACTCCCGGCAGGTGATGGTCTGGTAGTTCGCCGGAGGCGGCACCGACGACACCGGGGCCTTGGTCGTGGTGGGCGCCGCGGTGGTGGGCACAGCGGTCGTGGTGCTCACGGTGGTCGTCGTTGTGGTGGTCGACGCTTCCGGCTCCGGATGCCCGGTTGTGGTCGGACACCCCGTCAGCACCACCGCTGCCGCAATCGCCGCCATCCCCACCCGCGCCCACGCAATTCCCCATGGCCAGAGCCTAAGCCGCGTCGGGCAGGGCGCGACGCGGCAATTCCGCCCCGGTCATTCAGCTCTGCGGAGGAACCCGGAGTCGCCGCAACAGGTAGGCGATCGCCCCGGCGGTGACGGCGAGAAATCCGATCAGCAACGCGACGAACACCCCGACGCCGACGGCGTGACCCGCCGCGACCCAGCCGGAGATCCCCAGGATCGCCGTCATCAGCAGCAGGCACGCCGCGCCCACGCACTCCATGCAGTCGGCGACGGCGTCATCGAGTTCGGCGCGGCGCTCTTCGGCGGTCCAGTAGGCGTGCGCCCGCCGCGACGGCAGATTGATCAACCCGGCCGGCATCTTGCCGAGCCAGTGGCGCATCGTCCCGAATAGCAGCGCCAGCACTGCGGCGAGCACCCCGATGACGGCCAGGAAGGCGAACTTGGAATCCCACCGGTCGACCTGACCGGCGGCGTTGAAATGCGCGGGCACCGCGGCCGGGGCCGATAGGCCGAACCACACCCACGCGGCCAGGAAGGCCACCAGCGCGATCAGGAACAACTTTGTCGGGATTCGCACGTCCTTCAGTCAACCGCATCGAGTGGTGAACGCGCTTCGACGGCCTAATCGGTCACCTGGCCAAATATCGTGTGATAGGACGAAGGTCGGACGGCAGGAGGACAGATGCACCCAGGGGTTTTCGCCGCGCTGACTCCGGACAAACCGGCCGTCGTCATGTCCGACACCGGCGAAACGTTGACCTACGCGGCCCTTGAGGAACGCTCCGTCCGGCTGGCCAACGCCCTGCGCGATGCCGGTCTGGGTCGCGGCGACGTGCTCGCGGTGTTGGCCGAGAATCTGCTCGAGACCTACGTGTTCTATTGGGCGGCAATGCGATCCGGGCTGTACCTGACCGCGATCAACCACCACCTCACCGGGCCCGAGGTCGCCTACATCGTCAACGACGCGCAAGTCGGCGCGCTCATCGCATCGGCCGGCTTCGCCGACACCGCCACCGCGGTCGCCGCCGAATGCCCGGCGGTGCGGCTCCGGTTGGCCGTCGGCGGCCCGATCCCCGGCTACGACGATTACGACGCCGCGCTGTCCGCGGCGTCGCCGACGCCGCCGCAAGACCAGCCCCGAGGAACGGACTTCCTGTACTCCTCCGGCACCACCGGCCGGCCCAAGGGTGTCAAGCCGGCGCTCCCGGAAGCCTCGATCGACACCCACGTGAACATGCTCCGGATGTTGTTCGGCGCCGCCTACGGGTTCGACGCCGACACTGTCTACCTGTCTCCGGCGCCGCTCTACCACGCCGCGCCGCTGCGGTTCGGCGGCATGATCCACGAAGTCGGCGCGACGGTGGTGGTGATGCCGCGCTTCGACGCCGCCCAAGCCTTGACGGCCATCGAGAAGTATCGCGTCACGCACAGCCAGTGGGTGCCGACCATGTTCGTCCGGATGCTGAAACTCGCCGACGAGCAACGTCGTTCGCACGATCTGTCGTCGCACCGGATCGCCATCCACGCCGCCGCCCCGTGCCCGGCCGAGGTCAAGCACGCGATGATCGACTGGTGGGGACCGATCTTGTGCGAGTACTACTCGTCCACCGAGGCGATCGGCGTCACCATGATCGACTCCGCCGAGTGGCTGGCCAAACCCGGATCCGTCGGCCGGTCGGTGCTTGGCGCCATCCACATCTGCGACGACGACGGTCGTGAACTTCCGGTCGGGGAGTCCGGCGTCGTCTACTTCGAGCGCGAGGTGTTCCCCTTCGCCTATCACAACAACCCCGAAAAGACCCGCGGCGCACAGCATCCCGAGCATCCGAACTGGGGCACCACCGGCGACATCGGTTACCTCGACGACGACGGCGCCCTCTACCTGGTGGACCGCAAGGACTTCATGATCATTTCCGGCGGGGTCAACATCTACCCGCAGGAAATTGAGGACGCCCTCGCGCTGCACCCCGACGTGCACGACGTCGCGGTGTTCGGCGTTCCGCATCCGGAAATGGGCGAGCAGGTGAAAGCCGTCGTACAGGCCGCGCCCGGATCCCGGCCCGAGGCGTCCGCGCTGGCCGACTACCTGCGCGAACGCGTCGCCGGCTACAAGATCCCGCGGGTCATCGAGTTCATCGACGAGATGCCGCGCACCCCAACGGGCAAGCTGCTCAAGCGCACGCTGATGGGCTGAAACGCCGAAGGCTGCCGACGAATACGTCGACAGCCCTCGGGGTGAAGCTCAGAACTACGCGCGCCCGGCCCGCACCATCTCGTCGCGGTCGACGACCTTGATGCGCTGGCGGCCGGCCGCCTCGCCCAGGGCCACCTCGTGGGCGTCGAGCTTGTCCCACTCCTCGCGGGTGGTGAAGTCCACGCCGTTGCCGCTCAGGTGCTCGAGGATCGCGCCCGGGTCGGAGATCTCCGGCGCGCTGATCGACGGCAGGTCCTCCAGCAGGTTCTTGATGGTCTCGGCGGCGTCGGACTTGGTGTGCCCGATCAGGCCGACCGGACCGCGCTTGATCCAGCCGGTGACGTAGACGCCCGCCTGCTGGCCGTCCATGTCCTGGACCCGGCCCGCCTCGTTCGGGATGACGCCTTCGTGGTGGTCGAACGGCACGTCGGCCAGCGGGGAGGACAGGTAGCCCACCGCGCGGTACACCGCCTGCATCGGCCATTCCTTGAACTCGCCGGTGCCGCGCACGGTGCCGTCGCCGGTCAGTTCGGTGACCTCGGTGCGCAGCGCGACGACCTTGCCATCTTCGCCGAGAATCTCCGCCGGCGACTGGCACAGGTGGATGTGGATCCGGTGCGGCGCGCCGGTCGGCTCCTGCTCGAGGTACTTCATCATGGTGTTGACGACGAGCTTGACCGACTTGGTCTTGTTGATCGCCTCCTGGCTGCCCTCGTCGATCTCGAAGCCCTCCGGGTGCACGATCACGTCGACGCTCGGGGAGTGCGACAGCTCGCGGAACTCCATGGGGGAGAACTTGATCTGGGCCGGGCCGCGGCGGGCGAACACGTGCACGTCGGTGGCCTGGTTGGCCTTCAGGCCCTGGTACACGTTGTCCGGGATCTCGGTGCTCAGCTGCTCGTCGGCCGGCTTGGCCAGCATCCGCGCGACGTCCAGGGCCACGTTGCCGGCGCCGAGCACGGCGACCTGCTTGGCAGTCAGCGGCCATTGCCGCGGAACGTCGGGGTGCCCGTCGTACCAGGACACGAAATCGGCGGCGCCGTAGCTGCCCTCGAGGTCGATGCCCGGGATGTCGAGGGCGCGGTCACGGTGCGCGCCTGTGGCGAAAATCACGGCGTCATAATGGCGTTTGAGGTCGGTCAGCTTGACGTCGCTGCCGTAATTCACGTTGCCGATGAAGCGAATCTCGTCGCGGGAGAGCACCCGGCGCAGCGCCTTGATGATCTCTTTGATGCGCGGATGATCCGGCGCGACGCCGTATCGAACCAGGCCGTAAGGCGCAGGCAGACGGTCGAAAATGTCGATCCGGGCTTCCGGATGCTCGTTGGCGAGGATGTCAGCGGCGTAGATACCCGCAGGTCCAGCGCCGATGATGGCGACACGGATCGGCCTCATAGTCATGGCTCCTTAAATAGGCGCGGCAAGATTAGCCAATCTCGCTCGCGGCTTGGGCCCTACGTCTGACAGAGCCCCGTCTCATCCCCGTCTGGTCGTGCGCACGGGATGCTGACTGATTCGTCGTTCTCCTCTGGAATTGTAATTGAGGCAAGTTAGGCAATGCACATTCGCGAAGGCCCGGGCAACGGTCTTCGGCGGGTGTTTCCTGGCTCGATGCGGCGCCGCCGCAACTTAGTTTCAGCGCTGAGCGGAAGTCCGCGCCGGCCCGCGTCCCGATCTTGCACTCTCCTATGTCGAGTGCTAAGAATGTTTTGGCACTCACGACCGGTGAGTGCTAGGTCGGGACGGTGAGGCAGGGCCTTCGTTAGCCCACAGCCGTCCGTCGCGGGCACTGCACCCGGCCGGCGTAAGTAACGAGTCATCCCCGATCCGGAGGAATACTTCGCAATGGCCAAGACAATTGCGTACGACGAAGAGGCCCGTCGCGGCCTCGAGCGGGGCCTCAACGCCCTCGCCGACGCGGTAAAGGTGACGCTGGGCCCCAAGGGTCGCAACGTCGTCCTGGAGAAGAAGTGGGGCGCCCCCACGATCACCAACGATGGTGTGTCCATCGCCAAGGAGATCGACCTGGAGGACCCGTACGAGAAGATCGGCGCTGAGCTGGTCAAGGAAGTCGCCAAGAAGACCGACGACGTCGCGGGCGACGGCACCACCACCGCCACCGTGCTGGCTCAGGCCCTGGTTCGCGAAGGTCTGCGCAACGTCGCGGCCGGCGCCAACCCGCTCGGCCTCAAGCGCGGCATCGAGAAGGCCGTCGAGCACATCACCGAGAACCTGCTGAAGTCCGCCAAGGAGGTCGAGACCAAGGAGCAGATCGCGGCCACCGCCGGGATCTCTGCGGGCGACCAGACCATCGGCGACCTGATCGCCGAGGCCATGGACAAGGTCGGCAACGAGGGTGTCATCACCGTCGAGGAGTCCAACACCTTCGGCCTGCAGCTGGAGCTCACCGAGGGCATGCGCTTCGACAAGGGCTACATCTCGGGCTACTTCGTCACCGACGCCGAGCGTCAGGAAGCCGTCCTGGAGGATCCCTACATCCTGCTGGTCAGCTCCAAGATCTCCACCGTCAAGGACCTGCTGCCGCTGCTGGAGAAGGTCATCCAGGCCGGCAAGCCGCTGCTGATCATCGCCGAGGACGTCGAGGGCGAGGCCCTGTCGACCCTGGTGGTCAACAAGATCCGCGGCACCTTCAAGTCTGTGGCCGTCAAGGCCCCGGGCTTCGGTGACCGCCGCAAGGCGATGCTGCAGGACATGGCGATCCTCACCGGTGGCCAGGTCATCAGCGAAGAGGTCGGCCTGTCCCTGGAGACCGCCGACGTCGCCCTGCTGGGTCAGGCCCGCAAGGTCGTCGTGACCAAGGACGAGACCACCATCGTCGAGGGCGCCGGTGACTCCGACGCCATCGCCGGCCGGGTGGCCCAGATCCGCACCGAGATCGAGAACAGCGACTCCGACTACGACCGCGAGAAGCTGCAGGAGCGCCTGGCCAAGCTGGCCGGCGGTGTTGCGGTGATCAAGGCCGGGGCTGCCACCGAGGTGGAGCTCAAGGAGCGCAAGCACCGCATCGAGGACGCCGTCCGCAACGCCAAGGCTGCCGTCGAAGAGGGCATCGTCGCCGGTGGCGGCGTGGCCCTGCTGCAGGCCGCCCCGTCGCTGTCGGATCTGTCGCTCTCCGGTGACGAGGCCACCGGCGCGAACATCGTCCGCGTCGCGCTGTCGGCTCCGCTGAAGCAGATCGCCTTCAACGCCGGCCTGGAGCCGGGCGTTGTCGCCGAGAAGGTCTCCAACCTGCCCGCGGGCAGCGGCCTGAACGCCGCCACCGGCGAGTACGAGGACCTGCTGAAGGCCGGCGTCGCCGACCCGGTGAAGGTCACCCGCTCGGCGCTGCAGAACGCGGCGTCCATCGCGGCGCTGTTCCTCACCACCGAGGCCGTCGTCGCCGACAAGCCGGAGAAGGCCGCCGCTCCCGCCGGCGACCCGACCGGTGGCATGGGCGGCATGGACTTCTAAGTCCTTATCAGCTCAACCGGAAGGCCCGGTCTGCTTCGGCAGGCCGGGCCTCTCCTCTTGGGCGCGAGCCCGTCAAAATGTGCGTGGATTCGGCGGGTCTACTGGCATATAGCCAGCGGACCCGCCGAATCCACGCACATTTTGACGAAGCCGCCCAGTGCGGTGCGTTCAGGTCCTGAAGATGACGCAGTCCGGGGAGCCGTCGGCGCCGCGCCGGTGCAACAGCGCTTTGGTGGGGACCACCACCGTCGACGCGGGATTGGCCTGGGCCAGCCCGTCGACCATCAGCGCGTAGCCGCCGGGTTCCCGGGCCGGCCACAGCAGGGTGACGTTCGGGCGGTCGGCCAGATTCGCCGCGGTATGCCCACCGACAGCGCCGACGTCGAAGGCCCCGGCGGTGAACATCGGATCCACCTCCACCACGTGTGGGCGGCCGTCGTCGCCGACGGTGACCAGAAAGGCCTGGTCGAAGTCGGGCAGGGCTGCGGTCAGGCGGTCCAGGTCGACGGAGCTCATCCGCACGACGATAGTCCCGCGGCGCCTCGGCGCGCGGACGTAGCGTGAGCCCATGATCGACCACATCGGCATCAACTGCGGCGACTGGCCCGCTGCGCAGGTGTTCTACGACCGGGTGCTCGGCGTGCTCGGGTACACCCGACAGCTGGATCACGGCATCGCGGTCGGGTACGGCCGCGACGGGCACCCCAGCTTCTGGATCGCCGATATGTCCGCCGGCGACGCGTCGGGCCCCAACCGGGAGGTGCACCTCGCTTTCCAGGCCGCCGACACTACGGCCGTCGACGCGTTCTACGCCGCCGCGATCGAATTGGGGGCCACCTCCTTGCACGCCCCCCGCCGCTGGCCGGAGTACCACCCGGGGTACTACGGGGCCTTCGTCCGCGACCTCGACGGCAATAACGTCGAGGCGGTCTTCCACGGCGCCGGAGCCTGAGCGCCCGCGGGTAACGTCGCCGGCCATGAGGCAGCTGTTTCGCTGGTGGCCGGTCATCGGCGTGCTGGTGATGATCGCGCTGGCCCGGGTCGTCGGCCGCGGCCCCACCCGGTTGGACCGTTACTTCCTGCGCGACAACATCGCCATCTACGACTGGCGGTTGGTGCTGCTGTTCGTCACCGACCACCGAGTGGTCACCGCCGCCTGGGTGATCGGCGTCGCTGTCGCGTTGTGGCAGCGGCGCCTGCGGGTGGCCGCCACCGTGCTGGTCACCGCGCCATTGTCGGCGTTGCTGCTGGTCCCGGCGATCAAGGCGGCGTTCGGGCGAACCAAGGGCGGCACGCTGGCCTATCCGAGCGGGCACACCACCGCCCTGGTGGTGGTAGCCGGGCTGCTGGTGATCGTCGCGGCCTGGCAGTGCTGGGCGGTGCTGGCCGCCGGTGTGCTGATCGTCGCGGGCATGCTCGGGCAGTCGCTGACCTACCACTACTTCACCGACACCGTCGGCTCACTGTTCCTGGGCACCGCGGTGGTCGCTGCGGCGGCCGTCGTCGCCGGCTGCCCACCGCCGGGAGTCGGGGCGGGTCGCTGAGCGTACCGAAATGGGGTGTGGGGGAGCCGTCGACGGGATTATCCACACAACGCCCCGCACACACCCCATTCCGGTACGGCACCGACCGACCCGGGCGTGCGCGCTGCTGCGGCGACGCGCCGCCGTGCCACACTGGCGAGGCAAACCTGCGAGGAGGGGGAGTCGTGCGCGCGATCCGGACGGCCATGCTGTGGTTGCTGGCCACCGTGTTGCTCGCCGTCGCGGTGCCGGCCAACTGGGCGCAGCACAATCTCATCCGGGCCGACGGGTACGCGGCGCTGGCACAGCGCGCGGCCGCCGATCCGGAGCTGCAGCTGGCCGTCGCCAGTCAGCTGAGCACCCAGATCGTGTCGATGGCGGGTGAGGGCTCCGGCGTGAACCCGGCGGTGGTGCGCGCGGTGGCCACCTCCTACACCCGCGGGAGCGCGTTTCCGGGCCAATTCGCGCAGGCCAACCGGTTCGCGCACCGCTGGTTGTTCACCCACCGGGTCCGCTCCGAGGTCGACGACCAAGGTCGCTGGGTGATCGACGTGGCGCCGATGCTGTCCGACCCCGCGTTCACCGACACCCTGGCGGAGTTCAACATCAGCGTGCCCGACGCAATCCCGGTGCCGCTGACCGAGGCAGCCCCGGACTGGGCGCGCCCCGGAGCCCTGAAACCGGCGTCGACCTGGGGGCCGATCGTGGCGATCGGCGCGGCGTTGCTGGCGCTGGTGTTCGCGGTGGCGACGCTGTGGAGTTCCCGACGGCTGGGCCGCGGGCTGATCTCGCTCGGGGTCTCGGGTCTGTTGGTCGGCGCGGCCGGCTGGGCGGGCGCGGAGGTCGGCCGCGGCCGGGTCGACGAGGTGTTCGACCAGCTGACCACCGACGCCCGCGCGGCGGCGCAGGCCTTGTTCGGCACAGTGCTCGACAGCCTGCACAGTTGGCTGACGATCAGTCTCGCCGTAGGCGGGGGACTGGTGGTGGTCGGCGTGATCGCCACCCTGCTCGGTGGTTTGCGCCGCGCCAGCTGAGCGTCAGGTCTTCCGCGTCAGCGACGGCAGCACCACCTCGTCGACCAGTGCGCGCACCGTTTCCGCGTCGGGTGGCGGCGTGGGCAGCAGGAACCGGAACACCAGGTAGCCCGGGAGCACGTTCCACAGTTCGGGGTTGACGGCGTCGGCGTTGATCTCACCGCGCCGAACGGCCGCCTCGAGCACCTCGTTGAACAGGGCGTGCCGCTCGTCGAGGAATTCGGACTGCATGGCCTCCCGGAGGGCCGGGGTGCGGGAGATCTCGTTGAGCACCGCGCGGACGGTTGGCGCGTGCGTCCCGGCCGTCGCGCAGATCATCCCGCCGATCGCCAGCAGGTCCTCGCGCAAGGAACCGGTGTTCGGGGGCCGGGCCTGGATGCGTACGCCCTCGATGAAGGCCGCCACCACCAGATCGGTCTTGGAGGGCCAACGCCGGTACAGGGTGGCCTTGCTGGCCTTGGCTTCGGCGGCCACTTCGTCGACGGTCAGCCGGTCGTAGCCGTGCTCCTGCAGCAGCCGCAGGGTGATTGTCAGAAACTCCTGCTCACGCGCCGACCAGCGGGGCCGCGCGGCGGCGTCGATCAGCTCGGAGGTCATGGGAACACCCTAGCCAAAGCCGAACGGTACTGTACAGTACCGTTCTATCTTGGCGGGGGCCGACGCGAAGGGTGCGGCATGGGCGCGATCTTGCGAGTTGCGCGGCGACATTGGATGTGGGTGGTGCTGGTTGTGGTCATCGCCACCGTCGGATTCACGGTGGCCCGGTTGCAGGGCATGTTCGGGTCGGACAACCGGATCACCGCCCGCAGCGTCGAGTCGCTGGACAACACCACCTACAACCCGAAGCGGGTGACGTTCGAGGTGTTCGGCGCACCCGGCGCCACCGCGACCATCAACTTCCTCGACGAGCAAGCCCAGCCGCAGCGCGTCGACAATGCCGTGCTGCCATGGTCACGGGAACTGACCACCAATGACCCGACGATGTTCGCCGACCTGCGCGCACACGGCGGCGGCTCCATCGGCTGCCGGATCACCGTCGACGGCGTCGTCAAGGACGAACGCAGTGTCGACGCGGAGAGCGGCTACATCGCCTGCCTGGACAAAGCCGCATGAGCGACACCACCGACGCCACCACCACCGACGACGTCCACCGGTCCCGCCCGGCGCGAACCGTCCGCGCGCTGGCCGTCCCGATCCTGCTGTTCTGGGTGGCCGTCGCCGCGCTGACGAACGCCCTTGGGCCGCAACTGGAAATTGTCGGCTACGAGCGATCGGTGTCGATGAACTCGCCGGATTCGCCGTCTCGGCAGGCGATGCTGCACATCGGCCAGGTGTTCGGCGAATTCGACTCCGACAGTTCGGCGATGATCGTGCTGGAGGGCGACGACGCATTGGGCGCCGACGCGCACGCCTACTACGACAAGCTGGTGAGGCGGCTGCGGGCCGACACCGAGCACGTTCAGCACGTGCAGGACTTCTGGGGCGACCCGTTGACCGCCGGCGGATCGCAGAGCAAGGACGGCAAGGCCGCCTACGTCCAGATCTACCTGGTCGGCGATATGGGGCAGGCGCGGGCGAACAAATCCGTCGAGGCGGTGCGTCACATCGTCGCCGACGAGCAGGCCCCGCCCGGCGTGCGGGCTTACGTCACCGGCGCCGCGCCGCTGCTGACCGACCAGTTCGACGTCGGCAGCGAGGGCACCGACAAGGTCACCATGCTGACCTTCGGCGTCATCTCGCTGATGCTGTTCCTGGTCTACCGCTCGGTGCTCACCACCGCGCTGATGATGGTCGTGGTGCTGGTCGAGGTCGCCGCCGCCCGCGGCGTGGTCGCGACGCTGGCCAACAGCGGCATCATCGGGCTGTCCACCTACTCCACGAACCTGCTCACCCTGCTGGTCATCGCCGCCGGCACCGACTGGGCCATCTTCCTGGTCGGCCGCTATCAGGAAACCCGCAACACCGGGCGCGACCGTGAGCACTCCTACTACGGGATGTTCAGCGGCACCGCGCACGTCATCGTCGGATCCGGGCTGACCATCGCCGGCGCCGTGCTCTGCCTGAGTTTCGCCCGGCTGCCCTACTTCCAAAGCCTGGGCCTGCCGGCGGCCCTCGGTGTGCTGGTCACGCTGGCCGCCGCGCTGACGCTGGGCCCGGCGATGATCACCATCGCCGGCCGGTTCGGCTGGCTGGATCCCAAGCGCGCCACCAAGACCCGCGGCTGGCGACGGATCGGCACCTCCATCGCGCGGTGGCCCGGACCGATCTTCGTGGTGTCCTGCCTGGTCGCGCTCATCGGCCTGCTGTCGCTGTCGGGCTACCGGACCAACTACGACGTGCGGCCCTACATGCCGGCCTGGGCCCCGGCCAATGTGGGATACCAAGCGGCGGAACGGCATTTCTCGGCGTCGCGGCTCAACCCAGAGTTGCTGATGATCGAGACGGACCGCGATATGCGCAATCCGGCCGACATGATCCTGCTCGAACGGGTGGCCAAATCGGTGCTGCACACCCGCGGAATCGCGTTGGTGCAGTCGATCACCCGCCCGCTGGGCACGCCCATCACGCACTCGTCGATCCCATTCCTACTCAGCGCGCAATCCGCCGGCCAGGTGATGAATCTCAGCGCGCAGCAGGAACAGTCGGCGAACATGCTGAGCCAGGCCGGGGAGATCTCCAAGAGCATCGAGACGCTGCGACAGCAGCTGGCCCTGCAGACCAAGAGCGCCGAGGCCACCGACGCGCAGGTGCAGGCCTTCCACGAGACCGTGAAAACAGTGGACGGCCTGCGCGACAAGCTCGCCGACTTCGACGACTTCCTGCGCCCGATCCGCAACTACTTCTACTGGGAGCCGCACTGCTTCGACATCCCGGTGTGCGCGGCCATGCGGTCGGTGTTCGACGCGCTCGACGGCATCTCGGACCTGTCGGAGAAGTTCAGCGCGGTGACCGCGAGCCTGGACCAGCTCAACGAACTGCAGCCGCAGCTGTTGGCGCTGCTAACGCCGCAGATCGAAACCCAGCAGCGCAATCTCGAACTCACCATGAGCAACTACGCGCTGACCAACGGCATGACCGACCAGGCCGGCGAGTCACTGCAGACCGCCACCGCGCTCGGCAAGGCGTTCGACGAGGCCAAGAACGACGACTCGTTCTACCTGCCGCCGGAGGCGTTCGAGAATCCGGCGTTCCAGCGGGGGTTGAAGCTGTTCCTCTCCCCGGATGGCCACGCGGCCCGGATGATCATCACCCACGAGGGGGATCCCGCCACCCCCGAAGGCATCGAACACGTGGACGCGATCAAGGAGGCCGCGTTCGACGCGATCAAGGCCACCCCGCTGGCCGACGCCAAGGTGTACGTGGCCGGCACCGCGGCGATGTACAAGGACATCGCCGACGGCGCGCGCTACGACCTGATGATCTCCGCGCTGTCCGCGCTGGCGCTGATCCTGCTGGTGATGATGTTCATCACCCGGAGCCTGGTGGCTGCGCTGGTCATCGTCGGGACGGTGGTGCTGTCCCTGGGGGCGTCGTTCGGTCTGTCGGTGTTGTTGTGGCAGCACATCTTTGGCATCAACCTGTACTGGATTGTGCAGGCGCTGGCGATCATCCTGCTGCTGGCAGTCGGCGCGGACTACAACCTGCTGCTGATCTCCCGGTTCCGCGAGGAAGTGCACGCCGGGCTCAAGACCGGGATCATCCGGGCGATGGGCGGCACCGGCGCCGTCGTGACCGCGGCCGGTCTGGTGTTCGCGGTGACCATGGCCGCGTTCATCGTCAGCGATCTGCGGGTGCTCGGGCAGATCGGCACGACGATCGGGCTGGGGCTGATGTTCGACACCCTGATCGTCCGGTCTTTCATGACGCCGTCGACGGCGGCATTGTTGGGCCGCTGGTTCTGGTGGCCGCAGAACATCCGGCCGCGCCCGGCAAGCGAGATGCTGCGCCCGTACGGGCCCCGCACCGCGGTGCGCGAACTACTGGGCCGCCCGGCGAATTAGCGCAGCACGCGGTGCAGGAAGGTGTAGGTCAGCGCGGCCTTGAACGCCGCCTGCGAGTTGTCCGCCGCCCCGGCGTGGCCACCCTCGATGTTCTCGTAGTAGCGCACCGAATGTCCGGCCGCCTCCAGTGCGGCGGTCATCTTGCGGGCGTGTCCCGGATGTACCCGGTCATCACGGGTGGACGTCGTCATCAGCAGCGCCGGGTAGTGCGCGTCCGCCGAAATGTTCTGGTACGGCGAGTATTCGGAGATGAACGCCCAGTCCTCCGGGTTGTCCGGATCGCCGTACTCGGCCATCCAGGACGCCCCGGCCAGCAGCTTGTGATAGCGACGCATGTCCAGCAACGGCACGCTGCAGACCAGCGCGCCGAACAACTGCGGGTAGCGGGTCAGCATGATGCCCATCAGCAGTCCGCCGTTGGAGCCGCCCTGGGCGCCGAGCCGATCGACGGTGGTGATGCCGCGGTCCACCAGGTCGGTTGCCACCGCGGCGAAGTCCTCGGCCACCAGATGCCGGCCCTCGCGAGTGGCCTGGGTATGCCAGGCCGGGCCGTACTCGCCGCCGCCGCGGATGTTGGCCAGCACATAGGTTCCGCCTCGGGACAGCCACAGCCGGCCCAGCACCCCGCCGTACCCCGGCAGCGAGGAATGCTCGAACCCGCCGTACCCGCCCAGCAGGGCTTTGCCCGGCCCGCTGGAATCACGGTGTCCGACAACGAAGTACGGGATCCGGGTGCCGTCGGCGGAGGTCGCGAAGTGTTGCGCCACGCTCAACCCGGCCGCGTCGAACATCTCCGGGGCACTCTTGACCTGGCTCAACTCGCCGTGCACCGATCCGCACAGCAATCGTGAGGACCGGTCGAATCCACTGGAGTCCAGGAAGATCTCGTCACCGAGGGTGTCGGCGGCCACCACAACGGTGGTGGTGTTTGGCTCCAGTCCGTCGACGTCGCGGCGCTCCCAGGTGCCGGGTGTCACGATCTGCACTCGGCTCGTCACATCGCACAGGGTGACCAGCACCAGCCGGTCCTTGGTCCAGGCGAAACTGTCCAGGAAGGTGTGTTCGTCGGGGGTGAACACCACATCGAGGTGATCGACTGCGCCGGAGACGAATTCGTCGTAGTCGGCGGCCAAGAGCGATCCGGCCGGATAGCTGTGCTCGCCGATCAGCCACTCAGTGCGCGGCCGGATCAGCAGCCAATTGCGGTGCAACGAGATCGACGCGTCGGTGGGCACGTCGATGCGGATCAACTCGTTGTCGTGGGTCAGTTCGTAGCGCTCGCGGTTGTGGAAATCCAGCGACCGGACCACCAGGGTGCGCTCGAAGCCGGGCGTGCGGTCCACTCCGGCGCCCACGCTGACGTCGGTGTGCGCGCCGCTGAACACCGTCTCGGCCTGCTCCAGCGGCTGGCCGCGCCGCCAGCGCTTGACGATCCGCGGATACCCGGAGTCGGTCAGCGAACCCGGACCGAAATCGGTGCCGATCAGCACGGTGTCCTCGTCGGCCCACCCGACATCGGTCTTGGCCTCCGGAACGACGAAGCCCTGGTCGTTGAATGTGCGGGTGGCCATGTCGAATTCGCGGACCACCACCGCGTCGGCGCCGCCGCGGGACAGGCACACCAAGGCCCGTGTCAGCTCGGGCTCGATGACCGCGGCGCCGGCCCACACCCAGTTCTCGTCCTCGGCGGCGGCCAACGCGTCGAGGTCGAGGATGACGTCCCAGTCCGGGTTTTCGGTGCGATAGGACTCCAGGGTGGTGCGGCGCCACAGGCCGCGCGGATTGGCGGCGTCACGCCAGAAGTTGTAGAGCAGCTCACCGCGGCGGCGGACGTAGGGAATGCGCGCGTCGGTGTCGAGCACCTCCAACGCCTCGGCGCGGAACTGTTCGAACTCGTCGTCGCAGAATTCCGTCAGCGTCGGCTCGTTGTGGGCGCGCACCCAGTCCAGCGCGGCCTCACCGGTGACGTCCTCCAGCCACAGGTGCGGATCGACGGGTTCGGCGGGGGTGCTCGGTTCGGCCATTCGGCCATTGTGGCCGATGGTGATCGCACTAGGCTCGGCAGTGTCGACTGTGGTGGAGGTGATGGGTCAGATGTCCGAACCGATCCCGCGGGTGTTGGTCACCCGCCCCGCCGCCGACCTGCTAGAGACGCTGATCGCGCGACACGGGCCGGTGATGTTCCACCAGTCCGGCGGCTGCTGCGACGGGTCCTCGCCGATGTGTTACCCGGACGGGGAGTTCCTGGTCGGCAGCCGCGACGTGCTGCTGGGCGTGCTGGGCGTCGGCGACGGGACGCCGGTGTGGATCTCCGGTCCGCAGTTCGAGGCGTGGAAGCACACCCAGCTGGTCATCGACGTGGTGCCCGGGCGCGGCAGTGGTTTCAGCCTGGAATCCCCGGAGGGACTGCGGTTTCTGTCCCGCGGCCGGGCCTATGCCGACGACGAGTTGGCTGTGTTGGGAGGTGATCCGCCGCTGACCGGACGGGACTGGGACGCCGGGGCGCGGCCGTCGTCGCCGCCTGCGGCGATCGTCGCGGAGGCCGCCGACGCCTGCCCGACGCCGGCGGGGCGCGCCGCGCGGCTCCCCGGCTAGCGAGGAAACCCGACGTATTGTCGGAGGCATGATTCCGCTGCCGCGGGCGCCCATCCTGACTGCTGTGATGCTGGTCGGCGTCACCGTCGGGATCCTGTGCGGGGTGCTGGGAATGTTGTTGGTGACCACGCCGATCCGGCCCGACCTGGCGATGGGCCTGGTGCTCGGCGTCCCGTCGGGGATCGGGATTCTCGCCGTGCTGGTGTCCGGGCGGCGCTGGGTGACCGGCGCCGGCGCGTTCCTGCTGTCGGTGGCGCCCGGGTGGTTCGCGGTGATGGTGCTCGCCCAGGTGGTGCACGGTGCCTGAGAAGCCCGAGGACGAGCTGGACGGTGGGTCTAGCGTCGACACCGCCGCGCCCGAGACCGGAACGCCGGCAAACGGCGCAACCGCCGAAGGCAAACCGTCCCGCAAACCCGTCGACATCGACGAGATGCCTTACACCGAGCCGCATCACGCGCCGATCTTCGACACCGGGCCGCATCCGCAGCCGCTGGGCACGGATGAAGAGGCGCTGAACGCGCCCGTCCCGGCCGAGGCGGTCGAAGACGAGCCGGGCGAGCGCAAGGACCGCTCCGGCGACAGTGGGGACCTGACCCCGGACGCCGACAGCGCGCCTGTCGCCACCGCCTGGGCCTTCTCCGACGAGGAGTTGGTCTGGCGCGCCCCCGACCCCGAGCCAGTGCCGGCAGACGTCGAACCGGACGCCGGCGGGGTTGCGCCGGGCCCCTTCGGAGCTCGTTCCTCGCGCCTCGAACCCGGCGGCGCGCTGGGCAACCCGCACGTGCACACCGAGAACCTGAGCATCACCGACCTGGACGCCGAGCGGCTCTCTGCCGACCCGGACGACCAGTCCGACGACGTCGGCGATGAACACCACGACGAACACCACGAGGAGCATCACGGGCCCCGGCACGCGATGCCCAAGAGTCGCAGCCGCAAGGTGTCACCCGCGCTGCCGGTGGTGGTCCCGGGCGCCTATCAGAGTGTCCGGCTGTGGCAGTTCCTCCTGGTGCTGGCCGGGGTGTGGGTGCTGGCCGCCGGGATCGGTCTGGGCCTGTTCCAGTGGTGGCACTCCGCGCTGGACAAGACCTGGACCGAGTTCGCCACCTTCGGGTTCGTGGCGGTCTCGACGCTGGCCGCGCTGCTGGTGTCGTTGGCCGATCAGCGGCGGCCGCTGTTGCCCGGGCTGGCGATCGCGCTGATGTCCGCCCCGTTCGCGGCCGGACTGGGAGCGCTGGCGCTGTACGGGTCCTACGCGTTCGGTTGGATCACGCCGTAACGTCGCTGAACCGTCGTGACTTTCCCCTGCCGGTATCCCGACCGAGCCGATAGGGTTGGCGACGTGACTCACTATGACGTTGTCGTGCTCGGAGCAGGCCCCGGCGGCTATGTCGCCGCCATTCGCGCAGCCCAACTCGGGCTCAAAACCGCGATCGTCGAACCCAAGTACTGGGGCGGGGTGTGTCTGAACGTCGGGTGCATCCCGAGCAAGGCGCTGCTGCGCAACGCCGAACTGGCGCACATCTTCCACAAGGAGGCCAAGACCTTCGGCATCAGCGGTGAGGTGAGCTTCGACTTCGGCGCCGCCTTCGACCGTAGCCGCAAGGTGTCCGAGGGACGCACCGCCGGCGTGCACTACCTGATGAAGAAGAACGGCATCACCGAGATCCACGGCTACGGCCGCTTCGCCGACGCCAACACCCTCAACGTCGAACTGAACGACGGGGGATCGGAGACCGTCACCTTCGACCACGCCATCATCGCCACCGGCAGCAGCACCCGGCTGGTGCCGGGCACGTCGCTGAGCGAGAACGTCGTCACCTACGAGAAGCAGATCCTGACCCGCGAGCTGCCGGGCTCCATCGTCATCGCCGGCGCCGGCGCGATCGGCATGGAATTCGCGTACGTGCTCAAGAATTACGGCGTCGACGTCACCATCGTCGAGTTCCTGCCCCGCGCGCTGCCCAACGAGGACGCCGAGGTTTCCAAGGAGATCGAGAAGCAGTACAAGAAGCTTGGCGTCAAGATCCTCACCGGCACCAAGGTGGAGTCCATCCAAGATGAGGGCGCCGACGGGTCCGTCATTGTCACCATCAGCAAGGACGGCAAGACCGAGGGACTGCGCGCCGACAAGGTGCTGCAGGCCATCGGGTTCGCGCCCAACGTCGAGGGCTACGGGCTGGATAAGGCCGGCGTCGAGCTGACCGAGCGCGGCGCGATCGCCATCGATGACCGGATGCGCACCAATGTGCCGAGCATCTACGCCATCGGCGATGTCACCGCCAAGCTGCAGCTCGCGCACGTCGCCGAGGCCCAGGCCGTCGTCGCCGCCGAGACCATCGCCGACGCGGAGACCATGACCCTCGGCGACTACCGGATGATGCCGCGGGCGACGTTCTGCCAGCCGCAGGTGGCCAGCTTCGGGCTCACCGAGGAGCAGGCCAAGGCCGAGGGCTACGACGTGGTGGTGGCAAAGTTCCCCTTCACCGCCAACGGCAAGGCGCACGGCCTGGCCGACCCGACCGGCTTCGTGAAGCTGATCGCAGACAAGAAGCACCTGGAGCTGATCGGCGGGCACCTCATCGGACCCGATGTTTCCGAACTGCTGCCGGAGCTGACGCTGGCGCAGAAGTGGGACCTGACCGCCGTCGAATGCGCCCGCAACGTGCACACCCACCCGACCCTGTCCGAAGCCCTGCAGGAGTGCTTCCACGGGCTGGCCGGGCACATGATCAACTTCTGACCCCGTACACGACTGAGCGCTCGCCGGGACCCATTCCGGCGAGCGCTCGGCTTTGTGCGGACGTCAGCTTTCAGTCGGCGAAGTCCAGCGGGATCCGCAGCGTGTTCATGCTGGCCGACAGGCCGTCGTACTGGGCGGCCAGCATGCAGAACTCGATCTGCTGACGACGGTCCAGGTGTCGGGCCAGCTCGGCCCACGTCTCATCGGAGACCCCGCGGTTGAGCACGAACTCGTCGGTGGCCCGCAGCAGCGCGCGCTGCCGGTCGGTCAGCCCGGCGGCGTCCGGGCCGGCGAAGATCTTCTCCTGCGTTTCGGCGTCCACGCCGCGGGAGCGGGCCAGCCGGCGGTGCTGCTGCAGCTCGTACTCGCACTCGCGGATGTGCCCGACCCGCAGGATGACGGTCTCGGCGTCCTGGCGGGACAGCCGGCCCCAGTACAGCAGCACCCCGGAGAACGGCAGCCAGCTCCAGAACAGCAGGCTGTGCCGACTGAGCACGTTGAACAGCCGGAACTCAGGCGCGCGAATACCGCGGGCGCCGAGACGGCAGATGGCCCAGTTGATCGGCCCCACGCTGCGCAGGTCACTGTCGGACGGGAAGCGGGCGGGCTGCAGTTCGCTCATGGGGGCAGTCTGGCACAGGCGAGGCTCCCTACGGCCGGACCAGGTACGGCGACACCGTGGACCGGTGCGCGTCCAGATCCAGCGCGCGGCCCAGCGCGGGGAAGGCCCGCTGCGCGCAATTGTCGCGCTCACACACCCGGCAACCCGCCCCGATCGGGGTTGCGACGTCGCCGGAGAGGTCCAGGCCCTCGGAGTACACCAGCCGGTGGGCGTGCCGGATCTCGCAGCCCAGCCCGATGGCGAACGTCTTGCCGGGCTGGCCGTATCGGGAGGCGCGGCGCTCGATGGTGCGGGCCACCCACATGTAATTGCGGCCGTCGGGCATCTGCGCGATCTGCACCAGGATCTTCCCCGGGTTGGCGAAGGTCTCGTAGACGTTCCACAGCGGGCAGGTGCCGCCGGCCGAGGAGAAGTGGAAGCCGGTCGCCGATTGCCGCTTGCTCATATTGCCGGCCCGATCCACCCGGACGAAGGAGAACGGCACGCCGCGCATCGAGGGGCGTTGCAGGGTGGACAGTCGGTGGCAGATGGTCTCGTAGGAGACCTGATAGAACGCGGAGAGCCGCTCGACGTCGTAGCGGAAGTTCTCCGCCACGTCGTGGAACTGGCGGTAGGGCAGCAGCGTCGCGGCGGCGAAATAGTTGGCCAGCCCGAGCCGGGCCAGCGTGCGCGATTCGTCGCTGGTGAACCCGCCGTCGGCCACCAGGGTGTCGATCAGTTGGCCGTGTTCCAGATACGCCAGCTCGGTCGCGAGTTTGAACACCTGCTGCCCGGCCGAGAGGTTGCCGTTGATCTCCAACGTCCGGGTGTCCGGGTCGTAGCGGTGCAGCAGGTTGTCGCCCAAGTCGATACGCCGGGTGATCAGCACCCCGTGCACCTCCGAGAGCCGCCGGGCCAGGTCGCCGGCCAGGTCGCCGCGGTGCATCCGCATCCGGTTGGTGAGGTCCTCGGCGGCTGTGTCGAGCTCGTGCAGATAGTTCTGCCGCTGATAGAAGTAGTCCCGCACCTCCTCGTGCGGCATGGTGATGGCCCCGCTGCCGCTGCCGTCGTTGAACCGGTCCTCGGTGGCCGCGGCCAGCTGCGCGGTGGTGATCCGGTAGCGCCGGTGCAGATTGACCATGGCCTTGGCCAGCGACGGATGCGCGGCGACCAGATCGGCGATCTCGGAGACGTCGACGTCCACGCCGAGATCGCGGTCCAGGGTGGCCTCGCGCAGTTCGGCGACCAGCCGGGTGTCGTCCTCGGAGGCGAAGAAGGTCGCGTCGACGCCGAACGCCTCGGTGATGCGCAGCAGCACCGGCACGGTCAACGGGCGGACGTCGTGCTCGATCTGGTTGAGGTAGCTCGGTGAGATCTGCAGCCGCTGGGCCAACGCGGCCTGGCTGTAGCCGCGTTCGTTGCGGAGTTGTCGTACCCGCGCGCCGACGAACGTCTTGGACACCGAGTCAGCGTACGCGCGCGGTTAAGGCCGGTTCGCAAAGGTGCCAATGCCGGCCGTCGACGGCGGCTGGCATGATCGGCTGCGTGCAGAACAACGCCGCCGGCACGACCGGCCTCGCCAAGCAACTCATGCCGGTGCCGGATCCGCATCCCGACGTGTTCGACCGGCAATGGCCGCTGCGGGTCGGCGACATCGACCGCACCGGACGGCTCCGGTTCGACGCCGCCGCGCGGCACATCCAGGACCTGGGCTCCGACCAGCTGCGGGAACTCGGCTACGAGGCCACCCACCCGCTGTGGATCGTCCGGCGCACCATGATCGACCTGATCGCGCCGATCGAGTTCGGCGACATGCTGCGGCTGCGGCGGTGGTGTTCGGGGACGTCGAACCGGTGGTGCGAGATGCGGGTGCGCATCGACGGCCGCAAGGGTGGACTGGTGGAGTCCGAGGCGTTCTGGCTCAACATCAATCGGGAAACCCAGGGGCCGTCCCGGATCTCCGACGACTTCCTGGCCGGGCTGCGCCGCACCACGTCGGTGGACCGGCTGCGCTGGAAGGCCTACTTGAGCCCGGGCGCGCGCGCCGACGCCGTCGACGTCCGGACCTACCCGGTGCGGGTGACCGACATCGACCTGTTCGACCACATGAACAACGCCCAGTACTGGGGCGTGATCGAGGATTACCTGGACGAGCATCCCGAGCTGCTGGCGAAGCCGCTGCGGGTGACCATCGAGCACGACGCGCCGGTGGCGCTGGGTGATCGGCTGGAGATCGTCAGCCACGTGTACCCGCCGGGCAGCACCGACCGGTTCGGACCGGAGCTGACGGATCGGACTGTAATAACCCTCACATATGCCGTCGGCGACGAGGTGAAGGCCGTCGCGGCGCTGTTCAATCTCTAACAGTACGTCTGTCCTGTTTTTCTCCCGTTGACCTGCGCAGACTTGTTACTTACGGGTTACTTCTGAACCGGTAAAGCGTAGGCCGATCTTCGCAAACTTAGCTAGATCGTCTGCGGCTTGGCGAAAATTGGCAATGGCATGGGGTGGACCTGCGCATATGCGGCATGGCACCCTCATAGGAGCGCATCAGCGACGTTGCGGCGGTGTTAGCAAGCCGGTGATCCCGGAGACGCCAAGGCGACGTGCAGCCAAGCAAGCATCGCGAGTTGAAGGAGTCCCCTGTGTCCACTGTCGGCACCCCCAAGTCCCCCGAGGCCATCCAGCACGACTGGGATACCAATCCCCGCTGGAAGGGCGTCACCCGCACCTACACCCCCGCCGACGTCGTCGCCCTGCAGGGCACCGTCGTTGAGGAGCACACCCTGGCCCGCCGCGGCGCCGAGGTGCTCTGGGAGCAGCTGCACAACATGGATTTCGTCAACTCGCTTGGCGCGCTGACCGGCAACATGGCCGTCCAGCAGGTCCGTGCCGGCCTGAAGGCCATCTACCTGTCCGGGTGGCAGGTCGCCGGTGACGCCAACCTGTCCGGCCACACCTACCCCGACCAGAGCCTGTACCCGGCGAACTCGGTGCCGCAGGTCGTGCGCCGGATCAACAACGCGCTGCTGCGCGCCGACGAGATCGCCAAGGTCGAGGGCGACACCTCGGTCGAGAACTGGCTGGCCCCGATCGTCGCCGACGGCGAAGCCGGCTTCGGTGGCGCGCTGAACGTCTACGAGCTGCAGAAGGCCATGATCGCCGCCGGTGTCGCCGGTTCGCACTGGGAAGACCAGCTCGCCTCGGAGAAGAAGTGCGGCCACCTCGGTGGCAAGGTGCTGATCCCGACCCAGCAGCACATCCGCACCCTGACCTCGGCCCGCCTGGCCGCCGACGTGGCCGACGTCCCGACCGTGGTCATCGCCCGCACCGACGCCGAGGCCGCCACCCTGATCACCTCCGATGTGGACGAGCGCGATCAGCCGTTCATCACCGGTGAGCGGACCAAGGAAGGCTTCTTCCGCGTGCAGAACGGCCTGGAGCCGTGCATCGCCCGCGCCAAGGCCTACGCCCCGTACTCCGACCTGATCTGGATGGAGACCGGCACCCCGGACCTGGAGCTGGCCAAGAAGTTCGCCGAGGGCGTCAAGAGCGAGTTCCCGGACCAGATGCTGGCCTACAACTGCTCGCCGTCGTTCAACTGGAAGCAGCACCTGGACGACGACACCATCGCCAAGTTCCAGCGCGAGCTGGGCGCGATGGGCTTCAAGTTCCAGTTCATCACGCTGGCCGGCTTCCACGCCCTCAACTACTCGATGTTCGACCTGGCCTACGGCTACGCCCGCGAGCAGATGAAGGCCTACGTCGAACTGCAGGAGCGCGAGTTCGCCGCCGAGGAGCGCGGTTACACCGCCACCAAGCACCAGCGTGAGGTTGGCGCCGGTTACTTCGACAAGATCGCCACCACGGTCGATCCGACGAGCTCGACCACCGCGCTGGCCGGCTCCACCGAAGAAGGCCAGTTCCACTAAGAATTCAATGCATCAGGCCCCGCCCGGCCCGTTCTGGGCGGGGCCTGTCGCATAGCTCCCCACCTGCGGAAAGAAGTGACAGCATGACAACCAAACCGATTGAACGCGTCGGCGTCGTGGGCGCCGGCCAGATGGGCGCCGGCATCGCCGAGGTGTGTGCCCGGTCTGGCGTCAACGTCAAGGTGTTCGAGACCACCGACGCGCTGGTGGCCGGCGGCCGCGCCCGGATCACCAAGTCCCTGGAACGCGGGGTCAGCGCCGGCAAGATCACCGAGCGGGAGCGCGACCGGGCCCTCGACGGCCTGTCGTTCACCACCGATCTGGCCGACTTCGCCGACCGCGACCTGGTCATCGAGGCCGTCATCGAGGACGAGAACGTCAAGGCCGCGATCTTCGCCCGCCTCGACGAGGTCATCACCGACCCGGAGGCCGTGCTGGCGTCGAACACCTCCAGCATCCCGATCATGAAGATCGCCGCCGCCACCAAGAACCCGTCCCGGGTCATCGGCCTGCACTTCTTCAACCCGGTTCCGGTGCTGCCGCTGGTCGAGCTGGTCTCCAGCCTGGCCACCGGCGACGACGCCGCGGCTCGCGCCGAGGAGTTCGCCGGCAACGTGCTGGGCAAACAGGTGGTGCGCTGCGGGGATCGCGCCGGCTTCGTCGTCAACGCGTTGCTGCTGCCCTACCTGCTGTCGGCCATCCGGATGGTCGAGGCGGGCTTCGCCACCGTCGAGGACATCGACACCGCCGTCGTCGCCGGACTCTCGCACCCGATGGGGCCGCTGCGGCTGTCCGACCTGGTGGGCCTGGACACCGTGAAAATGATCGCCGACAAGCTCTACGACGAGTTCAAGGAACCGCACTACGGATCGCCCCCGCTGCTGGAGCGTATGGTCGAGGCGGGGATGCTCGGCAAGAAGTCCGGCCAGGGCTTCTACAGCTACGGCTGATCCGCACAGGTGGGTTGACCTGGGGAAATTGGTTTCTCCGGGGAGCTCAATTAAGGTGACCTGGATCGCAATCGGTCCGTTTTCCCGTTCTGAGTTAGGTGTGTGAATGTCAAAGGTCGAGTCGGATCTCACTCCGTACTACGAGGAATCCCAGGGGATCTACGACGTCTCCGACGAGTTCTTTGCCCTGTTCCTCGATCCGACCATGGGTTACACGTGCGGCTACTACGAGCGCGACGACATGAACCTCGAAGAGTCGCAGACCGCCAAGTTCGACCTTGCCCTGGGCAAGCTGAACCTGGAGCCCGGCATGACCCTGCTGGACATCGGCTGTGGCTGGGGCGGGGCGCTGCGGCGTGCCGTGGAGAAGTACGACGTCAACGTCATCGGCATCACCCTGAGCAAGAACCAGGCCGCCTACAGCCAGAAGCTGATGGCCAGCCTGGACAGCTCGCGTAGCCGTGAGGTGCTGCTGTGCGGCTGGGAGGAGTTCGACCGCCCGGTCGACCGCATCGTGAGCATCGGCGCGTTCGAGGCGTTCAAGGCCGAGCGCTACCCGGCGTTCTTCGCCAAGGCCTACAGCCTGCTGCCGTCGGACGGCCGGATGCTGCTGCACACCATCCTGGCCCACACCCAGGCGTTCTTCCGGGAGAACGGGATCAAGCTGACGATCAGCGATCTGAAGTTCATGAAGTTCATCGGCGAGGTGATCTTCCCCGGTGGTCAGCTGCCGTCGGTGGAGAACATCGAGCAACTGGCCGTCGACAGCGGCTTCAACCTCACCCAGATCCAGCTGCTGCAGCCGCACTACGCCCGCACCCTGGACATGTGGGCGGCGAACCTGGAAGCCCGCAAGGACGAGGCGATCGCCATGCAGGGCGAGGAGATCTACGACCGGTACATGCACTACCTGACCGGCTGCGCCGATTTCTTCCGCCGTGGCATCACCAACGTCGGCCAGTTCACCCTGGTCAAGGGCAGCTAACTAGGCCTGCTCTACCCGGGCCCGCTCGGCCTCGACATCGAAATCGGCGGGTGGCCAGCTCAGGTCCATCGCGCGCAGGGCTTCGATCAACAGCTCGGTGACGGCCAGCCGGCTGTACCACTTGCGGTCACACGGCACCACGTGCCACGGGGCGTAGTCCGTGTTGGTCTTGTCCAGCACCGCCTGGTACGCCTCCTGGTACTGCGGCCACAGCTTGCGCTCGTCCAGATCGCCCGGGTTGTACTTCCAGTACTTGTCCGGGCGTTCCAGTCGGGCGGCCAGCCGCTGCTTCTGCTCCTCGGGTGAGACGAACATCGCCACCTTGACGATCGTCGTCCCGGCGTCGACGAGTTCCTTCTCGAAGGCGTTGATCTCGTCGTAACGGGCGCCCCAGACCTCCGGGGCGACCAGATTGCGCACCCGGACCACCAGCACGTCCTCGTAGTGGGATCGGTCGAACACCCCGATGTGGCCGGCCGGCGGCAGCGCGTTGCGGATCCGCCACAGGTAGTGATGCGCGCGCTCCTCGGCGGTCGGGACCCCGAAGCTGGTGTACCGCACGCCCATCGGGTTGGCCGCGCCCACCACGTGCCCGACGATGCCGCCCTTGCCCGCGGTGTCCATGCCCTGCAGCACCAGCAGCACTGATCGGTGGTCGCCGGCGGTCTTGCCGTTGGCGTAGAGCATCTCCTGCAGGTCGGCGAAGACGGCGTTGCGCTCTGCCTGCAACGCGGGGGCGTCGGCCTTGTCGCCGCGGAAGCCCGGCGTCGCGCCGGCGTCGATGTCGGTCACCCGGTTGCCGGGGCGGAAGGCGAGCACGGAGCTCGGGTGGTGGGTCCACAGGTCGGGAAGCTCTGCCATGGGGCCCACCCTAGGCCCGTCGGTCAGTCCCGGCGGGTGAGATGCGGCGGCAACGGCGGCGACGGGTGCGGGCTGTTGCGGAACACCTCCAGCGATCCGCCGACCTCGACGATGCCGCACAGCGCGTTCCACCCCAGCATAGTCAGGTAGTCGATCAGCTCGTCGGAGCTCATCCGGGGGTTCGACATCCAGGAGTGGGTGGCCAGCTGCACCCCGCCGACGATCATGTAGGACCACGGCCCCACCCCGGCGGTGTTCATGCCGACCTTCGCCATTCGCTGGCGGAACATCACCGCCAGCATCCCGGCGATGATCCGTTCGCTGTCGGCGATCACCTTGTTTTTGCTGGGGGAGTTGTTCGAGAAGACAAACGGGTAGACCTCCGGTTCGGAGGCGACGGTTTCCACGTACACCCGGATGCACTCCCGCGCCAGGTCGTAATCGTCGAGATCCTGGGCCAGCGCGGCGGCCATGTTCGGGATCAGGGTGGTCTGCGCGAACCGCATCATCACCGCGGTGGTGAGATCGGATTTGTCCACGAAGTAGCGGTACAGAACGGCCTTCGAAACGCCGATTTCAGCAGCTATATCGTCCATGCTGACATCGCGCCCGCGGCGGCGGACCGCGTCCAGCGCTCCGTCCACCAGTTCATTGCGACGATCGACCTTGTGTTGCCGCCAGCGCCGTTTGCGACCATCCACCTTGGCCGCGGGGGGCGGTGTCTGAGGGACCACAGTAAGGGCATTCCGTTCGTGTTGACTGCTTCGATTCTACGGCGTGAACCGAGCCACCGGGCCGGGCGCCGGGGTGAGGATTACCACCAGTCACAGTAACTGACTCGGAAGGGTTCTCGGCGAGGTCGCCACCGGGACAAGCTCGGTATGGCCCATGATGGTGAGGTGACGCAGACGCAAACGCGCGGGTCCTTCACCGACAACCTGGCCGAATCGTTCGCCGGCGCCGACGTGGACGCCGACGCGCAGCGCCGCGCGTCGCTGCGCCGGATGAAGCTCGTCGCGCTCAGTTTCCTGATCGGCGCGACGGTGATCTTCCTGGCCTGCACCTGGGCGCAGAAGGGCGGCGACGCGCCCGGCTGGGTGGGCTACCTACGGGCCGCGGCCGAGGCCGGCATGGTCGGCGCGCTGGCCGACTGGTTCGCCGTCACCGCGCTGTTCAAGCATCCGCTGGGCCTGCCGATCCCGCACACCGCCATCATCCGGCGCAAGAAGGATCAGCTCGGCGAGGGGCTGGGCACCTTCGTTCGGGAGAACTTCCTGTCGCCGGAGGTCGTCGAGAACAAGGTGCGCGACGCCGACATCCCGGCCCGGTTGGGGGACTGGCTGATCGACCCGGCGCACGCGATGCGGGTGGCCGACGAGACCGCCACCGTCGTCCGGGTGACCGTGGAGCTGCTCAACGACGAGGACGTCCAGCAGGTCATCGACAAGATGATCGTGCGGCGGGTCGCCGAGCCGCAGTGGGGGCCGCCGATCGGGCGGGTGCTGGAGACGCTGCTGACCGAAAGCCGGCAGGAGGCGCTACTGCAGCTGCTGGCCGACCGGGCTTTCGAGTGGGCGCTCAACGCCGGGGACACCATCGAGCGGGTGGTCACCCGGGATTCCCCGACCTGGACCCCGCGGTTCGTCGACCAGTTGGTCGGTGACCGGATCCACCGGGAGTTGATGGATTTCACCGACAAGGTGCGCCGCAACCCCGACCACGAGCTACGCCGCTCGGCGACCCGGTTCCTGTTCGAGTTCGCCAGCGACCTGCAGAACGATCCGCGCACCATCGCCAAGGCCGACGCCGTGAAGGACGAGCTGATGGCCCGCGACGAGGTGACCCGCGCCGCCGAGACGGCCTGGAAGCGGCTGAAGAACCTGCTGCTCGACGGCGCCGACGATCCCGACGGCACCTTCCGGCAGCGGATGGCCACCACGGTGGAGCAGATCGGCCAGCAACTGCAGACCGATCCGGAGCTGCGCGCCAAGGTGGAGAACTGGATCGTCCGCGGCGCCAAGCATCTGGTGGCCCGGTACGGGGTGGAGATCACCTCGATCATCACCGAGACCATCGAGCGCTGGGACGCCGACGACGCCAGCCGGCGGATCGAATTGCACGTCGGGCGGGACCTGCAGTTCATCCGGATCAACGGCACCGTGGTGGGCGCCCTGGCGGGCCTGGTGATCTACACAGTGGCGCAGATCATATTCTGACCTGCGCTTGCTAGCGCTTGCAATTGCTAGCGCACTCGTGTAGCGTTCATGTTACTGATCAGTACGAAACTGGTTCGGAACGCGAAACGAGAGGAGGCCGGCATGTCTCAGGACGAGAACATCGCCACCGTCGTCACCCAAACGGCCTCCGATATCGGCGCCTACATCAAGTCTCAGCGCGAGGCCGCCCAGGTCTCCATCCGGCAGCTGGCCGCGCGCGCCGGGGTCAGCAACCCCTACCTCAGCCAGATCGAGCGCGGGTTGCGCAAGCCGTCGGCCGAGGTGCTCGGGCAGATTGCCAAGGCGCTGACCTTGTCCGCCGAGGTGCTCTATGTCCGTGCCGGCATCCTGGAACCGGGTGAGAGCAGCCAGGTGCGCGACGCCGTGATCAACGATCAGGCGATCACCGACCAGCAGAAGCGGGCGCTGCTCGACATCTACGCGTCCTTCCTGCACCAGAACGAGAGCGTCCAGCGCGCCGCCGCTCCGGCGGAAGTGACCCAGCCGCTGGACACCCCCGCCCCGCAGGCCGCCGCGGCCCCGCAACCGCCGGTCCCCGCCGACGCGCCTGCCCCGCAAGATTTTCCGGCCCCGGCGCCGGGATCGACGACCGGTGAGGAGTCCAGCACTGGCTGAATCCGATTGTCCCGCAAGCAACACCCATCGTTAACAACCAGAGCAAACCCATTGGAAGAGGGAGAGAAAAATGGCTGAGAACACCACTGTTGAAGAACTGAAGGCCCCGCTGCTGGCCGCCGTCGGCGCTGCCGATCTGGCCCTGGCGACCGTCAACGAGATCGTCGCGACCCTGCGTGAGCGTGCCGGCGAGGCCCGCACCGACGCCACCGCGCGCCGCGAAGAGGCCCGCGACCGGATCACCAAGCTGCAGGGCGACATCGCCAAGCTGCAGGAAGAACTGCCGAGCCAGGTGGGCGAGCTTCGCGAGAAGCTGACCGCCGACGAGCTCCGCAAGATCGCCGAGGGCTACGCCGAGTCGGCCCAGGCCACCTACAGCAAGCTGGTCGAGCGCGGCGAGGCCGCACTGGAGCGGCTGCGCAACCAGCCCGCGCTGGAGGACGTTGCCGGTAAGGCCGAGGGGTATGTCGATCAGGCCGTGGAGCTGACCCAGGAGGCGCTGGGCAACGTCGCGTCGCAGACCCGCGCGGTCGGCGAGCGTGCCGCCAAGCTGGTCGGCGTCGAGCTGCCCAAGAAGACCGACGAGGCCGTCGCCAAGGCTGAGGTCAAGGTCTCCGAGGCCGCCACCGCGGTGAAGAAGGCCCCGGCCAAGAAGGCTCCGGCGAAGAAGGCCGCCCCGGCCAAGACCGCCACCGCCGCCAAGAAGGCCCCGGTGAAGAAGGCCACCCCGGCCAAGAAGGTCACCCAGAAGTAAATCAAGTTCCAAGACCCGACCGGGTCGGCCGCACCGGCCGACCCGGTCGGCGTTTTTTCTGGCGACGGATAGGCTGGCGGAGTGCATCTCGCAGTCCTGACGAACTACATCATGTTCGCGCTGTCGGTGGCCGTCCTGATCACCGCGGTCGCCGCATTCGGAAACGCCGCCACTCAGCGGCCGGACGCCTACACCGCGACGGGCAAGCTCACCAAGCCCACCTGGCTGGCGATCCTGGGCGGCGCGATCCTGCTGGCCGTGCTGGGCATCTACGGCGGCTCGGTGTTCGCCGCGGCCATCGCCGCGGCCGCCGCCGGTGTCTACTTGGCCGATGTCCGCCCGAAACTGCTGGAGATCCAAGGCAAGCGATGACCCTCGCCCGGGCGGCCGCGATCGCCGCTATACCGGTCGGCGCGGCGCTGGCCCTGGCCGGACCTGCCGCCGCCGACACCGGAGGCCAGGGCATCGAACTGGTGTCACCGCCGCCGTACGTCGAGCGGACCGAGTGGGTGACCAGGGATGGCCGCGCGTCACTGCGGGTGTACCCCACGGCGTCGGCGCGCATCGAGTCCGTGCGACCGCTGAGCGGGGAAGCCCCCGGCCGGGAAGCCTGGTCGGAGGTGCTGGCCGCCGCCCCGGACGCCGACACCCCCGGCATGCGCGCGCAGTTCCTCTGCCACTGGCACTGGGCCGAACTCGGCCAGCCGGGCAAGACCAGCTGGAACCTCGAGCCGTGGCGGCCCGTCGTCGACGACGCCCAGATGGTGCTGGACCACTGCAACCCGGGCGACGCCGAGGAGCCCTTCTAGGCCAATAGGCCGGAGGTCAGCGGATCGAGGCGAAGCAGGGGTCGTCGTTGCCCTTCGGGATGTCGGCGTTGGCGGTGGAGAACCGCGCCTGCACACCCTCGGACGTGACGGTCACGCTGTCGGCCTTGATGCCCATCGGGTAGTCCTTGGTGAGCCGCTCGGTGGCGTCGTCGAGCACAGGCTGGATGCTCTCCCGGGGCAGGATGGCGCCCAGACCGGTCAGTCGCAGCACCTCCAGCGAGATCCCGCCGTCGACCAGCTTCGGCTGGGTGACGATGGTGGCCAGCCCGGCGTCGACGGAGATGGTGCCGGCGCTCGGGTCGGTGGTGACCTCCGAGATCATGCTTCCGCCCACCGGCAGCACGCCCGACAGAGTCTGCTTGATGCCCTCGCTGGTCCACTTCACGTCGGCCACCAGCGACCCGATGGTGCCCGCCGCGTCAGCGGTCTCGTTGAGCTTCACGTCCTTGATCTCGATCTGCAGCGACATCTGGGTGGCGTCCCGGACATTGTTGCCGTCGGTGTGGATCGAGATGGACGAGTAATCACGGGTGAAGTGCTGGATCAGGAACGGCGGCATGGTCCCGAACGACGCGCTGGCCTTGTCCTGCACCACGCACTGCACGACGCCGGCCACGATGTGGTTGGCGCGGTTGCGGGCGTACAGCTCGCCGCCGACCAGCCCGGCCAGCCCCAGCGCGATCACGATCACCAGCACCAGAACCACCGACAACGGGTCCTTCAGGAACCCGGCCAACCGACCCTGGGATTTCGCCTTCGGCTCGATCTTCTTCGGCGCCGCCGGCGCGGCCACCGGCGCGTCGCCGGCTGGCTGGTGCGCGCCCGGGCGGGGCAGCTGCTGGGTGGCCGGCTCGCCATGTGTGCGGGGCAGCGCGGTGGTGGGCTCCTCGCCCGGCTTCGGGATCCGGGCGGTGGGCTGCGCCTCGGCGCCGGGCGGCCGCGACCACTGTTGGTTGCCGGGCTGCTGGGACGGGTTCTGCTGGCCACCGGGGTGCGAGGGGCCGTGCGGCGGATACGTCACCTGGGCGATTCTGCCTTATCCGGCTGAGGGCGCCCCGCACGGTTTGCCAGAACCCCCAGCTGCGCGCGGGCCGCCCGAACCTGTTCGGGGTCGACGTCGGCCAGCAGCAATGCGGCCTCGGGACCGGCGACGAGGACCTCCTCGCCCAGCGGAGAGGCCAGCAGGCTGCCGCCGACGCCGGTCGGGCCGGCGGCGGCCACCTCGTCGCCGGGATAGCCCTGGTCGACGGCCGCCACGAACCCCGCGGTGTCCAACGCCCGAGCCCGGGCCAGCAGGTTCCACTGCGCCAACTTGCCCGGCCCGGGCCCCCAGGAGGCGCTGACCGTGATCAGCTCCGCGCCGCGGTTCGCCAGCTCCACGTACAACTCCGGGAACCGGATGTCATAGCAGGTGCTGAGCCCGACGGTGACGCCGTCGACGGTGATCACGGTGGGCCGGTGACCCGGCGCGACGGTGCGCGACTCGGCGAATCCGAACGCGTCGTAGAGGTGGATCTTGTCGTAGCGGGCCGCCACCCCCGGGCCGGTGGCCAGCAGCGTGTTGGTGACCCGGCGGTCGTCGTCATCGGCCGGGCAGAACATGCCGGCCACCACGGTGATCTGCGCGTCGGCGGCGATCGCCCGGACCGCGTCGGCCCAGCGGCCGTTGAACGGTTCGGCGACCTCGGCGAGCGGGACCCCGAACCGGCACATCGTCGCCTCGGGAAACACCACCAGCGACGCCCCGGCGTCGGCCGCCCGATGGGTGTGGTCGGCCAGCACCGCCAAGTTGGCTGCCGGGTCGACTCCGCTGATGATCTGGGCCAGCGCGATCCGCATTCGTCCAGGGTAGGTCAGCGCACCGGGGCGACGGCAGACCACGGGACGGTCAGCACCGCGTCGCGCAGCGCCCGGCGCTGCGGCTCGATCGGCGTGCCGGCCTCGGTCAGCTCCGCGAGCATCGCCCGCCAGCGCGCCCGCGGCCCGAACACCCCGTGGCCGGCGGCGTTGGCCCAGGCCCGGTCGGCGGCGCGCAGCAGGTCGTGGATGGGTTCGCCGTCGACATTGCGGTGGATCAGCGCCTTGGGCAGCCGTTCGGCCAGATCCGACGGTCGGTCGATGCGCCGCGGATCACAGGCCAGGGTCAGGCTGACCGGCCCGGCGGCATCGAGCAGCACCCAGGCGCAGCGTCGGCCCAGCTCGTCACAGGTGCCGTCGACGATCAGCCCGTCGGCGGTGACGCCGGCCCGCAGCCGCGCCCAGGCGGCGAGCACCTCGTGCTCCGGGTACTGGCGCAGCACGTTGAACGCCCGGACCAGCACCGGGCGCAGACCCGCCAGCTCGAATCCGCCCAGTGCGAAGTCCACGCCGTCGCCGGCCGCCGCGGCCGCCGTCGCCACCCGCTCCGGGTCGATCTCCAGACCGGTCACCCGCAGGTCGGAACGCACCGCGCGCAGTCGCGCGGCCAACTCCAGCGTCGTCACTGGCAGCGCCCCGTAGCCCAGGTCGACGACCAGCGGATCGGCCGCCTCGGTCAGCACGCGACGAACCCGGGGGGAGTGCGCGAGCCAGCGGTCGCAGCGACGCAGCCGGTTGACGCCGGTGGTGCCGCGGGTGATCGCCCCGACCGGTTTGGGCATCGGTCAGGAGCGACCGGTGAGCCACTCGGTGGTGAAGCGCTGCTCGTAGGCGATCAGCTCCCGCAGCTGGCCGCCCAGCATCTCTTCGATCTTCCCGCCCACCAGTGGGATCCGGACCTCGACGGACACGGTGAGCTGCAGGTGCGATCCCGCGTGGGCGGGGGACAGCGTGCCGTTGCCGGCGAGTCGCACCGGGGCGCCGGGCACCGCCCCGGTCACCGTCGCCGTCGAACTGCCGCCGGAGACCGGGGACCAGTGCTCGCTGCGTTCGACGCGCAGGTCACCGGGATACACCTGGCGCACCAGCGCAGGCAAGGTGTCGCTGTCGAGCACCTCGGTGGTGCGCACCGTGATGGCGCCGTCGGAATCGCGGGTCAGCTGGTCGAGGTGCGCTTCGCCGGTGGAGGCGTCCAGCCGGGCCAACCAATAGCGCTCGTCGCCGAACGCCGCGAGCACGGTCGGCACGCTGCTGGCGTAGTCGGCGGCCATGTCGAATGAGCGTGGCATAGCTGGTCAGGCTACCGTTAGCCCCCGTGACCGGTGCACGCTACGCGGGCGCGGCGGTGGCCGAGCAGGCCCCGCTGGCTTCCTTGACGACCCTGCGCACCGGGCCGGTGGCCGATCGGTTGATCACCGCCGTGAGCACCGAGCAGATCGTCGCGGCCGTCACCGAACTCGACGCCGAAGGCGCCGCCCCGCTGCTGCTGGCCGGCGGGTCGAACGTGGTGATCGCCGACGACCTCGCGGGCCTGGCGGTGCTGCGGCTGGCCAGCGCCGGGATCACCGTGGACGGCAACCTGGTCCGCGCCGAGGCCGGCGCGTGTTGGGACGACGTGGTGACCGCCGCGCTGGCCGCCGGCCTGGGCGGACTGGAATGCCTGTCCGGGATCCCCGGATCGGCAGGCGCCACGCCGGTGCAGAACGTCGGCGCCTACGGCGTCGAGGTGGCCGACGTGATCACCCGGGTGCGGCTGCTGGACCGGCGCACCGGCGAGGTGTCCTGGGCGCCGGCGCAGCGGCTGGCGTTCGGCTACCGCACCAGCGTGCTCAAGGGCAGCGACGACGCCGTCGCGCTGGAGGTCGAGTTCGCCCTCGACGACGCCGGGCGCAGCGCCCCGCTGCGCTACGGCGAACTGAGCGCCACCCTGGGCGTGGAACCTGGCGGGCGTGCCGATCCGCAGCGGGTCCGCGAGGCGGTGCTCGCGCTGCGCCGTGGCAAAGGCATGGTGCTCGACGCCGAGGACCACGACACCTGGAGCGTCGGTTCGTTCTTCACCAACCCGGTGGCCCCCCGCGCGGTGTACGACGCGGTGTGCGCCGCGGCCCCCGGACCGGTGCCCAACTATCCGGCGCCGGGTGACCAGGTGAAGTTGGCCGCGGGCTGGCTGGTGGAGCACGCCGGCTTCGGCAAGGGTTATCCCGACGCCGCGGCACCGGCCAGGTTGTCGACGAAACACGCTCTGGCGCTTACCAATCGGGGTTCGGCGAGCACTTCGGACATCCTGGCGCTGGCGCGGGCGGTGCGCGACGGGGTGGCCGAGAAGTTCGGCATCACCCTGGTCCCCGAACCGGTGCTGATCGGCGCCCAGCTTTAGCGGCAGGCCCGCTGCGCAAAGCCTCCGCAGGCTCCGGCTTCGCTAGCGACCTACCGGGGCGCTTGATCCCGCGGCCGCATCACGATCCGGTCCAGCGCCACGTGCGACGGCCGCGACGCCACGAACCCGATCACCTCGGCGACATCCTCGGCGACCAGCGGGGTCATCTTGGCGTAGATGGCGTCGGCGCGCTCGGAGTCGCCGTCGAAGCGGCGCAGTGAGAATTCGGTCTGCACCGCGCCGGGCAGAATCTCGGTGAGCCGCACCGGTTTGCCGAGCAGCTCCAGCCGCAGGGTCCGGTGCAGCGCGGACTCGGCGTGCTTGGCCGAGGTGTAACCCGCCCCGCCGACGTAGGTCTCGAACGCCGCGACCGAGGTCACCGTGACGATCAGGGCGTCGCCGGAGTCCAGCAGCGCCGGCAGCAGCGCCCGGGTCACCCGCAGCGTGCCCAGCACGTTGGTCTCCCACATCCAGCGCCAGTGCTCGATGTCGGCCTCGTCGATCGGCTCCAGCCCGCGGGCCCCGCCGGCGTTGTTCACCAGCACCGACAACGGACCCGGCAGTCGCCCGACGGCGTCGGCCAGCGCGTCCACCGACTCCTGGTTTGTGACATCGGCCACTACCGAGGCGCCGCCGATCTCCTCGGCCAACTCGGTGATGCGGGCCGCGCGGCGCGCCGCCAGCACCACGTGAAAGCCCTGTGCGGCAAGGGTTCTGGCGGTGGCCGCGCCGATCCCGGAACTGGCGCCGGTGACCACCGCGATGGGCTGGGCCGAATTTGGGTCGCTCATCGGGCCAACTGTAATCAGCGTGCTAAATTCTCATCCATGTTCACCGGACACCCTGCCGCCGCGCACGTCGGCATGTGTTGTTGTCCCGGTTTCTGCTGCGCCTGACGTCTGAAGGTCGGCGCGGCGCAGGTCCCCGCCCCGACTTTTTCAAGGACAACTCCTCGTGCGCACCGCTGTTTCCACCCCCGTTGCCGTTTCCACCAGCACTGCCGATTCCGCTCCCGTCCGCCCGGTGACCGCCGCGGCCAGGGCGGCCCATCCCACCCGGCTGCACCCGGTTCGGCCGCGGCGCCATGTCGTCTCCCCGGCCCTGCAGGTCGCCGAATCCGCGAGCGCCGCGGTGTTCGGCGCGGTCCGCGCCCGCGGGCCGATCGCCCGCGACACCATCGCCCGCTCCACCGACCTGTCCATCGCCACGGTCAACCGCCAGGTCACCGCGCTGCTGGACGCCGGCTTGCTGCGGGAACGCGCCGACCTGACCATCGCCGGGGCGATCGGCCGCCCCCGGATCCCGGTCGAGGTCAACCACGAGCCGTTCCTCACCCTCGGGGTGCACATCGGCGCCCGCAGCACCAGCATCGTGGCCACCGACCTGCTCGGCCGGGCCCTGGACGCCGTGGAAACCCCGACCCCGCGCGGCGGCCAGCAGGTCGCGCTGGCCGCGGTCGCCGCCAGCGCGCAGCGTTACCTCACCCGGTGGCGGCGCCGGCGGGTGCTGTCGGTCGGTGTCAGCATCGGCGGCACGGTGCACAGCGCGACCGGCTACGTCGACCATCCGCGGCTGGGCTGGACCGAGGCGCCGGTCGGGCCGGTGCTGGCCACCGCGCTCGGGTTGCCCACCTCGGTCGCCGCGCACGTCGAGGCGATGGCCGGCGCGGAACTGCTGCTGGGCCGGACGGGGCCGGAGCGCGGCAGCGCTCCGCGACTCGGAGACGACGCCACCCGGCTCTACGTGTACGCCCGCGAGACCGTCGGGTACGCCCTGGTCATCGGCGGTCGGGTGCACAGCCCGGCCAGCGGTCCCGGCACCATCGCGGGGCTGCCGGTGCGCAGCGACCTGCTCGGCGGCGACGGGACGCTGGAGGCCACCGTCAGCGACGAGGCGGTGCTGACCGCCGCCCGTCAACGCGGCGTGGCCGCCGCAATCGACGGCGTCGCGGCGGTGCTGGCCGCCGCCCGCGGCGGCGACGAGACGGCCGCCGCGCTGCTGCGCGAACGCGCCCGGATCCTCGGCGAATCCACGGCCCTGCTGCGCGATCTGCTCAATCCCGACGAACTCGTCGTCGGCGGACAGGCGTTCACCGACTACCCCGAAGAACTGCCCACCCTGCGGGAGGCGTTCGCGGCGCGCAGCGCGCTCGCGCCGCGGGCGATCCGGCTGACGACATTCGGCAACCGGGTGCAGGAAGCCGGCGCCGGCATCGTGTCGCTGAGCGCCCTGTTCAGCGACCCGATCCGGGCGCTGCGCCGGGCGCAGTGAGCGCGCGGCGGGCCGCCATCGCCCGTCGTGCCAATATGGGAGGGTGCGCGCAGCCGTCATCTCCGTCCACACCTCGCCGTTGGCGCAGCCCGGCAAGGGCGACGCCGGTGGGCTCAATGTGTACGTGTTGCAGAGCGCGCTGAACCTGGCCCGGCGTGGAGTGGCGGTGGACATCTTCACCCGGGCCACCAGCTCCGCGGACCCGGCGGTGGTCGCGGTGGCGCCCGGGGTGACGGTCCGCAACGTCATCGCCGGCCCGTTCGAGGGCCTGGACAAATACGACCTGCCCACCCAGCTGTGCGCGTTCGCCGCCGCGGTGCTGCGCGCCGAAGCCGCGCAGGAACCCGGCTACTACGACGTGGTGCACTCGCACTATTGGCTGTCCGGGCAGGTTGGCTGGCTGGCCGCCGACCGGTGGGCGGTGCCCCTGGTGCACACCGCGCACACCCTGGCGGCGGTGAAGAACGCCGCGCTGGCCGACGGCGACATCCCCGAACCACCCTTGCGCGCGGTCGGCGAGCAGCAGGTGGTCGACGAGGCGGACCGGCTGATCGTCAACACCGCGATCGAAGCCGACGAACTGGTCGCGCTGCACAATGCTGACCCCGACCGCATCGACGTGGTGCACCCCGGTGTGGATCTCGAGGTGTTCACCCCCGGCGACAGGACCGCCGCGCGGGCCGCGCTGGGGCTCGGCGACGGGCCGATGGTCGCGTTCGTCGGCCGGATCCAGCCGCTGAAGGCCCCCGATGTGCTGCTGCGGGCCGTAGCCCAACTCCCGGACCTGCAGGTGGTGGTGGCCGGCGGGCCGTCCGGATCCGGGCTGGCAGCCCCCGACGGGCTGGCCGAACTGGCTGCCGACCTCGGTATGGCCGACCGCGTCACGTTTCTGCCGCCGCTGCCGCGCGCGGAACTGGCCGACCTGTACCGGGCCGCCGACCTGGTCGCGGTGCCCAGCTACTCGGAGTCCTTCGGACTCGTGGCGGTGGAGGCGCAGGCCTGCGGCACGCCGGTGGTCGCCGCGCGGGTGGGTGGTCTGCCGGTCGCGGTGCGCGACGGCGTCACCGGGGTGCTGGTCGACGGCCATCGGCCCGACGACTGGGCTGCGGCGCTCGGCGCGGTGCTGTCCTCCGGCCGGCTGGCTGAGATGGGCCGCGCCGCCGTCGAGCACGCCGGCGGGTTCTCCTGGGGTCACACCGCCGACGCGCTGCTGGAGTCCTACCGGCGGGCCATCGCCGACTACGGTCGGGAACGGCAGCGCGCCGCCGGGCTGGCGCTGCGGGCCCGCCGCGATGGCCGGCGGTGGAACCTACGAAGGGGAGTTCGCGCGTGAGGCAGCACAAGGCATGAGCGCCGCCGTGGAAAAGCTGATCGCCGACGCCCTCGACGAGCGCGAGTTGACCTACCAGCGGTTCCCGGGCGCGCACGGCGGGCTGCCGGGCCTGGTGGTCGAACTGCCCGGCGAACGCAAGCTCAAGACCAACACCATCCTGCAGATCGGCGAGCATTCGGTGCGGGTGGAGGCGTTCGTCTGCCGCCAGCCCGACGAGAACTTCGAGGGCGTCTACCGGTTTCTGCTGAAACGCAACCGGCGGCTGTACGGGGTGGCCTACACGCTGGACAACACCGGCGACATCTACCTGGTCGGGCGGATGGCGCTGGAAGCGGTGACCGCCGATGAGATCGACCGGGTGCTCGGGCAGGTGCTGGAGGCGGTGGACTCCGACTTCAACACCCTGCTGGAACTCGGCTTCCGCAGTTCCATCCAGAAGGAATGGGCCTGGCGGGTCGACCGCGGCGAGTCGCTGAAGAATCTGCAGGCCTTCGAGCACCTGATCGAGGAGTGAGGCGGGTTCTTGGTGCGCGAGCGAACCCTCGGGTACGCGTGAGAGGATTCCTGGCATGGGAACCTCGACGCTGGTGCTGCTCCGTCACGGCGAGAGCGAATGGAACGCGCTGAACCAATTCACCGGGTGGGTGGACGTCCACCTGACCGAGAAGGGCCGCTCCGAGGCGGTCCGCGGCGGTGAGCTGATGGCAGAGGAAGGCCTGCTGCCGGACGTGCTCTACACCTCGCTGCTGCGTCGCGCGATCACCACCGCCAACCTGGCGCTGGACGCCGCGGACCGGCACTGGATCCCGGTGCACCGCGACTGGCGGCTCAACGAGCGCCACTACGGCGCGCTGCAGGGCCTGGACAAGGCCGCCACCAAGGAGAAGTACGGCGAAGAGCAGTTCATGGCGTGGCGGCGCAGCTACGACACCCCGCCGCCGCCGATCGAGAAGGGCAGCGAGTTCAGCCAGGACGCCGACCCGCGCTACGCCGAGATCGGCGGCGGGCCGCTGACCGAGTGCCTGGCCGACGTGGTGGCCCGGCTGGTGCCGTACTTCCAGGAGACCATCGTTCCGGACCTGCGGGCCGGCAAGACGGTGCTGGTCGCCGCGCACGGCAACTCGCTGCGCGCGCTGGTCAAGCACCTCGACAACATGTCCGATGACGCCATCACCGGCCTGAACATCCCGACCGGCATCCCGCTGCGTTACGACCTCGACGAGAACCTCACGCCGCTTGTCGCGGGCGGGGTGTACCTGGATCCGGAGGCCGCCGCCGCCGGCGCGGCCGCGGTCGCCGCCCAGGGCGCCAAGAAGTAGCCGCGCCGTCGCCGGGGCGACAAACACCACCGGCCCGCGAACACCGGGTGAACGTCGGTGAACGCTGCCTGAACAGCCGCGCTGATGGCTGTGATCTGTGCCGAGAATGGCCGCACGCTGCTGGGATGACGTTCATCGGGGCCGTACGATTTGCCCGTGAGTTTGTTGGCGGCAGTTCTGCTCGCCGGTGTCACGACGGCCGCGGGCGTCGCCATCGGGCTGGCCTTGTCGCCGCGGTTGGCCGAACGCCGCCGGATCGCCGACGCCGAGCAGGCCGGGATGACAATGTCGGAACTCCTCGCTGACATCGTCGCCCGCGCCCCGATCGGCGTCGCCGTGGTCGACAAGTTCCACGATGTGGTCTACGCCAACGACCGCGCCGCCGAGCTGGGGCTGGTCCGGGACCGCCGGCTCGACGACCGGGTGTGGCAGGCCGCCCAGCGCACCCTTGCCGACGGCCGCGACACCGAGGTGTCCCTGCTTGCCGGGCGCCGCGCCGCTCAGGGCCGCTCCGGGCTGTCGGTGCGGGTCCAGCTTCGCCGGCTGGACGGCGCCGACCCCCGATTCGCCCTGATCTACGCCGACGACCAGTCCGAGCTGGCCCGGGTGGAGGCCACCCGGCGGGACTTCGTCGCCAACGTCAGCCACGAGCTCAAGACCCCGGTCGGGGCGATGGGAGTGCTGGCCGAGGCGCTGTTGGAGTCGGTCGACGACCCCGAGACGGTGCGCCGGTTCGGCACGAAGGTGCTCGCCGAGTCGCGCCGGCTGGCAGGCATGGTCGGCGAGCTCATTGAACTGTCCCGGTTGCAGGGCGCCGACCCGCTGCCCGACCTCGGCGAGGTCGACGTCGACTCGGTGGTCGCCGAGGCGGTCAAGCGCAACAAGGTGGCCGCCGACAACCACGAGATCCGCATCGTCACCGACGCCGCCAGCGGTCTGACCATGCTGGGCGACCACACCCTGTTGGCCACCGCGGTGGCCAACCTGATCTCCAACGGGATCGCCTATTCACCGCAGCGTTCGACGGTGTCGATCTCCCGTCGCCGCCGCGGGGACCTGATCGAGATCGCGGTCACCGACCGCGGCATCGGCATCGCCAAGGACGACCAGGAGCGCGTCTTCGAGCGCTTCTTCCGCGTCGACCAGGCCCGCTCCCGCGCCACCGGCGGGACCGGCCTGGGGCTGGCGATCGTCAAACACGTGGCCGCCAACCACAACGGGACGATCCGGGTGTGGAGCCAACTCGGCACCGGATCCACCTTCACCCTCGCCATCCCGGCCTGGCCGGAGACCGATGAACAAGCCTGAAAAGAAAGTGAGTGATCACGCGATGACCAGTGTGCTGATCGTCGAAGACGAAGAGTCTTTGGCCGACCCGTTGGCCTTCCTGTTGCGCAAGGAGGGATTCGAGGCGACCGTGGTGACCGACGGGCCCTCGGCGCTGGCCGAGTTCGAGCGTTCCGGCGCCGACATCGTGCTGCTGGATCTGATGCTGCCCGGAATGAGCGGCACCGACGTCTGCAAGCAGCTGCGTGCGAAATCCGCGGTGCCGGTGATCATGGTGACTGCGCGCGACAGCGAGATCGACAAGGTGGTGGGCCTGGAGCTGGGCGCCGACGACTACGTCACCAAGCCCTACTCCGCGCGTGAGCTGATCGCCCGGATCCGCGCGGTGCTGCGCCGCGGCGGTGAGGGCGACGCCATCGGCGGCGACGGGATCCTGGAGGCCGGGCCGGTGCGGATGGACGTCGAACGCCACATCGTCACCGTCGGCAACGAGCCCATCACGCTGCCGCTCAAGGAGTTCGACTTGCTCGAATACCTGATGCGCAACAGCGGCCGGGTGCTCACCCGCGGCCAGTTGATCGATCGGGTGTGGGGCGCGGACTACGTGGGGGACACCAAGACCCTCGACGTCCACGTCAAGCGGTTGCGCTCCAAGATCGAGGAGGACCCGGCCAACCCGGTCCGCCTGGTCACCGTGCGAGGGCTGGGCTACAAGCTCGAGGGCTAAGCCGGGCTAAGCCCGCTTCTTGCCGCAGCGGCCCTGCGCGGCCGTCGTCGCCGGATGCACGGCGACCAGGCCCAGCTGGGAACGCCGGCGGCACAGCGCGGCCAGCGCGTCGTAGGCGTTCTCGCCGATCAGCTCGATGAGCTCGGGCCGGTAGGACTCGTAGACCGGCCGCGCCCCGGTGTGCGCGTCCGGGTCGCTGGTGCAGTACCAGTGCAGGTCCGCGCCGCCGGGACCCCAGCCGCGGCGGTCGTACTCGGTGATGGTGGTCTTCAGGATCTCCGCGCCGTCGGGCCGCTGCACCCAGTCCTGGCTGCGCCGAACCGGCAGCTGCCAGCACACCTCCGGCTTCATGGTCAGCGGCTCGACGCCCAGTTCCAGCGCCTTGCTGTGCAGCGCGCAGCCCACCCCGCCGGCGAACCCGGGCCGGTTCAGGAAGATGCAGGCGCCCTTGTGCTTGCGGGTCCGCAATTGCGGCTCCCCGTCGTGCTCGTCTTCCTCCAGGTAGCCCTTGCGGCCCAGTCCCTTGTCGCGGTACTGCCAGTCGTCGGCGCCAAGGCGCTTCACGGCGTCGTCGAGTTTGGCGCGGTCGTCGTCGTCGGACAGGAACGCGCCGTGGCTGCAGCAACCGTCGTCGGGACGGCCCGCGACGGTGCCCTGGCAGGCCGGCGTGCCGAACACGCAGGTCCACCGCGACAGCAGCCAGGTGAGGTCCGCGCAGATCAGATGTTCGGGGTCATCCGGATCGGCGAACTCGACCCATTCGCGCGGGAAGTCCAGCGCCACCTCGCCGGGGTGTTCAGCAGACCACGCGTTCACGGCTGTCACCGTAGTGGCTAACCGACCCCGCCCGCGACACGCCGGGTGTTAGCCGACTAATTTGTCATCGTGCGATTGGGCGTGCTCGACGTGGGCAGCAACACGGTTCATCTGCTGGTGGTGGATGCCCGTCGCGGCGGTCACCCCACACCGATGAGTTCGACGAAATCGGCGCTGCGGCTGGCCGAGGCGATTGACGACTCCGGCAAACTCACCCGCAAGGGCGCCGACAAGCTGGTGTCGACGGTGAGCGAGTTCGCCACCATCGCCGCGAGTTCGGGCTGCGCGGAGCTGATGGCGTTCGCGACCTCCGCGGTCCGCGACGCCACCAACTCCGAGGCGGTGCTGGCCCGGGTGGCCGAGGAGGCCGGGGTCAACCTGCAGGTGCTCTCCGGCCGCGACGAGTCGCGGTTGACCTTCCTGGCGGTGCGCCGCTGGTACGGCTGGAGCGCCGGTCGGATCATCAACCTGGACATCGGCGGCGGGTCGCTGGAGCTGTCCAGCGGGGTCGACGAGGAACCCGACGTGGCGCTGTCGCTGCAGCTGGGCGCGGGCCGGTTGACCCGGGACTGGATCACCGAGGATCCGCCGGGCAAGCGTCGGGTGGCGATGCTGCGTGACTGGCTGGACGTCGAACTGGTGGAGCCGGCCAAGGAGGTGCTGGCCGCCGGGTCGCCCGACCTGACCGTCGCCTCGTCCAAGACGTTCCGTTCGCTGGCCCGGCTGACCGGGGCGGCGCCCTCGGGCGCGGGACCGCGTGTCAAGCGGACGCTGACAGCCAACGGTCTCAGACAGCTCATAGCGTTCATCTCTAGGATGACCGCAGCTGATCGGGCAGAGTTGGAAGGGGTCAGCAGCGAGCGGGCGCCACAGATCGTGGCCGGCGCCTTGGTCGCCGAGGCCAGTATGCGGGCGCTGTCGATCGACACCGTCGACATTTGCCCGTGGGCGCTTCGCGAGGGCCTTATCCTGCGCAAGCTGGATAGTGAAGCCGACGGCACCGCACTGGTGGAGACGCCGGTGCGGGATGCTGGTCGAGGTGCCGACGAACCTCGTTCCGGTGGGACGAAAGGCGGGAAACGATGAGCGACGCAGACGACACCAAGCGGATATCGGTGGCCGAGCTGCTGGCCAAGAACGGCACCATCGGCTCGCCCCCGGTGGGCGGGCGTCGCCGCCGGCGCCGCGGCAACGCCGACGCGGTGACGGTCGCCGAATTGACCGGCGAGATCCCCATCATCCGGTCCGGCGCCATGCCGATCGTCACCGACAAGGACCTCAAGGACGCCGGGTACGAGTCCGCGCCCGAACAGGTGGAGGAGCCGCCGGCCGAGGCGCTGGCCCCGGAGTCGGAGATCTTCGAAGAGGCCGTCGAGGTCGAAGAGATCATCGCCGAGGATGAGCCCGCGGTTGCCGAGGAGCCCGCCGCCGCCGAGCCCGCCGCCGAGCCCGAGCCCGAGCCGGAAGAGCCCGAGGAGTCCGTCGCCGCGGTCGAGGTGCCGCCGCAGCGCTCGTCGCGCCCGTCCCCGCGCCGCGGCGGTGACCGCCGTCCCGAGCGCAGCCCGGACTTGCGTCCGCTGCGCCGCAGCCTGCGCTCCCGCCCGGCTCCCAAGACCGAGGAACCGGCGGAGGAAACCGTCGTCGAGGAGCCGCAGCCCGCGGCGGTGGCGGCCGTCGAGGTCGAAGACGCCGAGTGGATGAGCCCGGACCTGGCCGATGAGGTCGCCGTCGTCGACCTCGAGCTGGACGCCGATGCCGACGACGCGCTGTTCGGCGGTGACAGCGTCGCCGACGAACTGGCCCGCCGGCGGGTCAACGGCGAGCCGGAGATCGTGCTCGACGACAGCGACGCCGTCGACGAGGACGAAGCCCCGCCGCCCTCGCACGATCAGCCCGGTTTCGGGCACAAGCTGCTGCGCGGGCTGGCCATCGCCGCGCAGTCCATCCTCGCGGTGGCGCTGGGGGGCGGGCTGTTCCTGGCGTTCCTGCGGCTGTGGGAGTGGCAGAACATCATCGCGCTGGTGCTGTCGGTGCTGGTCATCCTCGGACTGGTGGTCGGCGTGCGCATCGTGCGCAAGACCGAGGACATCGCCAGCACGCTGATCGCCGTCGTGGTGGGCGCCCTGATCACGCTGGGTCCGCTGGCCCTGCTGCAATCGAGCTAGTGCGCCCCGCGATCAAAGTCGGCCTGTCGACGGCCTCGGTCTATCCGCTGCGCGCCGAGGCCGCCTTCGAATACGCCGCCCGGCTCGGTTACGACGGCGTCGAGCTGATGGTGTGGGCGGAATCGGTCAGCCAGGACATCGACGCCGTGGCCCGGCTGTCCCGCAAGTACTCGATGCCGGTGTTGTCCGTGCACGCCCCGTGCCTGCTGATCTCGCAGCGGGTGTGGGGCGCGAACCCGATCGCCAAACTGGACCGCAGCGTGGCCGCGGCCGAGAAACTGGGCGCGCAGACGGTGGTGGTGCACCCGCCGTTCCGCTGGCAGCGGCGCTACGCCGCCGGCTTCTCCGATCAGGTCGCCGAACTGGAGTCGCGCAGCGACGTGCTGGTCGCGGTGGAGAACATGTTCCCGTTCCGCGCCGACCGGTTCTTCGGCACCGGCGCGCCGTCCATCGAGCGGATGCGCCGCCGCGGCGGCGACCCGGGCCCGGGGATCTCGGCGTTCGCGCCGTCCTACGACCCCCTGGACGGCGATCACGCGCACTACACGCTGGACCTGTCGCACACCGCGACGGCCGGCACCGACGCGCTGGAGATGGCCGCCCGGATGGGATCCGGTCTGGTGCACCTGCACCTGTGCGACGGCAACGGCGCGGCGGCCGACGAGCACCTGGTGCCCGGCCGCGGCGCGCAACCGACCGCGCAGGTGTGCCAGAACCTGGCCGCCGGGGACTTCAACGGCCACGTCGTGCTGGAAGTCACCACCTCCGCCGCCCGTGACGACGCCGAGCGGACCGCGCTGCTGGCCGAGTCGCTGGAGTACGCGCGCACCCACCTCATGCGTTAAGTGTCGCGATAGGGTTCTCGGCCATGGCGAGAATCGCGATCATCGGTGGCGGAAGTATGGGCGAGGCGATCCTGGCGGGTCTGCTGCGCAGCGGCAGGCAGGTCAAGGATCTGGTGGTGGCCGAGAAGGCCCCCGCGCGGGCCAAGCATCTGGCCGGCAGCTACGGCGTGCAGGTCACCGACAAGGTGTCCGACGCGGCCGGCCACGCCGCCTACGTGATCGTGGCGGTCAAGCCCACCGACGTCGCCTCCGCCGTCGCCGCCATCTCCGAGGCGGCCGCGGTCGCCGAGGACAACGGCACCGAGCAGGTGTACATCTCGGTGGCGGCCGGAGTGTCCACCGCCTTCTACGAGTCCAGCCTGCCGGCCGGGGCCCCGGTGATCCGGGCGATGCCGAATGCGCCCGCCCTCGTCGGCGCCGGTGTCACCGCGCTGGCTCCCGGGCGCTTCGCGACCCCGGAGCAGCTCGAAGAGGCCGCCACCCTGTTCCGGGCCGTCGGCACCGTCGAAACGGTCTCCGAGGCGCAGATGGACGCCGTTACGGCGCTCTCCGGTTCCGGCCCGGCGTACTTCTTCCTGGTGGTCGAGGCGTTGGTCGACGCGGGGGTGGCCTCCGGGCTGAGCCGCGCGGTGGCCACCGACCTCGCGGTGCAGACGATGGCCGGGTCGGCCGCGATGCTGCTGGAGCGACGGGAATCGGATCGCTCCGCGGCCGACGGCGCGCAGGCGCACGCGGTCGACACGTCGGCCGCCCAATTGCGCGCGACGGTGACCTCTCCGGGCGGCACCACCGCCGCGGGCCTGCGGGAACTCGAAAAGGGCGGGCTGCGGGCGGCCGTCGCCGCGGCCGTGGACGCCGCGAAAACGCGGTCTGAGCAGCTGGGAATCACACCCGAGTAGTTCAAGAATTTTCAACGGATTACCCCACACCCGTCGCAGTAACCCCATCAGTCCCGCTATTCTCCTCGTGGAAGCACGCGTTCGCTCCAGCGGTGGGGAAGCCGCTGGAACGGCCGTGCCTGACTGATTGGGTTGCGATGACGTCTATGAACGGACCATCGGGTGGCGCCAAGGGCGCGCGTGACGGGGCCCCCGAAGGGCAACCGGCGGCAACGACGCAGTTTCTGACCGTCGCCGAGGTCGCCGCATTGATGCGGGTGTCAAAGATGACGGTGTACCGGTTGGTGCACAACGGCGAACTGCCCGCGGTCCGGGTCGGACGCTCCTTCCGGGTGCACGCCAAGGCCGTGCACGACCTGCTGGAGACCTCCTACTTCGACGCCGGCTGAGAACGTCCACACCCGTCGATCGTGCGTGTGACCGGCCCGTTTTCGGGTTCACGCGCTCTCTTCGGTAAGGTGACCGGGTTGAGTCAGGAGCGGCGCATGGCGTCGCGTGGGTAGACAGCGGAGTTATGGGTTCAGTCATCAAGAAGCGGCGTAAGCGGATGTCGAAGAAGAAGCATCGCAAGCTGCTCCGCCGCACCCGGGTTCAGCGCAGAAAACTCGGCAAGTAGCGCTTGTGGCGGCCCGACGCGCACCCGGTCACGGCGTGCGCTCGGGTCGTCATCTCGTCTGTACCTGCCGGTAACACCCGCGCCCAACGCGCTCGGTACCCTATCGGGATGGAGTCGGGACACCGCGGCGTGAACGAGGCAGCAGGGCCCCCCAAGGTGGTGCTGGTCACCGGCGCCTGCCGATTCCTCGGCGGCTATCTGACCGCCCGGTTGGCGCAGAAATCCGACATCGAGCGGGTCATCGCCGTCGACGCCTTGACCCCGAGCAAGGACATGCTGCGCCGGATGGGCCGCGCCGAATTCGTGCGCGCCGACATCCGCAATCCCTTCATCGGCAAGGTGATCCGCAACTACGACGTCGACACCGTCGTGCACGCCGCGGCCGCGTCCTTCGTGCCGCGGTCCGGCGGCCGCGCCACGTTGAAGGAACTCAACGTGATGGGCGCGATGCAGTTGTTCGCCGCCTGCCAGGCCGCCCCCACGGTGCGGCGGGTGGTGCTGAAATCCACCTCCGAGATTTACGGTTCGAGCGCCTATGACCCGGTGGCCTTCACCGAGGACAGCAGCGCCCGCCGGCCGCCGCGGGAGGGATTCGCCCGCGACAGCATCGACATCGAGGGATACGCCCGCGGGCTGGGCCGCCGTCGCCCCGACATCGGGGTCACCATCCTGCGGCTGGCCAATATGATCGGCCCGGCCATGGACACCGCACTATCGCGCTACCTGGCGGGCCCGGTGGTGCCGACCATCGCCGGCCGCGACGCCCGGCTGCAGCTGCTGCACGAGCAGGACGCGCTGGGCGCTCTGGAGCACGGCGTGGTCGCCGGCCGGCCCGGAACCTTCAACGTCGGCGCCGACGGGATCATCATGATGTCCCAGGCGATCCGCCGGTCCGGCCGGATCGCGCTGCCGATGCCCGCGTTGGGGTTGCGGCTGATCAGTTCGGACATCACCGAGGATCAAGTGGATTACATGAGCTACGGCCGGGTGATGGACACCGTTCGGATGCGCGCTGAGCTGGGATTCGGGCCCAAGTGGACGACGCTGGAGGCGTTCGACGACTACGTCCGCGGCCGCGGACTGACTGCCATCCTGGACCCGCGATGGGTAGTCTCTGTGGAACGACGCGCGGTGGCGATGGCCCAGCGCCTGGGGAGCTGATATTCACGCCGGAATCGGGCCGGCGAAACAAGCGGTGGGGAGAAGGTGGACGTGGCGAACAGTTCTGAAGCGAATGTGATTCCGCTGCATGGCAATTCGGGCCGCGCCGGGGCGAGTCGACGTAGTGCGCAGCGGGCCGAGGCGGCTCGCCGCCACCCATCGTTGGCGGATCAGCAGGCCACCGCCGAGGAGTTCGCCGGGGTCGTGTTCGACCTGGAGGGCCGAAATCTCACCGCCGCCGCCGAACCCAACGAACTGTCGCAGCGGATCGCCTCGGTGGCCGACTTCCTGCGCAAGCGGTTGACCGGTGACTACGTCGTCGACGAGTTCGGCTTCGACCAGCATCTCAACGACGGCGTGATCCTGCCGTCGCTGCGGCTGCTGTTCAACAACTGGTTCCGCGTCGAGGTCTCCGGGGTGGAGAATCTGCCGCGTGAGGGCGCCGCGCTGGTGGTGGCCAACCACGCCGGTGTGCTGCCGCTGGACGGCCTGATGGCCTCGGTCGCCGTGCACGACCACCACCCCGCGCACCGCGACCTGCGGATGCTCGCCGCGGACCTGGTGTTCGACGTCCCCGGGCTGGGGCAGGCCGCCCGCAAGGCTGGCCACACCATGGCCTGCTCGGCCGACGCGCACCGGCTGCTGGCCGCCGGTGAGCTGACCGCGGTGTTCCCCGAGGGCTACAAGGGTCTCGGCAAGCATTACCGGGACCGCTACAAGCTGCAGCGATTCGGCCGCGGTGGGTTCGTGTCCGCCGCGCTGCGCACCAAGGCGCCGATCATCCCGTGCTCGATCGTCGGGTCCGAGGAGATCTACCCGATGATCGCCGACCTCAAGCCGCTGGCCCGGCTGCTGGGCCTGCCGTACTTCCCGATCACGCCGTTCTTCCCGTTCGCCGGGCCGGCCGGGTTGATCCCGTTGCCGTCGAAGTGGCGCATCGAGTTCGGCGCGCCGATCGAGACCGCCGACTACGACGAGGCCGCCGCGGATGACCCGATGGTCACCTTCGAGCTGACCGACCAGGTGCGCGAGACCATCCAGCAGACCCTGTACCGGCTGCTCGGCCAGCGCCGCAACACCTTCCTGGGTTAGAGCCCAAGCGGTTAGAGCCCGAGGCGGGCGGCGATGGCCTTGGTCTGCTCGTCGAGCTCGGCGTCGCTGGCGGCCTCACCGATCATGGTGACGATGCTGGTCATCACGGGTTCGCCGGCGGCGTTGGTGACCTCGGCGCGCATCTCGACGATGACGGTGCCGTGCGACTCGATGATCGAGTCCAGGTAGGAGTCGAAGAACAACTTGTCGCCGACCTTCACCGGGCGGTGGTACTTCCACTTCTGGTCGCGGTGGATCACCCGGGCGATGTTCACCCCGACGTCGAACTTCTTGAACATCTCCAGCTGCACCTGCCGGCCGGCCACCGCGACGAAGGTCAGCGGGGCGACGGCGGCGTCGTGGCCGAGTTCGGACGCGGCGTCGGCGTCGAAATGCGCCGGGTGCTCGTCGAACACGGCCCGGGCGAACTCGCGGACCTTCTCGCGGCCGACCTCGAAGTAGTCCGGGTAGCGGTAGTGCGTTCCGATGATGTCTTCGGCGATGACCATGTCAGTTCTGCTCGTCTCTTCCGCGCGTGCCCGCCGCTGCCGGCAACTCGATTCAGCGGCGAAGTTTACCGGCTCAACGCCGGTCGTTGCGGCGTGATGCCAGCGCGGCCAGCGCTCCGCCCGCCGCCCCCAGCGCCAGCGCCGACGGCACGCCGATCCGGGCGGCCTTGCGCGCGGTGCGGAAGTCGCGGATCTCCCAGCCGCGCTTGCGGGCGTACTCGCGCAGATCCCCGTCGGGGTTGATGGCGACCGCGGTGCCGACCAGCGACAGCATCGGCACGTCGTTGTAACTGTCGGAGTACGCGGTGCAGCGCCGCAGGTTCAGGCCCTCCCGGATGGCCAGCGCGCGCACCGCGTGCGCCTTGCCCGGCCCGTGCAGGATGTCGCCGACCAGCCGGCCGGTGAACACCCCGTCCACCGACTCGGCGACGGTGCCCAGCGCGCCGGTCAGCCCGAGCCGGCTGGCGATGGTGGCGGCCAGCTCGTAGGGGGTCGCGGTGACCAACCACACCTGCTGGCCGGCGTCCAGGTGCATCTGCGCCAGTTCGCGGGTGCCGGGCCAGATCTTGTCGGCCAGGATCTCGTCGTAGATCTCCTCGCCGAGTTCGACCAGCTCGGAGGTCGGGCGGCCCTCGATGAAGGACAGCGCCTTGCGCCGGCCCTCGGCGACGTCCTCGCTGTTCTCCTTGCCGGTGAGCTGGAACTTTGCCTGGGCGTAGATGAACTTGGCGATGTCGAGATAGGTGAAGTAGTCCCGGGCCGCCAGACCGCGGGCGAAATGCACCAGCGAGGAGCCCTGGATCAGGGTGTTGTCCACATCGAAGAACGCGGCGGCGGTCAGGTCCGGCGGCGGCGGGGTCCGTTCGCCGAAGGCGTCGGTGTCAAGTCGGGCGTTCTCCAGGCGTGCCTTCTCCAGATCGGCCAGCGCCATCTCGGCGCTCGGCGCGCCGCCGGCAGCCGTCTCGGTGTCGTCGGTCATCGCTCCCCTGCCTCGCCTCGCCTGGACCAATATCGTATCGGGCACACTGGGCCGGGTGGAGCGCGCACGTGTGGAATTGCTGACCCGGGCCGGCTGTGTGATCTGCCAACGATTGGCCGGGGAGTTGATGGCGCTGGCCGACGAACTGGGCTTCGAGCTGGCGGTCACCGATGTCGACGAAGCCGCGGCGGCGGGGGAGCCCGCCCTGCGGGCGGAGTTCGGCGACCGGCTGCCGGTGGTGTTGCTCGACGGCGTCGAGCACAGCTATTGGGAGCTCGACGAACCACGGCTGCGCCGGGATCTGGCCGCCCGCCGACCCTGACCAAGGGCGCCCTCGCCTCGCTGACCACGCGGTTTGACGGCCGTCGACGGGGTTCGGCCAAAATTTGGTGCCCGCGACTCCCACCGTCTACCGTGGGTGGACGTCTATGGTGAGGGAGCGGGCACAATGACGGCCACCAGGGTGGTGCTGTGAGCGTTCTTCTGTTCGGTGTGTCGCACCGCAGTGCGCCGGTGCCGGTCCTGGAGCAACTCGCCACCGATGAGGCCGATCAGGCCAAGATCATCGACGAACTGCTGCAATCCTCTCTGGTCACCGAGGCCATGGTGCTGTCCACCTGTAACCGGGTCGAGGTGTACGCGGTGGTCGACGCCTTCCACGGCGGACTGTCGGTCATCGGCCAGGTGCTCGCCGAGCGGTCCGGGATGTCGCTGGGCGACCTCACCAAATACGCCTACGTGCGCTACGCCGAAGCCGCTGTCGAGCACCTTTTCTCGGTGGCCGCCGGCCTGGATTCGGCGGTCCTCGGCGAGCAGCAGGTGCTGGGCCAGGTGCGCCGCGCCTATGCCTCGGCGGAAGCCAATCAGACCGTCGGTCGCACCCTGCATGAGCTGTCGCAGCGCGCGCTCTCGGTCGGCAAGCGGGTGCATTCGGAGACCGGGATCGACGCCGCCGGGGCCTCGGTGGTGTCGGTGGCCCTCGGCATGGCCGACGGGCCGCTGAACGGACTGGCCGGACGCGCCGCCGTCGTCGTCGGCGCCGGGTCGATGGGCGCGCTCACCGGCGCGCACCTGGCCCGCGCCGGCATCGCCAAGGTCCATGTGGTCAACCGGTCGATGGCCCGCGCGCACCGGCTGGCCGCCAACCTCAGCGAACTGGGTGTGATCGCCACCGCGGTGGCGCTCGACGATGTTGCGGGCGCGCTGATCGACGCCGACGTGGTGATCAGCAGCACCGGAGCCGTCAGCCCGGTGGTCTCGCTGGCCGATGTGCACCACGCGCTGGCGCACCGCTCCTCGGCCGGCGCGGGGGAGCGCCCGCTGGTGATCTGCGACCTGGGCATGCCGCGCGACGTCGACCCGGCCGTCGGCGGCTTGCCGGGTGTGCTCGTGGTCGACATGGAGCGCATCCAGCGTGAGCCGGCCGCCCGGGCGGCCTCCGGCGACGCCGAGGCGGCCCGCGCGATCGTGGCCACCGAGGTGGCCACCTACCTGGCCCGGCAGCGGATGGCCGAGGTCACCCCGACCGTCACCGCGCTGCGGCAACGCGCCGCGGAGGTGGTGGAGGCCGAGTTGCTGCGGCTGGACAACCGGCTGCCGGGGTTGGACACCAGCCACCGCGACGAGGTCGCCCGGACCGTGAAGCGGGTGGTGGACAAGCTCCTGCACGCCCCGACCGTGCGGGTCAAACAACTGGCCGGCGCGCCGGGCGGCGACAGCTACGCCGAAGCGCTGCGGGAACTCTTCGAGCTGGATCCGACGGCCGTCGAAGCCGTCGCCACGGCCGGTGAATTGCCTTCGGTGTCAATGGATTTCGACAATCAACTGACCGCTGAGAACGACGAGTAGATTGCCCACTCCTGACTTGGCCGGATCGCAGCCGATCCGGATCGGCACCCGCGGCAGCCTGCTGGCCACCACCCAGGCCGGCACGGTGCGCGACGCGCTGATCGCCCTCGGCCGGCCCGCCGAGCTGGTCATCATCTCCACCCAGGGCGACCGCTCACAGGCCCCGGTCGCCGAGATCGGGGTCGGGGTGTTCACCGCGGAACTGCGCGAAGCCATCGCCGACGGCCGCGTCGACGCCGCCGTGCACTCCTACAAGGACCTGCCAACCGGCGCGGACCCCCGGTTCGTCATCGCCGCCACCCCGGCCCGGGCGGACGCCCGCGACGCCCTGGTGGCGCGCGACAACCTGGTGCTGGGGGAGTTGCCGGCCGGCGCGACGATCGGCACATCCTCGGTGCGGCGGGCGGCGCAGCTTAGAGCACTGGGTCTCGGTTTGGAAATCCGCCCCCTAAGAGGCAACCTAGATACCAGGTTGAACAGGGTGAGCAGCGGTGAACTCGATGCCATCGTGGTTGCTCGAGCGGGTCTGGCCCGTATCGGACGCCTCGAGGCCGTGACCGAGACGCTGGAGCCGGTGCAGATGTTGCCGGCCCCGGCTCAGGGGGCGCTGGCGATCGAGTGCCGTTCCGGTGATGCCGAGCTGGTGGGGCTGTTGGCGAATTTGAACGACGCCGACACTCAGGCAGCCGTCACCGCCGAGCGAATCCTGCTCGCCGAACTGGAGGCGGGTTGTTCCGCACCGGTCGGCGCGATCGCTGAGGTGGTCGAGTCGATCGATGAGGACGGCAATGTCTTCGAAGAGCTGTCGCTGCGCGCCTGCGTGGCGGCACTCGACGGATCCGATGTGATCCGCGCGTCCGGGATCGGGACTCCCGACCGGGCAGCCGAGCTGGGACGCTCGGTCGCCGGGGAGCTTTTCGAGCTGGGCGCGCGAGAACTGATGGATTCCCTGCACTAGCCGGGTATTCAGAAAGCGGTGGGAGAGATACATGACCACGCGAGGGCGTAAGGCCAAGCCGGGGCGTATCACGTTTGTGGGCTCCGGCCCGGGGGACCCCGGTCTGCTGACCACGCGGGCCAAGTCGGTGCTCGGCGCCGCGGCCCTGGTGTTCACCGATCCCGATGTCCCCGAGGCCGTGCTGCGGCTGGCCGGCGCCGATCTGCCGCCGACCGTCGGACCCGACCCGGTGGCCGCCCCGGCCGGCGAAGAGGCCGCGGCCCCGATCGTCAGCGGCGGCGCCGAGGTGCGCCCCGCGCTCGGCGATCCCGCCGAGGTCGCCAAGACCATGGTCGCCGAGGCCCGCAAGGGCAACGACGTGGTGCGCCTGGTGTTCGGCGACCCGCTGTCGTTGGACCCGGTGCTGGCCGAGGTGAACGCGATCGCGCGGACCCAGCTGGTCTTCGACATCGTGCCGGGCCTGCCCGCCACCACCGCGGTGCCCACCTACGGCGGCCTGCCGCTGGGCTCCTCGCACACTATCGCCGACGTCCGCGGCGACGTGGACTGGGCGGCGCTGGCCGCCGCTCCCGGCCCACTGATCCTGCAGGCCGGCCCCGAGCATCTCGCGGACGCGGCCCGCACCCTGATCGACTACGGCCTGGCCGACAACACCCCCTGTGTGGTCACCGCCCAGGGCACCACCTGCCAGCAGCGCAGCGTGGAGACGACGCTGAGCGGCCTGACCGAACGCGCCGCGCTCGGCGCCGCCGACCCGGCCGGTCCGCTGACCGGTCCGCTGGTGGTCACCATCGGCCGCACCGTCGCCAACCGCGCCAAGCTGAACTGGTGGGAGAGCCGCGCCCTGTACGGCTGGACCGTGCTGGTGCCGCGCACCAAGGACCAGGCCGGTGAGATGAGCGACAAGCTCGTCGGCCACGGCGCGCTGCCGATCGAGGTGCCCACCATCGCCGTCGAGCCGCCGCGCAGCCCCGCGCAGATGGAACGCGCCGTCAAGGGTCTGGTCGACGGCCGCTACCAGTGGGTGGTGTTCACCTCCACCAACGCGGTGCGCGCGGTCTGGGAGAAGTTCGGCGAGTTCGGCCTGGACGCCCGCGCGTTCTCCGGGGTCAAGATCGCCTGCGTCGGCGAGGCCACCGCGGAGCGGGTGCGCGCCTTCGGCATCAGCCCCGAGCTGGTGCCCTCCGGTGAGCAGTCCTCGCTGGGCCTGCTGGCCGAGTTCCCGCCGTACGACGAGATCTTCGACCCGGTCAACCGGGTGCTGCTGCCGCGTGCCGACATCGCCACCGAGACCCTGGCCGAAGGCCTGCGCGAATCCGGCTGGGAGATCGAGGACGTCACCGCCTACCGCACCGTGCGCGCCGCCCCGCCGCCGGCGCAGACCCGCGAGATGATCAAGACCGGCGGGTTCGACGCGGTCTGCTTCACCTCCAGCTCCACGGTCCGCAACCTGGTCGGCATCGCCGGCAAGCCGCACGCCCGGACCATCGTGGCGTGCATCGGCCCCAAGACCGCCGAGACGGCCGCCGAGTTCGGCCTGCGGGTGGACGTGCAGCCGGAGACCGCCGCGATCGGCCCGCTGGTCGACGCGCTTGCCGAGCACGCCGCCCGGCTGCGCGCCGAGGGCGCGCTGCCCCCGCCGCGCAAGAAGAGCCGTCGCCGGTAGTCCGCCGTGACCCTCCACCGGCCCCGGCGGCTGCGAACCACGCGTGCGATGCGCCGGCTGGTCGCCGAGACGTCGCTGGAACCGCGGCACCTGGTGCTGCCGATGTTCGTCGCTGACGGCATCGCCGAGCCCCGGCCGGTGTCCTCGATGCCCGGCGTCGTGCAACACACCCGGGATTCGCTGCGCGCCGCCGCCGCCGAAGCGGTGACCGCCGGCGTCGGCGGGCTGATGCTGTTCGGGGTGCCCGCCGAAGGCGATAAGGACGCCTGCGGCTCGGTGGGCACGGACGCCGACGGAATCCTCAACGTCGCGCTGGCCGATCTGGCCGCCGATCTGGGCGACGCCACCGTGCTGATGGCCGACACTTGCCTGGACGAGTTCACCGACCACGGACACTGCGGGGTGCTCGACGACCTCGGTCGCGTCGACAACGACGCCACCAACGCCCGGTACGCCGACCTTGCCGTCGTGCAGGCCTCGGCCGGCGCGCACGTCGTGGCCCCCAGCGGGATGATGGACGGCCAGGTCGGCGTGATCCGGGCGGCGCTGGACGACGCCGGGCACGCCGACGTCGCGATCTTGGCGTACGCCGCCAAGTACGCCTCGGCGTTCTACGGCCCGTTCCGGGAGGCCGTGGGGTCCAGCCTCACCGGCGACCGCCGCACCTACCAGCAGGATCCGGCCAATTTCCGGGAGTCGCTGCGCGAGATCGACCTCGATCTGGCCGAGGGCGCGGACCTGGTGATGGTGAAGCCGGCGATGTCCTACCTCGACGTGGTCCGCGCCGCCGCCGAGCTGTCCAATGTGCCGGTGGCGGCCTACCAGGTCTCCGGCGAGTACGCGATGATCTCCGCCGCGGCCGCCAACGGCTGGATCGACCGTCGGGCCGCCGCGCTGGAATCGCTGCTGTCCATCCGACGGGCCGGCGCGGATATCGTGCTGAGCTACTGGGCCGCGGAAGCCTGCGGCTGGCTCCAATAGGCTGGGGGATCATGACCTCACCTCAGAACCGGCCGAAAGTCGTCGAGGCCGCCAGTTGGTCGATGTTCGTCGGCGCCATCCTGTTGATCGTGGGCGGTGCGCTGGCCGCGACCGTCGACGGCGACGCCATCCGCGCGCAGGCCCAGGGCGTGCTCACCCCCGACCAGACCGAAAGCCTGCTGCTGGCGCATCGCATCGGCGGTGTGCTGGTGGCGGCCGCCGGCCTCGGCATCGGGTATCTGACCGCCCAGGCCCGGCGCGGTGATGAGCGCTACCGCCGCAGCGGCGTGGTGCTGTCGGTGGCCACCGTGTTCGCGGTGCTGGTCATCACGGTGTTCCTCGGGTCGCACCTGCTGACCATCATCGGCATGCTTCCGATCATCGTCGGCGCGCTGATGCTGACACGGCCGGCGGCCCGGGCGTGGTTCGCCGAGCGCACCGGCCATCAGGGATACGGAGACCTCGTTGTCTGAGCCGACCACCCCGCCCGGCGAGGACGCCCCGGTGCTGTTCGCCGAACCTGGCGCCAGCCTGTTCTGGCTGCTGGCCGGGCCCGCCGGCGGTGGCGTGCTGGCCTATATGCAGGTCAGCAGCGGCGTGGGCTTCCAGTGGGGATTGCCGGTGGTGTTCGGCGGGATCCTCACCATCTTCACCACCATCGTGGTGCTCGGCGCGCGTCATCACACCACCGTCGAACTGACGCCGGGCATTCTGCGCCAGGGCGCTCAGCGGCTGCCCACCGCGCAGATCGTCGGGATCTTCCCGGAGCTCTCCGATGGCGACGACGGCGGACCGCGACAGGCTTGGGTGAACCCGGTGACGGCGCGCGCGCTGCGCAAGGCGGGGCTGGACCCGGCCGAGGCCAAGGGCGCCACGCCGGTGGAGCCGGACGCCGACGTGCATTGGCGCGACGCCCCGTCGCTGGGGGAGCTGACCGGAGTGCCCCGCGGTCGCAAGGGCATCGGGCTGCGGTTGGCTGATCAGCGGATCGTGCAGGCCTGGGGGCGCAACCACCACGGCCTGCGGGCGGCGCTGGTGGCGTTGCTCAACGACCGGGAGGAAGGCCCGGCAGATGACTGAGCCGGGGCGCACCGCTCGGCGGGCCCGGGTGCTGATCGGCGCCGCGGCGCTGTTCGCTGTGTTGGGGGTGTGGAGCTGGCTGGCGGCGCAGCGCACCGTCGCGGTCAATCCCGTCGTCGAGGGCGCCCCGGCCACCGAGTCGGTGGTCTTCGACCCGTCGCTGGTGACGCTCTTCCTGATGGCGGTCACCGCCGCGGGTGTCTGCGCGGTGCTGGGCGTCGCCCGGTTGCGGCGATCCATTGATACATACCCCTAGGGGGTATGCACTCAATGGTGTTCGTGATGGGCGACGGGAAGGGATCCAGCATGACGACCACGGAATACCAGGTCACCGGGATGTCCTGCGAGCACTGCGAGAGGGCGGTCCGCGAGGAACTGAGTGAGCTGCCCGGCTTGGAGTCGATCGAGGTCAGCGCGTCGACCGGAAAGCTGGTGGTCACCGCGTCCGGCCCCGTCGACGACGCCGCGGTGCTGGCCGCCGTCGACGAAGCGGGGTACGCGGCCGTGCCCGTCGGGTGATTGCGGTACAGGGGACAATATTTGTAACATTGTTCCTATGACGGAACTGGCTGACGCCGAAGCACTGTCCGGGGAGGGGCGCGCCGACGGCCTGCCGCTGGACGCCGACTCGCTGATCTGGCGGTGGTTCGGCGACAACCGGATGTACCTGATCGGCCCGCGGCCCGCCGTGCTGCAGAACATGCTCGCCGAACTCGGCCAGGGCGTCGCGGATCATTCGGTGTTCTTCGCCGACACCGCCGCCCGGATCAAGCGTTCGATGCCGCCCATCTTCGGCACCGTCTACGGCTCCGAGGACGACAACGCCGGCACCCGGGTCCGCGACTTCCACACCGGCATCAAGGGGGAGATGCCCGGCCCAGACGGCGGGCGCTACCACGCGTTGAACCCGGAAACCTACTTCTGGGCGCACGCCACCTTCGTCGAAGCGGTGCTGTACATGGCAGACACCTTCGTGCGCCGGCTCAGCGACGCCGAGCGCGAGCAGATCTACTCCGAATCCAAGACCTGGTACCGTCGCTACGGCGTCAGCGACCGGATCCTGCCGGCCGACTACGCCGCGTTCACCGCCTACTGGGACCACATGATGGACACCGTCCTGGTGCCTCACCGGACCGCCATCTACGGCGTCGGCTACGTCACCAAGGGCTTCCCCAAACCCAAGGCCGTGCACCCGCTGGCCTGGAAAATCATCGCGCCACTGTTCAATCCGGTCGCGGCGTTCCTGACCACCGGAGGCATGCCGCCGCGGGCCCGGGCCATGCTGAACCTGCCGTGGACCGAGAAGCAGGAGCGCCGCTACCAGCGCTTCGCCGCCCTCTGGCGAACCCCGACGGTGAACCGGATCTGGGACCGGCTGCCGATGTCGGCGCGCTACACCCCGATCGCCAAGCGCGCCTACGCCGACGCCGGGGTGACCCCATAGCCGCCGACGCGACGACCGGGGCCATCCTGGACGCCGCCCTCGCCGAGTTCTCCGCGCACGGCTTCCGCCGGGTGGCGCTCGACGATGTGGCCCGACGCGCCGGGGTCAGCCGCACCACCATCTACCGCCGGTTCGCCGGCCGCGACGAACTGATCGCCGCGGTGATGGACCGGGAGAACGACGAACTGTTCGCCGAGATCGCCGAACACATCAACGCCCTCGGGCCGCAATCCAACATCTACGTCGAAGCGTTCACCGTCGCGATCGTCAAGTTCCGCGACCACCGAGTGCTGAACCGGCTGATCACCGACGAGCCCGCGTTGGCGCTGGAACTGGCCCACCAGCACTACGGGGCGGCGCTCACCCGGGTCACCGCCGCCCTGCAGCGGGTGTTCCCGACCGGCTTCGCCGCGAAAGTGGGGCCGCGGACGGTCAACGAACTCGCCGACGCCATCCTGCGGTACGCGCTGATGGCGCTGCTGCTGCCGGGCCTGCGCCCGCTGGACACCATTGAGGACATCCGCGCGTTCGCCGCCGCGGAGTTCCTGCCCAGCGTGCCCGCGGCGCTGCGCGCCGCCACCGTATAAAGGCAGATATGACCGAACTGCAGACCGTCGCCCCCGCCTTCGTCGAGATGGCGCACCGCATCGTGTGGGCCTCGGTGGCCACCGTCGACGACGCCGGCCGCCCCACCAGCCGGGTGCTGCACCCGATCTGGGAATGGGACGGCGCCGAACTGACCGGCTGGATCGCGGTGTGGGCCTCGCCGCTCAAGCGCGCGCACATCGCCGCCCACCCGCAGCTCTCGGCGAACTACTGGCATCCCGACCAGGACACCTGCCTCGCCGACTGCGAGGTCGAGTGGGTCTTCGACGACGCCGGCCGCGCCGCGCTGTGGGAGCGGTTCGCCACCGCGCCGGCCCCGGTCGGCTACGACCCGGCGATCATCCCGCAGTGGGCCGACGGCCCGACCTCGGAGAGCTTCGCCGGCTGGCGGCTGCGGCCCTACCGGCTGCGGGTGGCCCCGGCCGCGGTGCTGCTGGGCCAGGCCCAGCCGCTCAGTTGGCGCGCTTGAGCACGACCGCCTGCTCGAACGGAAGCCGCGGGAACACCAGTCGCATCGGGCCGGTGATGTAGGGCGCGGCCTGCTCCTTGCTCATCACCTTCGGATCGGTCACCCGGAAGGTTTTGCCGCGGCGGATCATCAACCCGCCGCCGTCCGCGGTGATGTTCTTCAGCCAGTCCCGGTTCGGACCGTAGGTCAGCAGGATCGCCACGCCGTCGTCGGTGCCGAATACGGTCAACGGGGTGCGATAGGTCTTGCCCGATTTGCGCCCGACGTGCTCCAGGATCCCGAATGTCGGGGCCTTGCCCGCCCAAAGGCGCTGGATCGGATTGGTGACGTGCCGGTTGAACCGGGCCAGCCGCTGAGGAAGTCGCATCCTCCGATCATCGCGCGACCGCTCGGTTCTGTACAGGTCGGAGTGCGCACATCCCCGCGACGGACCACTTTTCGCACGCGCGTTCCTGGGGTTGGCGTGCCAGAACTGGCACTTCGTGCGAAAAGTGTTCCCTCGCCGACGGGTTCGACGGCTCTGGCCCCGGCTCAGCGCGCCGATAGGCCACAATCAACGCCATGGGCATCCTGCCGAAACCGCACGCCACCCTCAGCGACGCCGACGTGGCCGACGGGCTGAGCAAAGCCGTCGCCGTCATCGACCCGCTGCTGGACCTGCTGAGCGAAACCGACGTCACCGGGCTGCGCGCCCGCACTCACCGGCTGCTGCGGCCCGCCCGCGGCATCGGCGACCGGATCCGCCGCTTCCGGGTGCGCCGGCGCCGCAAGGAGGCCGGGCGCGCGCCGAGCAACGCCAACCGCGCCATGAACGCCGGCGCGCACCTGGCCAACGCCGTCGAACTGCCCGGCACCGCGGCCTGGGAGCGGATGAGTCGCGACCAGCGGGTGTCCTGGTGGGTGAACCGGGTCGGCGGTCTGGACACCGTCGCGGTCGCCTCCCCGGGCGCGTTCGGCTGGCTGAACCGGCTGCTGCCGATCAGCGACATCACCGGCTTCGTCAACCAGGCCATCGTGCTGTGCGCGGTGGCCCGCGAGTACGGCGTCACCGACCACCGCGAACAGGTGCGACTGCTGGCCGAGGTGCTGTGCCGACGACAGTTGCCGCCGGACTTCGATTGCGACGACCATCCCGATCCGGGCCCGCTGCCGGAGACCGCGCCGAAGGGCTTCGCCCCGCTGGAGGCGATCAAGTCCTCCATGCCGGTGGTGGTCACCCGCACGCTGTGGCAGCTGGCCGGCATCCTGCGGGCGGTCTTCGACGAGACCGGCAAGCGGCACAAGCCGACCAAGCGCTACCGCTACCTGTCGATGATTCCCGGCCTCGGCTGGGGCGCGGTCTACCTGGGGGAGCGCTCGGCGCTCAAGCGTTCCGCCCGTGACGGCGTCGCCTGGCTGAACGCCCACACCGCCGAAACCACGCATGCGCCCGGGCCCACCCACTCCCCGGCGCCCGGGGGCGAAACCCCCGCCGCCCCGCAGGTGGGCGACCCGACCCTCTGATTAGGACCGCGCCGGAGCGCCTGTAAGACTGAAGGGGTGAGCAACACGGACCTGTCGGCGGCGCTGTTCGCCGATGCCTGCGAGGTCATCCCCGGTGGCGTGAACTCCCCGGTCCGCGCGTTCCAATCCGTCGGCGGCACACCGCGGTTCATCAGCTCCGCGCAAGGCTGCCGACTGACCGACGCCGACGGCAACGTCTACGTCGACCTGGTCTGCTCCTGGGGCCCGATGATCCTCGGCCACGCGCATCCGGAGGTCGTCGACGCCGTCGCGCAGGCGGCCAGAAACGGCCTCTCGTTCGGGGCGCCGACGGCGTGTGAGTCCGAGCTGGCCCGGGAGATCATCGGCCGCGTCGGGCCGGTGCAGCGGCTGCGGCTGGTGAACTCGGGCACCGAGGCCACCATGAGCGCGCTGCGGCTGGCCCGCGGCTACACCGGCCGCGCCAAGGTGATCAAATTCGCGGGCTGCTACCACGGCCACGTCGACGCGCTGCTGGCCGCCGCCGGCTCCGGTGTGGCGACCCTGGGCCTGCCCACCTCGCCGGGAGTGACCGGGGCCAGCGCAGCCGACACCATCGTGCTGCCCTACAACGACATCGACGCGGTGTCGGAGACCTTCAACCGCTACGGCGACGAGATCGCCGCCGTCATCACCGAGGCCAGCCCCGGCAATATGGGCTGCGTGCCGCCGGTGAACGGCTTCAACGCCGCGCTGCGCCGGCTGACCACCGAGCACGGCGCGCTGCTGATCTCCGACGAGGTGATGACCGGTTTCCGGGTCAGCCGCAGCGGCTGGTTCGGCCTCGATCCGGTGGAAGCCGACCTGTTCACCTTCGGCAAGGTGATGAGCGGCGGGCTGCCGGCCGCGGCGTTCGGCGGCCGCACCGACATCATGGAGCGCCTCGCCCCGCTCGGACCCGTCTATCAGGCCGGCACGCTGTCCGGGAACCCGGTCGCGATGGCCGCCGGCCTGGCCACCCTGCGCGCCGCCGACGACGAGGTGTACGCCGCGCTGGACCGAAACGCCGACCGGTTGGCCGGGCTGCTCACCGACGCGCTGACCGCCGAGGGCGTCACCCACCGGGTGCAATGCGCCGGCAACATGCTCAGCGTGTTCTTCACAGACGCCGAGGTGACGAACTTCGCCGCGGCCCAGGCCGCCCAGACCTGGCGTTTCCCACCGTTCTTCCACGCCCTGCTCGACGGCGGTGTGTACCCGCCGTGCAGCGCGTACGAGGCGTGGTTCGTTTCGGCCGCCCTCGACGACGCCGCCTTCGACACCATCGCCGCGGCGCTGCCCGCCGCCGCCCGGGCCGCCGCCGCAGCCACCGACCCCAAGGACGCGAATGCCTGAGAAGACGCTGGTGCACGTGATGCGCCACGGCGAGGTGCACAACCCGGAGAAGATCCTCTACGGCCGGCTGCCCGGCTATCGGTTGTCCGACCGCGGCCAGGCCCAGGCGCAGGCCGTCGCGAAATGGCTGGCCAAAAACGACATCACCTACATCGTCGCGTCGCCGCTGCAGCGGGCCCAGGAGACCGCCGCGCCGATCGCCGCCGAGCACGGGCTGACCATCCACACCGACGACGAGCTGATCGAATCGGAGAACATCTTCGAGGGCCAGCGGGTGTCCCCGGGGGACGGCGCGCTGCGCGACCCGCGGAACTGGAAGCACCTGCGCGACCCGATCACCCCATCCTGGGGTGAGCCGTACCGGCAGATCGCGGCCCGCATGATGGCCGCCGTCGACCGGGCGCGCCAGGCCGCCGTCGGGCACGAAGCGGTGTGCGTCAGCCACCAACTGCCGGTGGAAACGCTGCGCCGCGCCCTGACCGGATCCCGGCTGGCGCACTTCCCGACGCACCGGCAGTGCAACCTGGCCTCACTGACCACCTTCGCCTACGACGGCGACACCCTGGTCGGCTGGGGATATGCGGAGCCGGCCGGTCGGTGAGCGGCAGGTTCGGGTCGACGGCGCGCCGACTGCAGGCGGCGCTGGCGGCCGCGGCGCTGCTGGTGACCGGTTGCGCCACCGGCGATGACGCCGTCGTCACCGGCGGCACCTTCGAGTTCGTCGCCCCCGGCGGCAAGACCGACATCTTCTACGACCCGCCGGCCGACCGCGGCAAGCCCGGGAAGATCTCCGGGCCCGACCTGATGGATCCCGAGACCACCATCGGCGTCGACGACTTCCCCGAACAGGTGATCGTGCTCAACGTGTGGGGTCAGTGGTGCGCCCCGTGCCGCACCGAGATCAGCGACCTGCAACAGGTCTACGAGCAGACCCGCGACCAGGGCGTCACCGTGCTCGGCATCAACGTCCGCGATTACAACCGCGACGCGGCCGTCGACTTCATCACCGACCGCGGCATCACCTTCCCGTCGATCTACGACCCGGCGCTGCGCACCCTGATCGCGTTCGGCGGCAAATACCCGACCACCACCGTCCCGGCGACCATCGTGCTGGACCGTCAGCACCGGGTGGCCGCGGTGTTCCTACGCGAACTGCTGGCCAGCGACCTGCTGCCCGTCGTCCAGCGACTGGCCGACGAACCCGCCGAGGGCGCGACCGCCGAGGGCGCGCCGTGACCGGAGCCACCGAGATCGCCGTCAACGGGCCGCTGCTGCTGGCGCTCGGGGTTTGCGTGCTGGCCGGATTGATCTCGTTCGCCTCGCCGTGCGTGGTGCCGCTGGTGCCCGGGTACCTGTCGTATCTGGCCGCGGTCGTCGGCGTCGACGAGAACACCCCCGGCGCCCGGGTGCTCACCCGTCGCTCCGAGGCGCTGCGGCTGGCCGGCGCGGCGCTGCTGTTCGTGGCCGGTTTCACCACCGTGTTCGTGCTGGGCACCGTCGCTGTGCTCGGCATGACCACCACCTTGATCACCAACCAGGTGCTGCTGCAACGCATCGGCGGTGTGCTGACCATCCTGATGGGCCTGGTGTTCATCGGGTTCGTCCCGGCGCTGCAGCGGCAGGTCCGGTTCACCCCGCGGCGGGTGTCCACGCTGGCCGGCGCGCCGCTGCTGGGCGCGGTGTTCGGGCTGGGCTGGACGCCGTGCCTGGGCCCGACGCTGACCGGGGTCATCACCGTCGCGTCGGCGACCGATGGGGCCACCGTCAGCCGCGGCGTCGCCCTGGTCATCGCGTACTGCCTGGGCCTGGGCCTGCCGTTCGTGGCGTTGGCGCTGGGCTCCGGCTGGGCGGTGTCCGGGATGGGCTGGCTGCGCCGGCACACCCGGACCATCCAGATCGTTGGCGGGGTGCTGATGATCCTGGTCGGGGTCGCGCTGCTGTCGGGGGCCTGGAACGAATTCGTCGGCTGGGTCCGCGACGCGTTCGTCAGCGACGTGAGGTTGCCCCTGTGAGCGTGACTGAGCAGACGGTGGAGACGACCGACGAGCCCCCGGAGCGGACCAAAGCCCGCCGCTCGCCGCTCGCTCTGATCCGCAACACCTGGCGCGCGCTGACCTCCATGGGCACCGCGCTGGTGCTGCTGTTCCTGCTGGCCCTCGGCGCGGTGCCGGGTGCGCTGATCCCGCAGCGCTCGCTGAACGCCGGCAAGGTCGACGAGTACCTCGTCCAACACCCGACGATCGGGCCGTGGCTGGACCGGCTGCAGATGTTCGACGTGTTCTCCAGCTTCTGGTTCACCGCCATCTACGTCCTGCTGGTCATCTCGCTGATCGGCTGCCTGACCCCGCGGATCATCGACCACATCCGATCCATGCGGGCGGTCCCCACCAAGGCTCCGCGCAACCTCGGCCGACTGCCCAAGCACGCCGAGGGCTGCGCCGTCGGCGACCCGGAAAGCGTCGCCGCGGGAATCACCGCCAAACTGCGCGGCTGGCGCACCATCACCCGCCCGGACGGCGCCGGCGTCACGGTGTCCGCGGAAAAGGGCTACCTGCGTGAGTTCGGCAACCTGGTGTTCCACTTCTCGCTGCTGGGCCTGCTCGCCGCCGTCGCCGCCGGAAAGCTGTTCGGTTACGAGGGCAACGTCATCGTCATCGCCGACGGCGGCCCCGGATTCTGCACCGCGTCCCCGTCGGCGTTCGACTCGTTCCGCGCCGGAAACACTGTCGACGGCACCTCGCTCTACCCGATGTGCGTCCAGGTCGACGGCTTCGACGCCGACTACCTGCCCAGCGGGCAGGCGCTGTCGTTCGCCGCGGACATCCGCTACCAGGCCGGCGCCGATCTGACCGATGACATCTGGCGGGACTACCGGCTGGAGGTCAACCACCCGCTGCGGGTCGCCGGCGACCGCGTCTACCTGCAGGGCCACGGTTACGCGCCGACGTTCACCGTCACCTTCCCGGACGGACAGGTGCGCAGCCAGACCATCCAGTGGCGGCCCGACGACCTGAACACGCTGCTGTCCTCCGGCGCGATCCGGATCGACCCGCCCGCCGGCGCCTACCCGGACGCGATGGAGCGCCGGAAGAACCAGATCGCCATTCAGGGTCTGCTGGCACCGACCCAACAACTCACCAGCGGTGAGGAGGGCGGCGCCGCCACCCTGCTGTCCTCCAGCTACCCGGAGCTGCGTGACCCGGCGGTGGCCATCGACATCTACCGCGGCGACACCGGCCTGGACACCGGCCGGCCGCAGTCGATCTTCGCCCTGGACCACTCGATGATGGCGCAGGACCGGCTGAAGCGGGAGAAGCGGACCAACCTGTCGCTAGGGGAGTCGGTGCGCCTGGACGACGGCACGGTCGTCGCGTTCACCGACGTCACCCCGTTTGTGAACCTGCAGGTCAGCCACGACCCGGCGCAGATCTGGGTGCTGATCTTCTCGATGACCATGATGGGCGGGCTGCTGGTGTCGCTGGTGGTGCGCAGCCGCCGGGTGTGGGCGCGGATTGAGCCCGCCGGTGTGGCGGGTACCGTGAACGTCGAGCTTGGCGGCCTGGCGCGCACCGACAACTCCGGTTGGGGCGACGAGTTCGAGCGATTGGCCTCCCGATTGCTCGATTCCGGGTCAGCAGGACATAAGGAAGGTCGATGAACAGCGAGCACGTCGATATCGGGTTGTCCCGCTACTCCGACTGGGCGTTCACCTCGTCGGTGCTGGTCCTGACCCTGGCGCTGCTGGCGCTGGCCATCGAATTGGCCTATAGCCGCAGCCGCAAGGCGGCCGAGAAAGAACTGGTGTCCGTCGGCGCGACGGTCAGCTCGGACGCCGAGGTTCCCGGTGTGGTGGCGTCGGCCCCGACCCGCTCGGTCGAAGAGCGCACCGGTCGCGCGGGTGTCGCCCTGGTGTACCTGGGCATCGGACTGCTGGCCGTCAGCGTGGTGCTGCGCGGCCTGGCGACCTCACGGGTGCCGTGGGGCAACATGTACGAGTTCATCAACCTGACCTGCCTGTTCGGCCTGCTGGCCGCTGCGGTGGTGCTGCGCCGCTCCGGTTACCGCTCGCTGTGGGTCTTCGTGCTGCTGCCGGTGCTGATCCTGCTGACCGTCTCGGGCAAGTGGCTGTACGCGCACGCGGCGCCGGTGATGCCCGCCCTGCAGTCCTACTGGCTGCCGATCCACGTGTCGGTGGTCAGCCTGGGCTCCGGGGTGTTCCTGGTGGCCGGCGTGGCCAGCATCCTGTTCCTGCTCAAGACCTCCCGGTGGGCCGAACCGGACGCAGGAGGCCCGATGGCCGCGCTGGTGTCCCGGCTGCCGGACGCGAAGGCGCTGGACCGGATCGCCTACCGCACCACGATTTTCGCGTTCCCGGTGTTCGGCTTCGGTGTCATCTTCGGCGCGATCTGGGCCGAGGAGGCCTGGGGCCGCTACTGGGGCTGGGACCCCAAGGAGACGGTGTCCTTCATCGCCTGGGTGATCTACGCCGCCTACCTGCACGCCCGGTCCACCGCCGGTTGGCGTGACCGCAAGGCGGCCTGGATCAACGTGGCCGGCTTCGTGGTGATGGTCTTCAACTTGTTCTTCATCAACCTGGTCACCGTCGGCTTCCACTCCTACGCGGGAGTGGGCTGAGCGATGTCGAGTGGCGCCCGGTGTGCGCACGCACCGGCGCCCACCCGCGCGATGTGTGATCGGACACGGTTGCCCGTTTCCGGTTAACGGCGCTGAGCGCTGGGCCGATACCCCGGGCAGCGTCGTCGAGAAACGCAGGCTGTCGAGAAACGCAGACGAGGAGTTTTGGTGTCAGATTCATTGGGTTCCGATCCCCGCCGCCGCGATGAGGATGAGGCCCCGACCAGCCTGATCGAACCGGTGCGGCAACCCTCGGGCGGCTACCCGCAGCCCAGCTTCCGTAGTGAGCAGCGCCGCACCGAGCAGCGCTTCGCCGAACCGGACCCGATGACCGGCCCGACCCGGCCCACCGCGCAGTTGGCCCCGCCCACCGGGATGCCGTCGGTCGACCCGTTCGGCCAGCCCGGCTACGGTCCGCACTTCGGCCACAACGCCCCGGTGCGCCCGGCCCCCACCCCGGCCGGCGCGGCGCTGCCGGTCCCGGTGCGCCCCGTGGTGCCGCAGACCCCCTACCCGGACCTGTCCACCAGTTCGCTGCTGCGCCAGGTGAAGCCGGCGCCGACCCAGGGTTGGCGACGCTGGGTCTACCTGGGCACCGGCAAGCTGGTGAACCTCGGCGAAGGGGCTGCGGGCGAGCACCACAGCAACCTGATCGCGCACGTCAACAAGCCGCTGGCCGGCTGCCACACCATCGCGGTGCTCAGCCTCAAGGGCGGCGTCGGCAAGACCACCATCACCGCGACGCTGGGCGCGACGTTCGCCTCCATCCGCGGTGACCGGGTCGTGGCCGTCGACGCCAACCCCGACCGCGGGACGCTGAGCCAGAAGGCGGCGCTGGAAACCCCGGCCACCGTGCGCGATCTGATCGCCGGCGCCGCGGACATCGCCCGCTACAGCGATGTGCGCCGCTACACCTCCCAGGGCCCCAGCCGGCTGGAGTTGCTGGCGTCGGAGGCCGACCCGGCGGTGTCCGAGGCGTTCAGCGACGCCGACTACACCCAGGTGCTCGAGGTGCTGGAGCGCTACTACAGCCTGGTCCTCACCGACTGCGGCACCGGTCTGATGCACTCGGCGATGTCCGCGGTGCTGGCCAACGCCGACACCCTGATCATCGTCAGCTCCGGATCGGTCGACGGCGCCCGCAGCGCGTCGGCGACGCTGGACTGGCTGGACGCGCACGGACACGAGGAACTCGTCCGCAACGCGGTCACCGTCATCAACGCGGTGCGGCCGCGCAGCCGCAAGGTGGACCTGCAGAAGGTCGTCGACCACTTCTCCCGGCGCTGCCGCGCGGTGCGCCTGGTGCCGTTCGACCCGCACCTGGAAGAGGGCGCGGAGATCGACCTGCAGCGGCTGCGCCCGCAGACCCGGGAGGCCCTCATCGAGTTGGCCGCCGTCGTGGCCGACGGGTTCAGCAGTAACTAGGGCGCGTCACGAGAAGCCTGACGTTGATCGTCGTCGTGCGGGCACGTTCGCGAACGGCCAGGTAGCGCACGAGAAATCTTGCGAGTGGCCGATCCCGGCACGAAAACCTTCGCGATTGGCCAGTTAGCGCACGAGGGCTCCGTGGCGTCCGCCTCGCGCAGGGCCGTCCTGGGCTTTTGTGTGCGTCGTTGGCCCCTCGTGCAATACATGGCCACTCGCGTAGGAGAACGTGCCGTAGCAGGCCGTTCGGGAAAGAAACGTCCCCTCGTTGGCCACTTGCGGTCAGACGCGACCGTCGGCGTCTCCTACGGGAGGCGGCGCAGGAAGTCGGGGTCGTCGTCGGGCCCGATCACGCGCGGGGGCACCGTGCGCCGCTGCGACAGCCGCACACCCACGTAGACCAACGCGGCTGCCAGAAACAGGGCCAAGAGCAGGTAAAGCACGACGAACCTCCTGAGATCGAATATACCCGCGTGGGTAGGCTCTGAACCGTGGCTGAGCAGCGCCCGATGGGCCGGATGATGACCGACGTGCTGATGTACACCCTGGCGCGCATTGCCCTGGTGGTGGTGTTGACCGTGGTGATCTACTACGGCGCGAAGGCGTTCGGGGTGCAGAACCTGCCCACCTATGTCGCCGCGCTGTTCGGGCTGGTCATCGCGATGCCGCTGGGCATCTGGCTGCTGCGCCCGCTGCGGCAGCGCGCCACCGCCAGCATCGCCGTGATCGATGAGGGCCGCCGCGCCGAGCGTGAGCGCCTGCAGAGCCGGCTGCGCGGCGAGGACGACGCCTAACGGCCTGTTGCGTAAGTGGCGGGTGTTGCCCAGCGGGCTTCTGTTGCGAGGGGGTCGGGGCTAAGGCCGCCGGAAGCTGATCTGAGTGCAGCTCGGCCCCGAAACCGGATCTAACCGAGCCCCAGCGCGACGGCGGCGCAGGTCGCCAGCACCAGCATGGTCAGCCCGGTGTCGCGCAGCACCGGGATCAGCGCCGGCCCGACGGCCCCGGTGACCACCGGCCGGGCGGCGCGCGCCGCCAGCGGAGCCGCCGCCAGTCCGGCCAGCGCCCACGGAGTGGCGAAAGCCAGGGCCACCGTGGACAGGCCCGCGACCACAAGCAGCCCCAGGTACAGCCGTCGGGTCCGGGTGTCGCCGAGCCGCACCGCCAGGGTGATCTTGCCGGAGACCGTGTCGGTGGGGATGTCGCGCAGATTGTTGGCGACTAGCACCGCCGAAGACAGCGAGCCCATCGCGACCGCCAGGGCCAGGCCGACCCAATCGACCCGCAGCGCCTGGGTGTACTGGGTGCCGCAGACCGCGACCAGCCCGAAGAACACGAACACCGCCACCTCGCCGAGACCGAGGTAGCCGTACGGCTTGGAGCCGCCGGTGTAGAACCAGGCCGCCGCGATGCACACCGCGCCCGCGACGATCAGCCACGGATTGCTGGCCAGCGCCAACGCGACGCCGGCGAGCCCGGCCACCCCGAGGCTGATCAGCGCGGCGGTCAGCACCGCCCGCGGCGCCGCCAATCGGGCGCCGACCAGCCGAACCGGGCCGGCGCGCTCGTCGTCGGTGCCGCGGATGCCGTCGGAGTAGTCGTTGGCGTAGTTCACCCCGATGATCAACGCCACCGAAACCAGCAGTGCCAGCAGCGCTTTCCACCACACAGCGGCGCCCAGCCAGGCCGCGGCGCCGGTGCCGGCGATCACCGGCGCGATGGCGTTGGGCAGGGTGCGGGGACGGGCGCCTTCAACCCACTGCGCGACGGTGGCCATCCGGCAAGCGTAGTCAGCCCAAATTCAGCAGGCTCGCCACCAGGTTGATGGAGATGGCCAGGATCACCGCGCCGAGGACGAAGGACACCAACGCCTGGGCCAGGATGGTCCGGCGCATCCGGGGACTGCGCAGGTTGGTGTCGGCAACCTGGTAGGTCATGCCGACGGTGAACGCCACGTAGGCGAAGTCCAGGTAGGTCGGCTCGAACTCCGGGTCGTTGAAATCGATCTCCCGATTCGGGTAGTACAGCCGCGCGTACCGCAGCGTGAAGGCGGTGTGCACGGTCAGCCAGGCGCAGATCACGCTGAGGATCCCGACCGTCACGTTCCGGACGTCGCCGCCGTGTCGTGCGGCGACCAGCAGCGCGCCGACCCCGGCGAGGCTGGCCAGGGCCGCCAGCACCACGATCAGCTCGACCGCGCGTGGGGTGGAGTCGTCCCGGGCGGCGGCGGTGGCGTGCTCACGCGTTTCTGCCGGGGTCATCGGGGCGATCAGCAGCCAGGTCCAGCACAGGTACACCAGCGCGGCGGCGATCCAGCCCGCCACCGGAGCGTACGTCCAGCCGACCTGAGAACCGAAGACCCCGATCGCCGCGAGGCCGACGACGGCGGCCGCCGCCAGCCGGACGGTCGGCGGTCCGCTATGAACTCGAAGTGCCACGCCGTCAGCTAAGCACGCGGGGCGCCGGTTCGCCCCGTCGGAGCAGGCCGGTGTCGGCACGTAGTCGTCGCGCCGGAGACAATGGCGTGATGATCGGCGTGATCGGTGGCTCCGGCCTCTACAGTTTCTTCCCGCCCGACGCCCGCCGGGTCGAGGCGGACACTCCCTACGGCGCCCCCAGCGCGCCGATCACCGTCGGCGAGATCGCCGGCCATGAGGTGGCGTTTTTGCCCCGGCACGGTGTGCGGCACGAATACTCGCCGCACACCGTGCCGTATCGGGCCAATATGTGGGCGCTGCGCGCGCTCGGGGTGCGACAGGTGCTGGCCCCGTGCGCGGTCGGCAGTCTGGACCCGCGGTTGGGACCGGGCGCGATGGTCGTGCCGGACCAACTGGTGGACCGCACCGCGGGCCGGGCGTCGACCTACTTCGATGGCGGCGGCATCCACGTCGGGTTCGCCGATCCGTACTGCCCGGATCTGCGGTCGGCGGCGCTGGTCGACGGCGTCCTCGACGGTGGGACCATGGTGGTGATCGAGGGCCCGCGGTTCTCCACCCGCGCGGAGAGCCGCTGGTACGCCGATCAGGGCTGCACCCTGATCAATATGACCGGCTGCCCGGAGGCGGTGCTGGCCCGCGAGTTGGAAATCTGTTACGCGCCAATCGCTTTGGTCACCGACCTGGACGCCGGCGTGGAGGTCGGGGAGGGTGTGCGCACCGTGGACGTGATGGCGGAGTTCCAGCGGAACCTCGGCCCGTTCAAGGACGTGGTGGCCGCGGCCATCGCCCGGATACCGGCGCAGCACACCTGCGCGCACTGCCTGGCACACGACGGGGTGAAACTGCCGTTCGAACTTCCTTGAGCTGATCAGACGACGGTTCCCGCTGCCGCACAAGTCATTTGGACGTTGTGCGCGTCGGTGTTCATATTGTCGGCGGTGGTGTTGAGCCGGTCGCCGCCGGCGTGCAACCCCATGATCAGCAGCAGTTTGGTGGCCCGCAACGACCAGGACCGCATCGGTCCGGAGATCGCCGGGTCCAGTCCCGGGGTGTTGGCGGCGCTCATCGCCGCGGCGGAGGCCTCCCGCAACGCGGTGCGACCGGTCACGTTCGAGGTGCGCACGTTGGGATCCGACCAGTTGACCCCGATGACCCCAATGTGGCCCAGGTCGCGAACAACGCCCCGGATGCCGCCCCGCCGGCCGGCGACCCGGGCTCGGCGCTGCTGGGGCCGATGCCCTCGGGGCCGCCCGGGGTGATGATGACCCCGGACGGTTGGCAGCTCAATGTCACCGGGCTGGAGGAGTCCCTGGCGGCGGTGCCGTCGTTGACCGGCGCTCCGACCTCCCGCGAGTACATCGTCGACGGGACCTTCGTCGGCACCATCACCGGCGCGGGCAGCACCGAGCTGTCCGGCGGAGTGCTGGAGGCGGGCTACCAGATCGGATGCGGCATCATCCAGGACACCGTGGAGTCGATCACCTCCGCCGGTGTCTCGCCGTTCGTCGGCGGATTCATGAAGGGCTGGCGGCCGCAGCTGCCGACTTTCGGCATCGCCGCGAACGTGAACCAGCAGCTGAAGATCGCGCTGAAGCCGGGCACCGTGAACATCGTCTCGGTGGGGAAGAAGTCCTACAAGGGGGACACCGCGCGGGTCTCCATCTACGGCTTCCGAGTGAAGATCGACGGTTGCGCGGGCCAGTCGTTCATCCGGTCATTCGCCACCCTGACCAGCTCGACCGACGACACAGACGACGTCATCACCTATCTCGGTGTGACCAAGGCCGTTTAGGCCAACGACGCAGAGCAAGGACAGAACATGTTGCACCGCTTGGGAATTCCGGCCGCCGCGCTGATTCTCGCGGTCGCCGGCGCGCCACTCGCGCCGGCCGACCCGACCGATCCGGCAGTGGCCGCCGCCGACGCGGCGCCCGCACCGGAGGCCGCGCCGCCGGACGACGCAGTGGCGCCGCCGGACGCGGCCCCGCCCGTTGAAACCGGCGCCGCGCCGTCCGGGCCGCCCGGAATCGCGCACACGCCCGACGGCCGCATGCTGACCGTGCTGGCCAAGGATGAGACCCAGCTGCCGGTCGCGCCGCTGACCACCTCGCTGTCGTCGCGGGAATGGCTGGTGGGCGCCACCTTCACCGGTGAGGGCATGGACTCGGTCAAGGGCGGGACGCTGGAGGTCGGCTACCAGATCGGCTGCGGCATCGAAATGGACAAGGTGAAGCTCAACGGCTCGATCGGCTTGTCCGGTGGCCAACTCGCCTATGACACCACCGGCGCCAGCGGCACCAACGGACTGTCCGACATCGGCGCGATCACCGTGCCGATCCAGGGGCAGATCGAGGTCGCCCCGCGGCCGGGCACCGTCACCGCCGTGGTCGTGAACAAGAAGTCCTTCAAGGGCAATTCGACGCGGGTCACCATCCGCGATGTGCACGTCAAGATCGACAACTGCGTGGGCGCCTCGTCGTTGCGGTCGTATGCCGTGCTGACCAGCTCGGGGCCCGACGCCGACGACATCGTCTCGTACTACGGCGTGCCGAAGACGTTCTGAGATGGCCATTCCGAGGCCACTGTGGTTCGCGGCCGCGGCGCTCGTCGCGGCGGTGGCGGCTAACGCTCCCGCCGCGACGGCAGACCCGGCGCCCGCGCCGCCCGCGCCCGCTCCCGCGCCTCCGATCGGGTCGGGACTGCTTGCCGGGCAACCGAATCCGGGGGCGGTGGTCGACGCGCCGCCGCCGCCCGACCCGCAGGTGCAGTCCTTCGGTCCGCTGGGCGCGGTGGCCGGAGCGCCAATGGATCAACTGACCCTCGGGCAGCGCCCACCGTCGGGGCAGCCCGGGGACGCGGGGCCGAATGACGATCTGCTGTCGGCCGGGGCGTACCTGAACCCGAACCAGTACCGGGTGCCCGGTGACCGGGCGCCCAACCAGTACCAGCTGCAGACCAGCGCGCCCGGCCCGTTCGCCCGGATCGACGGGTTCAAGGGGCTGCACGCCATGCTGCACGGGGCGCTCGGCCGGATGCCCGCGCCGCAGTTGTCGGAGCCGCTGCCGGGCACCGCGCCACCGGAGGACGCGGCCCTGCCGCCCGGGCCGGTGGAGAACCTGCCCCCGGCGCCCACCGAGCCCACCGACGTGCCGCCCGCGGTCCCTTAGTCGACGTTGGCCGTCGGAGTGAAGCCCCGCAGCCGCAGGCTGTTGCCCACCACGAACGCGCTGGAGAACGCCATCGCCGCGCCGGCCAGCATCGGGTTGAGCATGCCGACGGCGGCGACCGGGATGGCCGCGGTGTTGTAGGCGAATGCCCAGAACAGATTGCCCTTGATGGTGCTCAGCGTTTTACGGGATAGCCGGATCGCGTCGACGGCCCCGGTCAGGTCGCCGCGCACCAGGGTGATGTCGGCGGCCTCGATCGCCACGTCGGTTCCGGTGCCCATCGCCAGTCCCAGATCGGCCTGAGCCAGCGCGGGCGCGTCGTTCACGCCGTCGCCGACCATCGCCACCACCTTGCCGCGGGCCTGCAGCCCGGCGACCACGTCGACCTTGTCCGCGGGCAGCACCTCGGCGATCACCTCGTCGACGCCGACCTCGGCGCCGACCTGCCGGGCCACCGCGGTGTTGTCGCCGGTGAGCAGCACCGGCGTCAGACCGAGTCGGCGCAGGCCGGCGATGGCGGCCGCGCTGGTCGGTTTCACCGCGTCGGCGACGACCAGCACGCCGCGGGCGGCGCCGTCCCAGCCGACGGCGACCACGGTCTTGCCCTCCCGCTCGGCGGACGCCTTGGCCGCGGCCAGTTCCGGGCTCAGGTGCTCCGACCAATCGGCCAGCAGCGACTCGCGGCCGACGACGACGGCGTGCCCGTCGATGACGCCTTGCACGCCCTTGCCCTCGACGTTGACGAAGTCCTCCGGTTCGGGCAGCTCGCCGACATCACGGGTGGCGGCGGTGGCGATGGCCGCGGCGATGGGGTGTTCGGAGGCGTTCTCCAGCGCGCCGGCCAACCGCAGCAGTTCCGAGCGGTCCACGCCCGCCTCGGGCAGCGCGTCGAGCAGCGTCATCTTGCCGGTGGTCACCGTGCCGGTCTTGTCCAGCACAATGGTGTCGACCTTGCGGGTCGATTCCAGCACCTCGGGCCCCTTGATCAGGATGCCCAGTTGCGCGCCGCGGCCGGTGCCGACCAGCAGCGCGGTCGGGGTCGCCAGGCCGAGCGCGCACGGGCAGGCGATGACCAGCACAGCGACGGCCGCGGTGAGCGCGGCGTTGACCGGGAATCCCGCGCCCAGCCAGGCCCCGAGGGTCATGGTCGCGACCGTGATGACGATCGGCACGAACACCCCGGAGATCCGGTCGGCCAGCCGCTGCACCTGCGCCTTGCCGGTCTGGGCGTCCTCGACCATCCGGGCCATCTGCGCCAATTGGGTGTCCGAACCGACCCGGGTGGCCCGCACCACCAGTCGGCCGCCGGCGTTCACGGTGGCGCCGGTGACCAGGTCGCCGAGGCCGACCTCGACGGGCGCCGACTCGCCGGTCAGCATCGACGCGTCGACGGCCGAGGAACCTGAGACGATCTGGCCGTCGGTGGCGATCTTCTCACCCGGCCGGACCACGAATTCGTCGCCGACGGCGAGTTCGTCGACGCCGATCGTGCGCTCGACGCCGTCACGGCGAACCGTGACGTCCTTGGCGCCGAGCTCCAGCAGCGCGCGCAGCGCGGCGCCGGCCTGACGTTTGGACCGCTTCTCGAAGTAGCGGCCGGCCAGGATGAACAGCGTCACCCCGGCGCCGACCTCGAGGTAGATGTTGGCGGCGCCGTCGGAGGGCTGCAGGGTAAGGGTGAAGGGGTGCTTCATCCCCGGGGTTCCCGCCGTTCCGAAGAACAGCGCGTACAGCGACCACAGGAAGGCGCTGAGGGTGCCCATCGAGATGAGGGTGTCCATGGTCGCCGCGCCGTGACGCAGGTTGACCCAGGCCGCCCGGTGGAACGGCCAGGCGCCCCACACAATCACCGGTGCGGCCAGCGTCAGCGACGCCCACTGCCAGTAGGGGAACTGCAACGCCGGGATCATCGCCATGGCGATCACCGGCACGGTCAGCACGGCGGAGACGATCAACCGGGTCCGCAGGCTCGACAGTTCCGGGTCGGCGTCGGCGGGTTCGGCGGTGTCGTCCGGACGGGATTTGCGGGGCGCCGGCAGCGCGGCGGTGTACCCGGTCTTCTCCACCTCGGCGATCAGCTGCTCGGGGTCCAGACCCTCCGGAACCCGCACGGTGGCCTTCTCGGTGGCGTAGTTCACCGTCGCGTCGACCCCGTCGAGCTTGTTCAGCCGCCGCTCGATCCGGTTCGCGCACGACACGCAGGTCATGCCGCCGATCTGCAGTTCGACGGTGCTCACGAGTGCTCGTCCTCTCCCACGTGCCGGTGCGCGGTGTCGACGACGAACGTTGCCGTTCGGACCTGGTCATCGACCTGGAAATCCAGGTACAGCAGGTAGCGGCCGGCGGTCGGGGCTTGGGTCGCGAAGGTGACCGTTGGGCCGCCGCGGTGATCGGCGGTGGGTTCGGCGCCGTCGGGATGCGCGTGCAGGAACGCCAGATCGCCGTCGCGCAGCGCGACGAGGTGACCGAACGCGCCGAGGTAGGGCTGCAGGTCGGTGACCGGGCGGCCGTCGCGAGCGAACTCGACGGTCAGCTCCTCGGTGGCGCCGGGGGTGAGGTCGCCGCGAAGTGTCACGGTGAACCCGTCGACCTCGGCGGTGCGCCGGACCGGCCCGGCCTCGATGGGGTTGAAGTCTCCGGCCACCTGCACGGTCCGGGACAGGGTCAGCGCCGGCGCCTCGGCGGGCTGGAAGTCGGCGAAGACGCGGTAGGTCCCGGCGCTGTCCCACCGCCAGGGCAGCGACCACACGCCGGTCTGGCGGTCCAGCCGCGGGTGCGCGTGCCGGAATTGCGCGCCGTCGGACCGGACCGCGATGAGGTGCAGGTCCCGGTCGTGGGTGGTGTCGTAGTCCCGCAGCGGCGTGCCGTCGGCGCCCAGAATGGCGAAGCTCAGTTCCCCGGGGGCGGCGGTGGTCGGGGGGGTCCGCACGGGACCCAGGGTGTAGCCGCCCTGACCCAACGAGAGCCCGGTCGGACCGGAGTCGTGGTCCATACCGGGCATGTCGGCGTGCGCCGCCGCCTGTTGCTGCCAGGTGGTGACCGCGGATTCCGGGACGATCGCGCCGGCCGCGGCGTACGCGCCGGCGAACGCCACCGCCAGTCCGGTCCCGAAGGCCGCCAATCGTCCTGCGGCGTTCATCCGGCTCTCCTCTCCCGCGCCATATACCCCTAGGGGGTATATGGCGCAGAGTATACCCCTTGGGGGTATGCCGCAAGGGGTGTGGAGTCAGGCGCCGGAGAACCGGGCGACCAACGCGCGGCGGTCCGGTTTGCCGATCCCGCGGCGTGGAATCTCTTCGACGACGTGCGCGACGCGCGGCGCGGCCGTGCCCGCCAGCCCGGCGGCCTCGAGGTGGCGCCGCAGCTCGCCAAGTGTCGGGGCGGCGGCGTCGGGGGAGAGCACCAGTGCCGCGGTCACCTGCTGACCGAGCCGCGGCTCGGGCGTGCCGAACACCACCGCTTCGGCGATCGCGGGATGAGCCAGCAGCGCCGCCTCCACCAGCTGCGGGAGCACCGTCAGCCCACCGGTGAGGATGCCGTCGTCGACGCGTCCCAGCACCCGCAGCCGGCCGTCGCCGTCGAGCTCGCCGAGGTCGTCGGTGGCGAACCAGCCGGGCTCGGCAAAGGGATTGGGCGTCACAGGATTTCGGTACCCGCAGGCCAGCGTTGGACCGCCGAGGCGCACCCGGCCGCCGTCCACCCGCACCCGCACACCGTTCAGCGGCACACCGTCGTACACACAGCCGCCCGCGGTCTCGCTCATCCCATAGGTGCGCACGACGGGGATCCGCGCCGCGGCGGCGGAGTCCAGCAGCGGCGCGGGCGCCGGCCCGCCGCCGAGCAGCACCGCGTCGGTCTCGGCCAGCGCGGCGGCGGCCGCGGGGTCACGCAGCGCGGCCGCCAGCTGGTTGCTCACCAGCGACAGATAGCGCCGCCCGGAGCCTAAAGCGGCGATCGCGCCCGGCAGCGCGGTGACGTCGAATCCGCCGCTGACATCCAGACGGACCGGCGCCGTGCCGGCGACCAGGCCCCGGATCAGCACCTGCAGCCCGGCGATGTGGTGCGGCGGCAGCGCCAACAGCCAGCGACCCGGACCGCCGAGGCGGTCATGGGTGGCCGCGGCGCTGGCCAGCACCGCCGCGGTGGACAGCATCGCGCCCTTGGGGAAGCCGGTGGAACCGGAGGTGGGCACCACCAGAGCGACCGCGTCGTCGATGGGTTCCCCGGCCCGCAGCGCCTCGGCGACGCCGCGGCTGTGATCGTCGTCGCCGGCCAGCGGCAGCAGAGTGATGCGGCCCGAGAGCGCGTCATCGAGCAGGCCGAGGAGTTCGGCGTCGGGCAGTCCCGCGTCGAGGGCCCGGGCGGTCAGGACGCGGATTCGGGCCCGTCCTCGGCGCGTCCGGTGTCGACCGGGCTGTCGTCCCGCAGATCATCGAGCGGCCAACCCTTGGCGATCAGCCGTTCCCGGACCCGTTCGACGTCCACCGGGGCGGGCAGGTCGTCGATCACCGACATCACCTCGACGCCGATGTCCACATTGTCGATCGGCGGGTCGGCCGACGCGGCCAGCTCCTCGGCGATGAACTTGATCTCTTCGACGGTCAGCTGCCGGCGCAGCAGCGCGAACAGTGGCAGGTAGTCGTTCTGCGGAACGCCGTTCGGGTAGCCGGCGCGCAGCCAGGTGACGATCCGGTTGAGGAAATCGCTCAAGGACTCACCTTTCGAGGAGTCGGCGTGCTCGCTGACAGCGGCCGATGCTACTTGGCTTTCGCGCCCAGCAGGTACCAGCCGGTGTGATGCCCGATGAAATCACGGGCAATAAAGAGGATGCCCAGAAGCACCACCGTCAAAACAAGCAGGAAGATCGCCCAGCTCAGCGCGACCAGCACGGGGCTCTTGCGGGTCACGCCGCCGTGTTCGGCGACCCCGACGCCTTCGGCGTTGAGTCGGACCCCGATGGAGAACAGGGCCGGCAACCCGGCGCCGACGATCAGTCCGGCGACCAGGATCTGGAAGATCGCGGTGGTGTTGATCCAACCGTTCACGGAAAGGCCTCTCTGATTCCTGCTCAGACCGCGGGGGTCTCGGCCTGCGTGGCCTTATTAGGGGAAGTGGGCTCGGGGTCGTCGTTGACGCCGGTGGTCAGATCGCCCTTCCACTCATTGTTGACGTTGTTGTGGTCGATCTTGGTCTTGCGGGACTGCAGGTAGATCGCCGCGGAGACCGCGATCAGGCCGCTGAAGCCGACGATCGCCCCGACCCAGCCGCCGATCCCGTGCACGACCCCGTAGGTCAGGGCGCCGACCAGCGCCGCGGCGGGCAGGGTGACCAGCCAGGCGACCGCCATCCGGGCCGCCACATTCCAGCGGACCTCCGCGCCGGGCTTGCCGACGCCGCTGCCCAGGATCGAGCCGGTGGCGACATGCGTGGTCGACAGCGAGTAGCCGAAGTGGCTGGACAGCAGAATGATCGCGGCGGACGAGGTTTCCGCCGACATGCCCTGCGGGGACTCGATCTCCACCAGGCCCTTGCCCAGGGTGCGGATGATGCGCCAGCCGCCCAGGTAAGTGCCCAGCGCGATGGCGAACGCGCAGGACGCGATCACCCAGAACGGCGGCATGTGATCGTCGCTGCTGACCGCGCCGTAGGAGATCAGCGCCAGGAAGATCACGCCCATGGTCTTCTGCGCGTCATTGGTGCCGTGCGCCAGCGAGACCAAGGCGGCCGAACCGATCTGGCCGTAGCGGAATCCGGTGTTGGTGCGCTCTTCGGGCACCTTGCGCACCGAGCGGTACACCAGCCAGGTGCCGACGCAGGCCACCAGGCCGGCGATGAACGGCGCCATCATGGCCGGGACGATCACGGTGCGGACCACGCCCTGCCAGAGCACGCCGGAGATGCCGGCCGCGGCGAGCATGGCGCCGATGATGCCGCCGATCAGCGCGTGCGACGAACTCGACGGGATGCCCAGCAGCCAGGTCAGTAGGTTCCACACCACGCCACCGACCAGGCCGGCGAACACCAGTTCCAAGGACACCAGGTTGGCGTCCACCAGTCCCTTGGCGATGGTGGCCGCCACGGCGGTGGACAGGAACGCGCCGACGAGGTTCAACACCGCCGACATCGACACGGCCACCTTGGGCTTCAGCGCCCCGCTGGCAATCGACGTCGCCATGGCATTGCCGGTGTCGTGGAAGCCGTTGGTGAAGTCGAAGGCCAACGCCGTCATCACGACGATGATCAGGAGGAAGAACTGGAAGTCCACCCCTGGATTCTGTCGGGTTGGTGAACGTCTGGCAAACCAATCGGAGAACTGGTGCCAGCAAATTACCTAGGTATGCCGGCGGAGGGTCATTCGGACCGGAGCACACCCTTAGGCGGACCCGAGGGCCGAGGCGCCAGATTGGTCGCGCTGCCGCTGGGAAACGGCTGAGCGACAACGCGTGAACGCTTGGTGAACTCCTCCCGAATTCCGGTAAATCAGCAGGTCAGGCTGCTACAGATCATTAGGAGAACCCGTGTGGGGTCTGCTGCAATGTTCAGCTATGAGCGCAGAGTTGATCATTCTGGTGCTGTTGGTTGCCACCGCGTTGGCATTCGACTTCACCAACGGCTTCCACGACACCGGGAACGCCATGGCGACGTCCATCGCGACGCGCGCCCTCAAGCCGAAGACCGCCGTGCTGCTGGCCGGCGTGCTGAACCTGGTTGGCGCCTTCCTCTCGGTCGAGGTCGCCGTCACGGTCACCACCTCGGTGCTGAAGATCCAGGACAGCAAAACCGGATCGCTGCTGCCGAACATCGACCCGTCGATGGGTCTGACCATCATCTTCGCCGGCCTCATCGGCGGCATCCTGTGGAACCTGCTGACCTGGCTGTTCGGCATCCCGTCCAGCTCGTCGCACGCGCTGTTCGGCGGCCTGATCGGCGCCGGACTCGCCGCGGTCGGCCTGGCCGGCATCAACTGGGGCGGTGTCACGCAGAAGGTGCTGATCCCCGCCCTGGCCGCGCCGGTGATCGCCGGCCTGGTCGCCGCCTGCGGCACCTGGCTGGTCTACCGGCTCACCCGCAACGTGGTGAAGCGTCGCCGCGAAGAGGGATTCCGCTGGGGCCAGATCGCCACCGCCTCGCTGGTTGCGCTGTCGCACGGCACCAACGACGCGCAGAAGACCATGGGCGTGATCGCGCTCGCGCTGATCACCACCGGGCACCTCACCGGCAATGTCGCCGAAGACGGGCTGCCCATCTGGGTCATCGCGAGCTGCGCGATCGCCATCGGCCTGGGCACCTACCTCGGCGGCTGGCGCGTCATCCGCACCCTGGGCAAGGGCCTGGTGGAGATCGAATCCCCGCAGGGCCTGGCGGCCGAGGCGTCCTCGGCGGCGATCATCCTCAGCTCCAGCGCCGCGGGTATGGCCCTGTCCACCACGCACGTCGCCACCGGTTCGATCCTCGGCTCCGGCGTCGGAAAGCCCGGCGCCCAGGTGCGCTGGGCGGTCGCCGGCCGGATGGTCGTCGCCTGGGTCGTCACCCTGCCCGCTGCCGCCCTGGTCGGCGCGCTGACCTTCTGGCTGGCGCACGCAATCAGCAGCGCCACCTCGGCGCTGGTCGGCTCCCTGGTCATCTTCGCGATCCTGGTGGGGCTGTCCTACTACATCTGGTGGCGCGCCAACCAGCAGAAGGTCGACCACACCAACGTCAACGCCGACTGGGATGACAGCACCAACTCCGTCGTCCCGGCCGAAATGCGCCAGGGCGAGAAGTCCGCCGCCGGCAACACTCCGGTCGCCTGAACGGGTTAGGAAAGAACTGATGCATTACCTGGAAAGCATCCTGCGGGTGCTCGCAATCGGCCTGGTCCTCGGCGCCGGCCTGCCCGCACTGTTCGCCGTCGGACTGGTCGCGTTCTCCTCCGGCGCGGGCGGTGAGACCGAGGACGGCGCCCTGCACGCCCCGAACCCGGTGCTCAAGGCTCTCGGCCTGGTGCTGTTCGCCGTGGTGGGACTGGTCATCGTGATGGCGATCCTGTGGATCACCCGGTCCACGATCGTCCACCACTTCAACGTTGATCCGTTCTGGTACCTCCCGAAGAAGTAGGGGCCCAGATGTCGGAGAACACGAATGCGGCGGACAACGTCCTGGACTGGCTGCGAGCCGGTTACCCGAACGGCGTGCCGCCCAAGGATTACTTCCCGTTGCTGGCGCTGCTGACCCGGACGCTGACCGAGGAAGAGGTGGTGCTCGCTACCCGCGGAGTGCTGCTCAGCGACGCCAACCCGGACGGGGTGAGCCCCGAGCGGATCAAACAGGCCATCCGCGAGGTCGCGGAGAAAGAGCCGAACCCCGAGGAGATCCACCAGGTGGCCGCGCGTCTCGCGTCGGTCGGGTGGCCGCTGGCGTCAGCGCACTAGCTCGCGGTGCGGGTGTCCCGCCGCAGCGGGTGGTCGGCCGGGATCTGGACGAAGATCAGGGTGAGGCCGTCCGGGTCGGCGACGTGCAGCTCGTGCAGGCCCCACGGCTCCTGGCGCGCCGGCCGCAGAATCGGCACACCGCGCCCGGAAAGGTCGGCCTCGGTCGCGTACACGTCGCGGACCTGCAGCCACAGCGCACCCGGGAACGGCGGCGCCCCGGCCGGCGGTGTGCCGTGTCCGGCCAGCTCGATCAGCGACTGCCCGGCGTGAAAGACCGTGCCGCCGGGGTACTCCCGGGCAATGGCCAGCCCGAGCTGCTCGCCGTAGAACTGCAGTGAGCGCTGATAGTCGGCGGGCCGCAACAGGATCCGGCTGGCCAGGATCTCCATCGTGGCGGCTCAGCCCTTCGGCGGCGTGGGCTGCACGCGCTGGCGGGTCATCAGGTTGTTGACCACACCGGGAGCGACGACGTCGATGGCGCGGGCCCCGACCGCCATCCGCGGCGCGATCCGCAGCGGCCGGTGCTTGGCCGCGTCGATCATCCAGTCCGCGGCCTCCGACGCCGATATCGCGGCCAGGTCGTCATACGCTCGGGTCGGGGCGATCATGGGCGTCGAGACCAGTGGGTAGAACAGCGTGGTGGAGTGCACACCCTTGCGGGTCCACTCGGTCTGGGCGACCCGGCTGACCGCGGTGAGCGCCGACTTGGACGCGGTGTACACCCCGAACAGCGGGGACGCCTCGGTCAGCACGCCCCACGTCGACACGTTGATGATGTGTCCGTCCCCGCGCTCGATCATGCCCGGAGCCAACCCGCGCATCAGCCGCAGCGGCGAATAGTAGTTCAGCGTCATGGTCCGCTCGACGTCGTGCCAGCGGTCCAGCGAATCCGACAGCGGCCGGCGGATGGACCGGCCGGCGTTGTTGATCAGAATGTCCACCGGCCCAACGGATTCGCACAGCGCGTCGACGGCGTCCAGGTCGGTCAGGTCACACGGGACCGCGCGGGCGTCGCCACCCGCGGCGGTGATCCGCCCGACCACCTCGCCCAGCAGATCCTCGCGCCGGGCCACCGCGATGACCGTCGACCCGGCCCGCGCGAACTTCTCCGCCGCGGCCTCCCCGATGCCCGACGAGGCGCCGGTCAGCAGCACGGTCTTGCCGGCCAGGTCGATATTGATCCCGGTCGGCAGGCTCAGAGGTGGACGCATCGCGTTCAGCATCACCGTGTCGGAAATCCTGCGCAGCAACGGTTTACGGCTCATCGGGGTCCCTGTCGGTCAGAAGTAGCGGGGGTAAGGGGTCCAGTCCGGGTCGCGTTTCTCCAGGAACGCGTCGCGTCCCTCGACGGCCTCGTCGGTCATGTACGCCAGCCGGGTCGCCTCCCCGGCGAACAGCTGCTGGCCCACAAGTCCGTCGTCGATCAGGTTGAACGCGTACTTCAGCATCCGTTGGGCCTGCGGTGACTTGCCGTTGATGGCCGCGGCCCACTCCAGCGCGACCCGCTCCAGGTCGGCGTGGTCGACGACCTCGTTGACCGCGCCCATCTGGTGCATCTGCGCGGCGGTGTAGGTGCGGCCCAGGAAGAAGATCTCCCGGGCGAACTTCTGCCCGACCTGACGGGCCAGATACGCCGAGCCGAAGCCGCCGTCGAAGCTGCCCACGTCGGCGTCGGTCTGCTTGAACCGGGCGTGCTGGCGGCTGGCCAGGGTCAGGTCGCACACCACGTGCAGGCTGTGCCCACCGCCGGCGGCCCAGCCGTTGACCAGGCAGATCACCGGCTTGGGCATGAACCGGATCAGGCGCTGCACCTCCAGGATGTGCAACCGGCCGGCGCGCGCGGCGTCGACGGTGTCGGCGGTCTCGCCGGAGGCGTATTGGTAGCCGCTGCGCCCGCGGATGCGCTGGTCCCCGCCGGAGCAGAACGCCCACCCCCCGTCCTTGGGCGACGGGCCGTTGCCGGTCAGCAGCACCACCCCGACGTCGGGGGACATCCGCGCGTGGTCGAGAACCCGGTACAACTCGTCGACGGTGCCGGGCCGGAACGCGTTGCGCACCTCGGGGCGGTCGAACGCCACCCGCACCGTGGGCTGCGGCACGCCGTCGACGACGTGGCGGTGGTAGGTGATGTCGGTCAGATCGGCGAAGGCCGGCTCGAACTCTGCGACGGGCCGCCATGCCGTGGGGTCGAACGGATTCTCGGTCACGGCAATACGGTATCCCCACCCGCAATAGTCGGTACCGCTGGTACCGGGTAATCAGGGGCGCTGATGCGGCTGACCTCTTCCTCGCGCGCTCGTTCCTCGCGCGCTCGTTCCTCGCTTGCTCGTCGAATCAGCCGGCGCTGATACGGCTGACCTCTTCCTCGCGCGCTCGTTCCTCGCTTGCTCGTCGAATCAGCCGGCAGGATCGATGCGGAAAACCGCGCAGCGACCGGCCAGCGCCTCGAACTCATCCGGCGAGCCCTCGGTGACGAGGCCGGCGTTGCGGATGAAGCTCACCCCGGTCGGCACCAGCGTCGGGAACTGCCGCAGCAACGGCCGGGCCTGCTCGACGCTCATCTCCACCAGTCGCACCGGGCGGCTGCGCCGGTTCTGGGTGTAGGTCGCCTCCGGGTTGGCCCGAGCGTTGCGCACCCAGTCCGCGCCCGGGAAACCGCCGACCACATAGCGGGCGCCGTCGACCGTCATCGGCGTGACCGGCACCGGGCGGGGTTTGCCGGTGCTGCGACCGGTGACCGTCAGCACCACGGGACCGTTATCCCCGCCTATCGGAACCCCGAGTTTGAGCACCGCCATGAACACCTTGTTCATCGGTTTGAGCCACCACGGCGGTTTGATCTTCTCTTCGGCCATCAGCCCGACGATAGTCCCGAACTATGACAGCACGCCGCGCTCGCGCAGCGGGCGCAGTAATCCGTCCGGGCGCTGCGTGGTGGGCAGCGGGTCGACCAGCACGAACTCGCAGCCCAGCGCCCGCGCGCCGCCGTCGGCCTCCTCGGAATCGCCGACCATCACGGCCCGGTCTGCCGCCACCCCGAGCCGGGCCAGCGCGGCCGCGAAGATCGCCGGATCCGGTTTGACCGCCCCCACCTCGAAGGACAGCACAAACTCGTCGACGTCGCCGGCCGCCCCGATCGAGGCGAACGCCGGCCGCACATCGAAGGCGATATTGGACACCACGGCGGTGCCGATCCCGGCGGCCTTGAGCCCGGCCAGCACCGCGGCGGTGTCCGGGTAGGCCACCCACGACGCCGGGTCGACCACCCGCCGGTACAGCGACTCGGCGTGCTCGTCGGCGACGCCGGACTCGCGCAGCACGTGCAGGTAGGCCTCCCGGTGCAGATGCGGGGCCAGATCCCGGTTCACCCAGGCGTGGTGCTCCTCGGGCCCCATCTCCACGCTGCGCCCGGTCGGCGCGGTCAGCCGGCGCATCAGCTCGGCCTGCACGTGCCCGTCGACCTGCTGGTCGTCGACGACCATGCCGTCGAACCAGCTGTCGTTTTCCTCCAAGCGGAAGAGCGTTCCGGAGAAGTCGAACAGGACGGCGTCAGGTTGGGGCACGCCCTAAATTATCGCCCCGTCGATGTTCTCGGCGATCTCGTTGACCAGATCGGCGGCGCTGTCGGCGTCGCCGCCGCCCGCGCACACGACGGTGTCGATGACGACATTGCGGTGCGCGCCCAGACCGCGCTGGCACGCCCAATCGGCGCCGCGGCGGGAGTTGACGATGGTGATCACCCCGTCGTCGGTGCGATTCAGCTCGCCGAGCACCGCGACCACCTCCACCCCGGAGTCGGTGTCGGTGTCGATGACCTCCTGCCCGGCGCACTTGGCCCACGCGGTCGCGGAATCCTCCAGATAGTCCTGGGCCCCACCGGCGTCGGTGAATCCAACGACGAACTGGATCACCGTCATGCCGTCGGCCGCGGTCGTCCCTCCGCGCATCAGCGCCCCGGCGGCCGACAGGTACCCGCTGCCCTGGTAGCCGGCCTGCTCACCGCCGTTCCACGCCCCGACACACTGCTGCTTGTCCACCCCGACGCCGTCGTTGATCAGCGTCGGCGAGGTGGCCACGAGATCGACGCCGGACCCGCCCACGATGTCGGAGACGGCGTCGTCATCGAGCAGCAGCGACGGCAGCGTGGCCATCGGAACGGTCACCGTCTCCAGCGGGCCGCCGCCGTCGTCGGCGCGCACGGCATTGCCGTCGGTGGTGTTGGCGCAGCCGGGCAGCAACAGGCAGATCGCGGCCAGGGCCATCGGGTATCGCATATGTGTTCCGCTCAGGAGTCTCTGACAGCTGAGTCTATGGCCACCTTTGGCGCCTGCCGTGCGCCAATGCGCGCGCGTCGGGGTAGCCCTGGACACATTCGGTCACAGCGCCAACACTGGCAGTCGTGACCGAGCAAACCTTCACCCCCGCCATGGGCCGCTTCGGCTCCGGCCGACTCTTCGACCTGGTCGCCATGGCGACCCGCGAACGGCTGTGGCGCCCGCTCATCGTGATGTACGCCGCGCCGCGGGCGGGGGAGCGGATCGTCGACGTCGGCTGTGGCACCGGATCGTTGGCGGTGTTGCTGAATCGGGTCGCGCCGGACGCCGACGTCATCGGTGTCGACCCGGACCTCGCCATGCTGGCCGTGGCCGCGGGCAAGAACGGGTTGATCGATTGGCGAGAAGGCATGGGCGACCAGCTGGTTGAGCTCTTGGGCCCCGAGTCGGTTGACACCGTGGTGAGTTCGCTGGTGCTGCACCAATGCCCGATGCCGGTCAAGCAGGCGATCCTGGCGGCCATGTTCGCCGCGCTGCGCTCCGGCGGCCGACTGGTCATCGGCGACTACGGACTGCAGCGGAACCCATTGATGCGCAACGGGTTCCGTATTGTGCAGTTCGTCGACGGCAAGGAGGACACTCAGCCCAACGCCGACGGCGTGCTGCCGGATCTGATCACAGCAGCCGGGTTCGCCCGGGTACGCGAGGCGGAGGTCATCTCCACCGTCAGTGGCTCGATTTCCATCTACGTCGCCGAAAAGGACTGAGCCCGAGTGGATCTGCCGCCGCTGGCCGACCTGCTGGAGCGGGTGCGGGTGGTGTCGCTGCCGATGCGGGTGCGCTTCCGCGGCATCACCGTGCGGGAGGCCGCGCTGATCGACGGACCGGCCGGCTGGGGTGAATTCTCCGCGTTCGCCGAGTACGGACCCGCCGAGGCGGCGCACTGGCTGGCCGCCGGCGTCGAATCCGCGTACCGCGCGCTGCCGCCGCCGCGACGGGACGCCATCGCGATCAACGCCACCGTGCCCGCGGTGCCCGCCGCCGAGGTCGCCGCGGTGGTGGCCCGGTTCCCCGGCGCGCGCACCGCCAAGGTCAAGGTCGCCGAAAAGGGCCAGACCCTGGCCGACGACGTCGCCCGGGTCAATGCGGTCCGCGCGCTGATCCCGACCGTGCGAGTGGACGCCAACGGCGGCTGGACCCTCGACGAGGCGGTGCGCGCCGCGGCGGCGCTCACCGCCGACGGCCCGCTGGAATACCTCGAGCAACCGTGCGCGAGCGTGGCCGAACTCGCCGAGCTGCGCGAGCGCGTCGACGTCCCGGTCGCCGCCGACGAGAGCATCCGGCGGGCCGAGGACCCGCTGAAGGTGGCCCGCGCGGGCGCCGCCGATATCGCCGTGCTCAAGGTCGCCCCGCTCGGCGGGGTGGCCAACCTGCTGCGAATCGCCGACGAAATCGCCCTTCCCGCGGTCATTTCCAGCGCGCTGGACACCGCGGTCGGGATCGCCGCCGGGTTGCGCGCCGCCGCCGCGCTGCCGCGGCTGGAGCACGCCTGCGGACTGGGGACCGGGCGACTGTTCGTCGAGGACGTGGCCGAACCGGTGCAGCCGGTCGACGGCGCCCTGCCGGTGGCGCCCGTCGTCCCCGACCCGGACCGGCTCGCGGCATTGGCCGCCGACCCCGTGCGCCGGGACTGGTGGCTGGCCCGCGTCGCCGACTGCTACCCGCTGCTGTCCTGATCTGTGGGGACCATGTCCTAGACGCCACGGGTGAACCCGCCGACGATGGACCTCATGCGAAGAACGGTGCTCATCCTCGGCTACCCGGGCGTGCAGGCGCTCGATGTCGTCGGCCCGTTCGAGGTGTTCACCACCGCCTCGCTGCTACTGGCGGCCGATCCGGACAAGGCCGGCCGGGCCCTCGGCTACGACGTGACCCTCGTCGCCCCGGGCGCCCAGCCGGTGACCTCGGCGACCGGGCTCGGACTGGTCACCGCGGAACTGCCCGACCAGGGCCGCGCGCCGGTCGGCACCGTTCTGCTGCCCGGCGGGAACACCACGGCGATCATCGCCGACGAGACCGCGATGGCGTGGGTCGCCGCGATCGCCGGGCATGCCCGCCGCGTCGTCAGCGTGTGCACCGGCGCATTTCTGGCCGCGGAGGCGGGCCTGCTCGACGGCTGCCGCGTGACCACCCACTGGCCCGTACGAGGTGCTGCGCATGCTGCCGGACGCCGACATCCGGTTCGTGTGGCGCGAAACCGGTCCGGTCGCCGCCGATTCCGGAGTCCTGCTGATCGGCGCCACCCACACCTTCGACGAGACCCCGGCGCCCGACGTGGTGCTGGTGCCCGGCGGGCCCGGCACCGTGGCGGCGGCCCGCGACGACGCGCTGCTGGGCTGGCTGCGCGCGGTGCGCCCCGGCGCGGCGTGGACGACGTCGGTGTGCTCGGGGTCGGTCGTGCTGGCCGCGGCCGGGCTGCTGGACGGGCTGCGAGCGACATCGCACTGGTCGACGCTGCCGGTGCTGAAGACCTTCGGCGTCACCCCGGTGGCTGACGAACGCGTCGTGCGCGCCGGCGACATCGTCACCGCGGCGGGGGTGTCGTCGGGCATCGACCTGGGACTGTGGCTGGCCGGGCAGATCGCCGGCGACGCCCGGGCCCGCGCCATCCAGCTCGGCATCGAGTACGACCCGCAGCCGCCGTATGACTCCGGCCACATGTCCAAGGCCTCGGCAGCCACCAAAGCCGCCGCCACCGCGCTGCTGTCCCGGGATCTGATCAGGCCCGCGGCGCTCAAAGCCGGCGCGCTGTTGGCGTGGGACCGGGCCATCGCCACCGCCCGATCGCGGCGCAAGGGCCGCTGAGCCGCGCAGCGTTCTCCGATACCGTGACCGGGTGAGCACCCTGGCATACGAGGACCGCGGCACCGGCGACCCGGTGCTGTTCATCGCCGGACGCGGCGGCGCCGGGCGGACCTGGCACCTGCACCAGATCCCGGAGTTCCGCCGCAACGGCTACCGCGTCATCACTTTCGACAACCGCGGCGTCGGCGCCACCGAGAACGCCGGCGCGTTCACCACCGAAACCATGGTCGCCGACACCGCCGCCCTGATCGACGAACTCGTCGGCGGTCCGGTGCGCATCGTGGCGGTGTCGATGGGCTCCTACATCGCCCAGGAGTTGATGGTGGCCCGCCCCGACCTGGTCAGCCAGGCGGTGCTGATGGCCACCCGCGGCCGCCCGGACCGGATGCGCCAGATCGGCGCCGTCGCCGAGAAGGCGCTGGCGGCCTCCGGGGCGAACCTGCCGGTCGAATACCAGGCCCGGGCCCGGCTGCTGGAGAGCTTCTCCCCGAAGACGCTCACCGACGACCGGATGGTCGGCGACTGGTACGAGATGTTCACCATGTGGCCGACGGTGCTGACCCCGGGTGTGCTGTGCCAGCTGGACATCTCCCCGCAGGAGAACCGGCTACCGGCCTACCGCGGGATCAGCGCCAAGGTGCTGGTCATCGGATTCGCCGACGACGTCGTGCTGCCCGCGCCGCTGAGCGCCGAGGTCGCCGCGGCCATCCCCGGCGCGCGGTACCTGGAGATCCCGGACACCGGGCACCTGGGTTTCATCGAGGCCCCGGACGCCGTCAACACCGCGATCCTCGACTTTTTCCGGCCCGGCGCCCTCGGCCTGGTGTGACACGCTGTGAGCGTGAACCCCTCCACCGCACAGGCGCGCATCGTCGTCGACGAGTTGATCCGCGGCGGCGTGCGAGACGTGGTGCTGTGCCCCGGGTCGCGCAACGCGCCGCTGGCGTTCGCGCTGTCCGCGGCTGACGCGGCCGGCCGGATCCGGCTGCACGTGCGCATCGACGAGCGCACCGCCGGGTTCCTCGCCGTCGGTCTGGCCGCCGCCCAAGGCGCGCCGGTGTGCGTGGCGATGACCTCCGGCACGGCGGTCGCCAACCTCGGGCCGGCCGTGCTCGAGGCGAATTACGCCCGGGTGCCGTTGATCGTGCTGAGCGCCAACCGGCCCTACGAACTGCTGGGCACCGGCGCCAACCAGACCGTCGAGCAACTCGGCTACTTCGGCAATCAGGTCCGCGCGGCGATCAGCCTCGGGCTGGCCGAGGACGACCCGGCGCGGATGGCGACCTTCAACGCGCAGTGGCGTTCGGCGACCTGCCGGGTGCTGGTGGCCGCCACCGGGGCCCGCACCGGCAACGCCGGGCCGGTGCAGTTCGACATCCCGCTGCGGGAACCGCTGGTGCCCGACGTCGACGACGACGGCGCCGCCCCGGCCGGCCGGCCCGACGGCCGGCCCTGGACCCACACCCCGCCGGTCAGCTTCGACCAGCCGGTGGACATCGACCTGACGCCGGACACCGTCGTCATCGCCGGGCACGGCGCGGGTCCGCAACCCAACCTCGCCGCGTTGCCCACCGTCGCCGAACCGACCGCGCCGCAGGCCACCTCCGGGGCGAAGCTGCTGCACCCGCTGGCCTTGCCGCTGCTGGCGCCCAAGCAGGTCGTCATGCTCGGCCGGCCCACCCTGCACCGGCCGGTCTCGGCGCTGCTGGCCGACCCGTCTTTGCCGGTGTACGCGCTGACCACCGGCCCGCGCTGGCCCGACGTGTCAGGTAACTCGCTGGCCACCGGAACCCGCGCCATCACCCACGGCGACCCGGACCCGTCCTGGCTGAACCGGTGCGCGCAGGCCAACGCCGGCGCCGTCGCCGCGGTCGGCGCGCAGCTGCGCAGCCACTCACCGGCGACCGGACTGCATGTCGCGGCGGCGGTCGCCGCCGCGCTTCAGCCTGGCGACCAGCTGGTGCTCGGCGCGTCCAACCCGGTTCGTGACGTGGCGCTGGCCGGAACGCTGCCCGCCGGGGTGCGAGTGCGGTCCAACCGCGGCGTGGCCGGCATCGACGGCACGGTGTCCACCGCGATCGGCGCGGCGCTGGCGCACGACCGCACCGGCGGGCACACCGTGGCGCTGATCGGCGACCTGACCTTCGTGCACGACGCGTCCGGGCTGCTGGTCGGTCCCACCGAACCACGACCGCGACGGTTGACCATCGTGGTGGCCAACGACAACGGCGGTGGAATCTTCGAGCTGCTGGAGCAGGGCGACCCGCGTTTCGCCGACGTGTCGTCGCGGGTGTTCGGCACTCCGCACGATGTGGACATCGCGGCGCTGTGCCGGGCGTACCACGTCGAGCACAGCTGCGCCGATGTCGAGGAACTGGGCCCGGCGCTGGGGTCGGCGTTCGACGGGGTGCGGGTGCTGGAGGTCAAAACCGACCGCAGCACCCTGCGCGGGCTGCACGCCGGCATCCGGGCGGCCATCGCCGGAGCGGTCGCCGGATGAGCGTCGTCGACTCCGCCCGGATGCAGCTCGGGCTGCTGCTGGAAGTGGCCAAAGCGGTGTCGCGGGTGATGATCCACGGCCCCGGCGGGGAGGTGTCGCATCACCGGTCCGGGAAGATCATCCGGTGGTGCCGGATCACCATCCTGGTGATCGCCGCGGCGGTGGCCGCCCAGTCGGTGCTGCTGGTGGCGGGCGCCTGGCGCAACGACCGGATCATCGAATCCAATATGGGCGTGGCGGCCGCCACCGTGCTGAATGCGGGCCCGCGCCGTTCCACTATCGAATTCGTCACGCCCGACCGGGTGACCTACCGGCCCGAACTCGGCGTGCTGTACCCGTCCGAGCTGGAGAACGGGATGCGGATCTACGTCGAGTACGACCGCGACGACCCGAACCTGGTCCGGGTGCAGGACCGTGACGCCCGGCTGGCGCTCATCCCGGCCGGGTCAATCCTGGTGCTGGACTGGGTGATCGCCGGCGCGCTGCTGATCGGTCTGGCGGTGCTGGAGAAGTCGCTGGACCGACGACGGGAACTGGCGGAGCTGTAGCGCTGTTCGCGCCCCGTCCGGTTTGCGGTCACCTGCGCGTCACCGCGGCCTGGGACCGTGGACGGCGTGCGGGTAGCCATCGTCGCGGAAAGTTTCCTGCCGAACGTCAACGGCGTCACCAACTCGGTGCTGCGGGTCCTGGAGCATCTGCGGGCCGGGGGCCACGAAGCGCTGGTCATCGCCCCGGACACGCCGCGCGGCCAGGAGCCCGCCGACCGGTTGCACGACGGCATCCGGGTGCACCGCGTGCCGTCGGTGATGTTCCCGGGCGTCACATCGCTGCCGCTCGGCGTCCCGCTGCCGCGGCTGGTGCGGGTGCTGCGCGGTTTCGCGCCGGACGTGGTGCACCTGGCCTCCCCGGCGTCGCTTGGGATGGGCGGGGTGCTGGCTGCGCGCCGGCTCGGCGTGCCGAGCGTCGCGGTGTTCCAGACCGACGTCGCCGGCTTCGCGGAAAGCTACGGGATGGCCGCGGCGTCGCGGGCCGCCTGGGCGTGGGCCCGCCGACTGCACTCGATGGCCGACCGGACCCTGGCGCCGTCCTCGGCGAGCATGGAAGCCCTGGCCGCGCAGCGGATCCCGCGGGTGCACCACTGGGCCCGCGGCGTCGACATCACCGGGTTCGCCCCGTCGGCGCGCAGCGACGAACTGCGCCGGCGCTGGTCGCCGCAGGGCATGCCGATCGTCGGGTTCGTCGGGCGCCTCGCCCCGGAGAAGCAGGTGCAGCGGCTGGCGGCGCTGGACCGGATGCCGGGTGTGCAAGTGGTGGTCGTCGGCGATGGGGTGGACCGCGCCAAGCTTGAGCGCGCGCTGCCGTCGGCGGTGTTCACCGGCGCGCTGTACGGGCCGGAACTCGCCTCCGCCTACGCCAGCATGGACGTGTTCGTCCACACCGGCGAGCACGAGACGTTCTGCCAGGCGGTGCAGGAAGCCATGGCGTCGGGCCTGCCGGTCGTCGCGCCGGACCAGGGTGGACCGCGAGACCTGGTCACGCCCATGCAGACCGGACTGCTGCTGCCGGTTCCCGAATTCGAGGCGCAACTGCCCGCGGCGGTCGGCCACCTGCTGGCCGAGCGGCGCCGCTACTCGCCGGCCGCGCGGCGCTCGGTGTTGCACCGCACCTGGCCGATGATCTGCGACGAATTGCTCGCGCATTACCGCGCGGTTCAGCCCCGCGGCGCGTTCGATGTGCCGAACCACCGGCTGTGCGAGCCATCGAGTGGATTATCCAGTTGAGTGCTCGCTGGGCCGGTGCTTTGGCACACACTGCGCGGCGTCCGAGCCCGCAGGCGCTAACGTCGTCGGGGTGAGCCGCGCGACGCTGGACAAGGATCCCCGCGAGGTGGCGTCGATGTTCGATGACGTCGCCCGCCGCTATGACCTGACCAACACGGTGTTGTCGATGGGCCAGGACCGCTACTGGCGCCGGGCGACCCGCGCGGCCCTGCAGATCGGCCCGGGGGACCGGGTGCTGGATCTGGCCGCCGGCACCGCGGTGTCCACGGTGGAGCTGGCCCGCTCCGGCGCCTGGTGCGTCGCGGCGGACTTCTCGGTCGGGATGCTGGCTGCCGGGGCACACCGACCGGTGCCGAAGGTGGGCGCCGACGCGACCCGGCTGCCTTTTGCCGACAACACTTTCGACGCGGTCACCATCAGCTTCGGGCTGCGCAACGTGGTCGACCACGTCGCCGGCCTGGCCGAGATGGCCCGGGTCACCCGGCCCGGCGGGCGGCTGGTGGTGTGCGAATTCTCCACGCCGACCATCCCGGTCTTCGCCACCGCGTACAAGGAGTACCTGATGAAGGCGCTGCCGGCGATCGCCACCGCGGTCTCCAGCGACCCGGAGGCCTACGTCTATCTCGCCGAATCGATCCGCGCCTGGCCGGACCAGGCGGCGCTGGCCCGCCAGATCGAGTCGGCCGGCTGGTCACAGGTGCGCTGGCGGAACCTGACCGGCGGCATCGTCGCGCTGCACGCCGCGCAGAAGCGCTAAATGATCGCGTCGTAGAGCGCGGTGAACCGGGCGATCAGGTCCGTGTAGTACGGCGCCTCGGTGGGATTGGGCACCGTCAGGTCGGTCTCCGGGATCACCGCGGCGGGATGATCCGGCGCCAGCACCGACAGCGCCAGCACGGCGGCGCCGCGCATCGTCACCCGCTTGACGTTGACGACCTGCACCGGGAATCCCAGCGCGTGCGCCACCACTTGCATCACTCCGGGGTAGGCGCTGGTCACTCCACCGGAGGCGATCACCCGCTCCATCTCGGGGTTGACCTGGCGCAGCTGCTCGAACACCCGGGCGTAGGACACCGCGACGCCTTCGGCGACGCCGCGCCACATGTCCAGCGGCGTCGTCGCAGAGGACACCCCGGTCATCGCGGCCCGCGCGTTTCCGGCCCAGCCGGTGGCCCGCTCACCGGTCAGGAACGGCAGCACCAGCGGAACATTGGCGCGCGCCGGAGCCACCAGCGCCTCATGGATCTGCTCCATGGTCATCGGCGTCAGACTGTTCTGCAGCCAGATCATCGCGCGCCCGACGTCGTTGAGCGCGCCGCCGACGATCGACTGGGAGCGTGACACCGAGTACGCCCACAGGCCCGACGGCAGCACCTCGGGCGTGCCGTCGACGATGACCCGGATGGCCCCGGACGTCGCGGCCGAGAGCGCCGCCTTGGTCGGGGTGGCCGCGCCGACCCCGATATTGGAGGCGTAGCCGTCCGGGATGGCCGGGAACCATGCCGCGCCGGCCAGCGCGGGCCAATTCTTCTCCACCTCGGCGGACACCTCGGTGATCGGCTGGTCGGGGTCGATCACCGGCGCGAACTGGTCGGCGGACACCCCGGTGACCTCCAGCAGCTGCTCATCGAGCGTCAGGGTGTGCCGGTTCAGGATGCCGGCCCACGCCATCGTCGAGGTGGCGGCGCCTCGGATGCCGGCGAGCTTGGCGTACACGTACTCGCCCAGGGACAGGAACTTCGCGGTCCGCGCCAGCACGGTCGGGAACGCCTCACGCAGCCACAGCAACCGCGGCGGGTGATAGCTGGTGTGCAACCGGGTGCCGGTCCGCTGGTGGATGGCGGCCTCGTCGAGCTGGGTCCGCAGCTGCGCCAGTTGCGGCGCCGAGCGGGAATCGGCGTAGGTGAAACACGGGGTCAGCGCCGCGCCGTCGGCGTCCACGCAGACCAGTGAGGACGCGAAGGTGTCCATCACGACACCCTTGATCAGACCGGGCTCGATGCCGCCCACCGCGGCGGTGAGCACCGACGCGACTTCGTTGGCGATCTGGTCCGCGTCGATCTCCGCTGTGCCGTCGGCCTTTTCGACGAACAGATGATCGGCCTTGACGGTGCGTTTCTTGATTGGCCGGGCGTAGGCGTCGTACACGCCGCAGCGCGTCGACCCGGAGCCGATGTCGATGGCCACCACGAACGGCTGGACCGCGTCGGCGAGTTCCACCGCCTTGAGGTCCGGCAGGTTGCGGGGAATGCGGGCAGTCACGGAGTTGGTCATGGCGTCGTCCCGCTCAGCGGCGGTGCTGGCTGCGGTCTGCCTCCCAGATGATGTGGAAATTGCCCTCTTGGTCGGTGCGCTCGTAAGTGTGCGAACCGAAGAAGTCGCGCAGTAGCTGAACCAGCGCGGTCGGAAGGGCGCCGCTCATCAGCATCGTCTGGTGGTTGACCGCGGCGGCCAGCGCGGGGGTGGGGACGTTGCCGAGGATCGCCTCGGCGGCCACCTGGCGCAGGCTCGGCAGCCGCTCCAGCAACTGCCCGCGGAACGGCTCCATGCTCAAGAACGACACGCACTCCGGGTTCTCGGCGTACACCCGGGACACCGCGTCGAGGAACCCGGCGCGGATGATGCAGCCGGCCCGCCAGATTCGCACCACCGGCGCCAGCGCGACGTTCCAGCCGAAGGTCTCCGAGGCGGTCGCCAGCAGCGCCAGACCCTGTTGGTAGGCGATCAGTCGGGCGGCCATATAGGCGTCCCGCACGGCGTCGACCGGCAGGTCGGCGGAGGCGCTGACCGGATCGCCGGCCCAGGCCTGCCGTTCGGCGGTGGCCGACGAGATCGACCGGGCGAAAAGCGATTCGGCGATCACGCTGACCGAGACGCCTTCGTCGGCGCCGGCGATGACCGTCCAGGCGCCGGTGCCCTTGCCCTTGGCGTGGTCGAGCACGTAATCGATCAGCGCCCCGCCGGTGTCCGGGTCGGACTGGGCGAGCACCGTGGCCGCGCTCTCCAGCAGGTAGGACCGGTCCTCGCCGGTGTTCCAGGAGGCGAACACCTCCGAACACTCGGCCGCGTTGCGGCCGCCGGCCCGCAGCAGCGCATACGCCTCGCCGATCAACTGCAGGTCGGCGTACTCGATGCCGTTGTGCACCATCTTGGTGAAGTGCCCGGAGGCCCCGGACCCGACCAGCGTCACGCAGGGCTGGCCGTCCTCGGCCTTGGCGGCGATCGGCTCCAACAGCCCGGCGATATCCGCCCACACCGTCGGGTCGCCGCCGGGCATCATGGCCGGGCCGAGCAGGGCGCCCTGCTCGCCGCCGGAGACACCCATGCCGATGAACCGCAGATTGTTCTGCGCGCATTCGGCGACCCGGCGCTCGGTGTCCGGGTAGTGGGTGTTGCCACCGTCGATGATGATGTCGCCGTCGGTCAGCAGCGGGGTCAGCGACTCGATCACCGCGTCGACCGGCCGGCCGGCCGGCACCATCAACAGGATCACCCGCGGCACGGCGAGTGCGGCCACGAAGTCCGGCAGGTGCGAGAAGCCGGACAGGTTGGCCTCCGGGTGCGCGGCGACCAGCGCGGAAATCTTGGACTCGTCGAGGTCGAACATCGCCACCGATCCGTCGACGTTGCGGGACAGATTGCGTGCCAGGCTGGCGCCCATCACCCCCGTCCCGACGACGCCGATCGGACTGAGTCCGGACTGGTTCGAAGATGCTGCTTCGGCCACAGGGTCTCCTTCGATTCGGCGGCGAGGACGGACGCCGAAACTGATGCTAGGGGAGTGACTCGCGCCGCGTGGGTCGTCTGTGTTTCATACGGTTCCAAGTCTGGGCCGACGACAATTTCAAACCCCGCCGCGGCGGGGTTCGCGGGTCTAATGTTCCCGACGTGAGCCTGCTGCAATCGGTGTTGCCCGCCCTGGACGGAGTTCAACTGCTGGCCGAGGCACCGGAGGAACCCGTCGCCGGAACCACGCAATTGGTGCTGGCTGCTGTCGTCTCGATCGTGCTGATCGTGGTGCTGATCATCTGGGTGAAAATGCACCCGTTCTTCGCGCTGATGCTCGGCTCGGCCGGAATGGCCGTCGCGGCGAACATCCCGTACACCGACGCGTTCGCGTCGTTCTCCACCGGATTGGGCAAGACCGTCGGCGGCGTCGGCGTGCTGATCGTGCTGGGCGCGGTGATCGGCCAATTCCTCACCGAATCCGGCGGCGCCGACGAGATCGTGGACACCATCCTGGCCAAGACGCCAGCCAAACGATTGCCGTGGGCGATGGCGTTCGCGGCGTTCATCATCGGCATCCCGCTGTTCTTCGAAGTCGGTGTGGTGCTGCTGATTCCGATCGTCATGCTGGTCGCCAAACGCGCCAAACTTCCGGTCATCCTGGTCGGCATCCCAGCGCTGGCCGGCCTGTCCGCACTGCACGGCCTGGTGCCGCCGCACCCCGGACCGCTGATCGCCATCGACGCCCTGGACGCGAACCTCGGTCTGACCCTGGCCCTCGGGTTGCTGGTCGCGATCCCGACGGTGATCGTGGCCGGTCCGATCCTGGCCAAGCCGATGGCCAAGTGGGTCCCCATCGGGGCGCCGGAGAAACTGCTGGCCTCCGCCGACGAGCAGAAGGGTCAGCGACCCAGATTCGCCATCGCGCTGTCGGTGGTGCTGATGCCCGTGGTGCTGATGCTGATGATGACCGCGGTCGAGGCGATGGGCATGGACGAGACCGCGATCGGCCGGGTGTTGGTGTTCATCGGCACGCCGCTGCAGGCGCTGCTGATCACCTCGCTGTACTCGATGTGGGCGCTGGGCCTGTCGCTGGGCAAGTCGGCCAGCGAGGTCGCCGACGAGACCGGCGCCGCGTTCGCGCCGATCGCCTCGATCCTGCTGATCGTCGGCGCGGGCGGTGGTTTCAAGGAGACGCTGGTGAACTCCGGGGTCGGCGACGTGATCGGCGAGGGCATCGCGAGTTCCGGTATGCCGCTGCTGCTGGCCGGCTGGGTGGTCGCGGTCGCGATCCGCGTGGCGACCGGTTCGGCGACCGTCGCCACCATCACCGCCGCGGGCATCATGGCGCCGCTGGCAACCGACCTGAGCAACACGCACGTGGCGCTGATGGTGCTGGCGATCGGCGCCGGGTCGGTCTTCCTCTCGCACGTCAACGACGCCGGCTTCTGGCTGGTCAAGGAGTACTTCGGGATGACGGTGCTGCAGACCTTCAAGACCTGGTCGCTGATGGAGTGTGCGGTGTCGGTGGTCGGTCTGATCGGCGTGCTGCTGCTGGGCCTGGTGGTCTGAGGGCCCGCAGGCCGTCGCGGATGGCAGCTTGGGCGGCGGTGTCGTCGCAGTTGTAGCGCAGGCACCAGTCCTTCGCCTCCACCGACCCGGCGCGGGCCTGCTCGATGCGCAGCAGCGCGGTCAGCCCGCCGGAATCCTCGTGGTCCCAATCGAATCCGAAAAGCGGCGCCACCGCCTTGATGGACGACGACGTCCGGGCGAAGAACTCCGCCTTGAACCAGGCCATCAGGTCGACGGTGTGCCCGGCCAGCGCCGCGGCCACCCGCGGGAACTTCGCCGACTTGTGGATCTCCACCGGGCTCCAGTGGAAGACGGTGACGCTGCGGCCGGTTCGCCGCGCGTCGGCCAGCACCGCCTCCAGCCAATCGGCGAACTCGTCGGCCAGCGCGGCTTCGCCCGCGTCGTCCATCGGATCGAAGGACACCGTCGGCTCATAACGCGCGGTGGCGTCGTCCTGGCCGTCGCGGATCCGCACGCCCCACTGATAGATGTGATCCATATCGTGCTCGATGTCGAAGTCGATCTCGATATCGGCGGTTGGGACGTCGGGCCAGCCGGACCCGTTCGGTTCGACGTCGACACCGGTCACCGTCATGGCCGCCCGCCGCACCGCGTTGGCCAGCCGGGTCAGCCCGCTGCGCTGACCGAGGGCGGCAAAGGATTCCCGGTGCGCCTCGACATCGACGCCGGCCAACTCCTCGACGGTCAGCCGGGCGCCGTCGCCGACGGTGTCGTACAGGTGGCGCCACTCGGGCAGGCTCAGGTGCCCGGTCAGCACGGCGAACGACGCGTCATCGGGCCCGGCGACCTGCGCGCAGTGCGGGAACCAATCGCAGCTGTCGCACTCGGAGATCCGCACCGGCCGCACCAGCTCCCGGCCTTCCCGGGCCGCTTCGGCGACCCGCAGCCGCAGGGCGAACTCCTCGTCGTAGCGGGCCAGGGTGTCCTCCAGCGGATGCCACACCACGCCCTGCGCGGTCCCCAACGCCGCGGTCAGGTCGGTGGCGCCGATGACCCCGCCGATCAGCTCGCCGCCGTGGCGGCCCAGGTCCTGCAGCATTCGCGTGTAGTGCGCCAGCTGCATGGCGTCTTCGCGGCGTTTGCCCGAGTCGGCGCGCAACCCGGTCACGGTGTGGATCTGTCCGGGCGCCGACAGCGGGGCGACCTGCACCGAGGCCCGCGACCTCGGGCTGGTCGATCGGGTCGGGGAGTCCAGCGTCTTATGGTTCTTGATGTCGACGGGCAGATAGCCGTCGCCGTGGCGGATCAGCAGGTCCGGCGCCCCGGACCGGCCGTTGACGTTCGGCAACCGGGCTCCGGCGATCACCGGAACGCCCGCGTCCATCGCGGCCGCCGTCTGCTCGACCGCGGCCGACCAGTCCGCGGCGTCGACGACGACCACCCCGTCGCCCAGCGTGGGAGCGAGCGTCTCCACAACCGCGGCCTCGAACGCGATCCCGGCGTCCACCAGCGCCTGCCGGGCCGGGTCGGGCGGCCCGAGGGTGGGCGCCGTCGGATCGAACCGGTTGTGGGTCGATCGGGCGCAGCGTTTCGCCGGGTAGCTGCCCAGCGCGATCTCTGCCATCTCGCCACCGACGATACGGCGCTCCCCCGACAATGGATCGCATGACCGACTTGCCGCTCGATCCCACCGGCCGCCGATTCACCATCGCCTCCGGCGACGCGGTCGCCGAGGTGTGCGAGGTGGGCGCGGCGCTGCGGGCGTTCGCCGTCGGCGACATCGACCTGGTGCCCCGCTACGGCAGCGACCGGTCGACCCCGGCGGCGTCCGGGATCGTGCTGGCGCCCTGGCCCAACCGGGTGCGCGACGGGCACTGGACCCAGCGTGGACAGCAGTACCAGCTCGCGATCACCGAACCCGCGAAGGGCAACGCCTCGCACGGGCTGCTGCGGTTCGCGTGCTACCGGCTGCACAGCCAGCAGGACGACGCGGTGACGCTGGCCGCCGACATCGTGCCGCAGACCGGGTACCCGTTCCACCTGGCCACCACCGTCGAATACGCCCTGACCGGACCGGCGCTGACGGTCACCCACACCGTCCGCAATGTCGGCGCCGCCGAGGCGCCGGTGGCGCTCGGCACGCACCCGTACTTCTGCGTCGGCGACGTGCCGACCGGTGACCTCACGGTGCGGCTCGACGCCGCGTCGCGATTCGTGGTGGACGACCGATCACTGCCTGTCGGCGAGGAACCGGTGGACGCGGACACCGACCTGCGCGAACCGCGCCGGCTCGCCGAGCTGGACCTCGACACCGCCTACAGCGACATCGGCCGGGACGCGCAAGGACGCATCGGCGCCCGACTGGCCGCGCCGGACGGCCGCGCGGTGTGCCTGTGGGCCGACGAGAACTTCAACTATCTGCAGGTGTTCACCACCGACCGGTATCCCGGGTATGACCTGGCGGTCGCGATCGAGCCGATGACGGCGCCGGCCGACGCCTTCAACTCCGGCCGGGACCTGCGCTGGATCGCCCCCGGAGAGCGTTGGACCGCGCGGTGGGGCGTCGACTACCAAACTCCCTGAGCGTCAGCAGAACGGTTTGCGTCGGTCGGCGAGCCGGGAGCCGGCCCCGGAGAACCGCCACAGCCGGGCCACCCAGTCGGCGTCCTCGTCGGTGACGAGATTGCCCATCACCCGGACCGCCAGGTGCATCAGCCGGGGGGAGCGCATGGCCAGCGGCCCGGTGCGCGGCAGGAACCCGGGCACGGTCAGCAGCAGCCCGAGCCGTCGCGCGATGGAGAAGCCGCGCCCGTAGTGCTGGACCAGGGTCTGCGGCCACACCTCGGTCAGATCGGCGCTGTCGGCGACCAGTTCGGCGGCCAGCCGGCCGGATTCCAGGCCGTAGTCGATGCCCTCGCCGTTGAGCGGGTTGACGCACGCCGCGGCGTCGCCGATGAGCATCCAGTTCGGGCCGGCGACGCCGGACACCGCACCGCCCATCGGCAGCAACGCCGAGGCGACCGCGCGCGGCTTACCGTCGAAGCCCCACTCGTCACGGCGCTGATTGGTGTAGTGCTCCATCAGCGGGCGCAGCGCCAGATCGGCGGGGCGTTTGCTGGTCGCCAGCGCGCCGACGCCGATGTTCACCTCGCCGTTGCCGAGCGGGAAGATCCAGCCGTAGCCGGGCAGCACGGCGCCCTCCGGTGACCGCAGCTCCAGGTCCGAGGAGATCCACGGCTCGTCGTTTCGCGGAGAGGTGAGGTATCCGCGGGCGGCCACCCCGTACACGGTCTCCTTGTGCCAGGTCCGGCCCAGCGCCCGGCCCAGGGTGGAGCGGGCGCCGTCGGCGACGATCAGCTTCTGGCAGCCCACCCGCGACCCGTCGGCCAGCAGCACCGCCGTCACCCGACCTACCGCGTCGAACTCGACGTCGACGGCCTTGTCGCCCAATCGCATTCGCGCGCCGGAGTCGACGGCGACCATCCGGATCTTGTCGTCGAGTTCGGTGCGCGGCACCGCCGACCCGTTCGCCGGGAACGACGGGCCGGGCCAGCGCACCTGCACGTCGTGGCCGAATCCGCGGAGCCGCAAGCCGTGGTGGGCGATGTGCTCGTCGAGCCACGGACCCAGTCCGAGCAGCCGTAACTCGGCGACCGCGCGCGGGGTGAGACCATCGCCACAGGTCTTGTCCCGGGGGAACTTCGCGCCATCGATGACCAGCACATCCCGGCCGTCGCGGGCGGCCCAGGCGGCCGCCGCCGCACCCGCGGGCCCGGCGCCCACCACAGCCAGCTCGACGTTGACGTCCATTACTTCAGTATGTTGGACCAATGAGAACGCCGGGCAGCGTGGTCGCAGGGGTGGACTTCGGCGACGCCGAGTTGGCGCGGGAGGTTCGCGACGGGGTGGACCGGGTCGAGGCGCTGATGCGGACCGAACTGGGCCGCGCCGATTCGTTGATGTCTGAGGCCGTGCAGCACCTGTTCATGGCCGGCGGCAAACGGTTCCGGCCGTTGTTCACCGTGCTGTGCGCCCAGCTGGGGCCGGAGCCGGACTCCGATCGGGTGACCGTCGCCGGCGCGGTGATCGAGATGGTGCACCTGGCCACGCTGTACCACGACGACGTGATGGACGAGGCGCAGGTGCGCCGCGGCGCCCTGTCGGCAAATGCTCGCTGGGGCAACAACATCGCCATCTTGGCCGGCGACTACCTGTTCGCCACCGCCTCGCGGCTGGTGTCGCAGCTCGGCCCGGAGGCGGTGCTGATCATCGCCGACACCTTCGCCGAGCTGGTCACCGGCCAGATGCGGGAGACCAAGGGCGCCGCCGAGCACACCGACAGCGTCGAACACTACCTGAAGGTGGTCTACGAGAAGACGGCGTGCCTGATCGCGGCGTCCGGACGGTTCGGCGGCACCTTCTCCGGCGCCCCGGCGGACCAGGTGGATCGGCTGGCTCGTCTCGGCGGCATCGTCGGCACCGCGTTCCAGATCTCCGACGACATCATCGACATCGAGAGCGACGCCGACGAGTCCGGCAAGCTGCCCGGCACCGACCTGCGTGAGGGTGTGCACACCCTGCCGGTGCTCTATGCGCTGCAGGAGAGCGGACCCGGCGCGGACCGGCTGCGCGAGCTGCTCGCCGAGCCGCTGACCGACGACGACGAGGTCGCCGAGGCGCTGACGCTGCTGCGGGCCTCCGACGGCATCGAGAAGGCGCGGGCCACGGTCCGCGACTACGCCCGCCGGGCCGACGAGGAACTGGCCGAGCTCCCGGATCTGCCCGGACGCCGGGCGCTGGCCTCGCTGGTGCAGTACACCGTCAACCGGCACGGTTGAGGCCGGCCGCAATATCGCTGACCCGGTTCGCCAGTCGCGTCACACCGGGGAACCCCTGCGGTCATACTCGGCGTTGAAGCAGCGAGTCTTCAGGAGGTATTTCGATGCATTGGCACCCCGCCGGGAACCGCATCAAGACGTTTGTGCTGCTCGTCGGCTTCACCGCCCTCATCGGGCTGGTCGGCGCGATGTTCGCTTCGGCGACCGGCAACACGATCTGGATCTGGGTGGCGCTGGCGTTCGCGCTGGCCACCAACTTCTACACCTACTTCAACAGCGACAAGCTGGCGCTCAAGGCGATGCACGCGCAGCCGGTCACCGAGGTGCAGGCGCCGGCGATCTACCGCATCGTCCGCGAGCTGGCCACCACCGCGCACCAGCCGATGCCGCGGCTCTACATCTCCGACACCGCCAACCCGAACGCGTTCGCCACCGGCCGCAACCCGCGCAACGCGGCGGTCTGCTGCACCACCGGCATCCTGAACATGCTCGATGAGCGCGAATTGCGCGCCGTGCTGGGCCATGAGCTCTCGCACGTCTACAACCGCGACATCCTGATCTCCTGCGTGGCCGGGGCGATGGCCTCGGTGATCACCGCGCTGGCGAACCTGGCGTTCTTCGCCGGGATGTTCAGCCGCGGCAACGGCCAGGGCGGCGGAAATCCGCTGGCGTTGCTGCTGATCCAACTGCTCGGGCCGATCGCCGCGACGGTGGTGCGGCTGGCGGTGTCCCGGTCGCGGGAGTACCAGGCCGACCAGTCCGGCGCCGAGCTGACCGGCGACCCGCTGGCGCTGGCGTCGGCGCTGCGCAAGATCTCCGGGGGAGTGCAGCGCGCGCCGCTGCCGCCGGAGCCCGAGCTGGCCGACCAGGCCCACCTGATGATTGCCAGCCCGTTCCGGGCCGGGGAGAAGCTGGGCAAATTGTTCGCCACCCACCCGCCCATGGAGGACCGCATCCGCCGGCTGGAGAACATGGCCGGCGAGCGGGGCTACCGGCCGCCCGGCGGCTACTGAGCGAGCGCTATTCGGTGTCGGACGACGTCGGCTTGGCCCGGCGGTCCAGACCCAGCGCCTTGGCGGCCTTCCGCACCACCTCGCGGGTGGCGGTGACGAGCTTGGGCTTCTCGGCGTTGCTCCGGCCGTCCGAGAGGCCGGCTACCAGCGACTGAAGCGGCCGGGAAGTCTCGCGATTCGAACCGGCGCGGCCGGCCGGGCCGTTGTCGGTCAGCGTGCCCAGCCCTTGGCGCACCCCGTCGCGGAAATTCCGCAGGAAGGTCCGCGTCTCCCGCAGCGACGGGACCAGCCCGGCCGGTTGGTAGTCGCCCGGGTTGCCCAGCGGGTCGTTGTCCGGGTAGCCGTAGTTCACGACGGCCCGCAGCGAGGGTTACAGGGCGTCGGCCAGCTTCTTGCCGGTGTCCCCGCCGACGCCGCGCAGCGGCGCGAGCAGCGGAAGCTCGTCGGTGTGGTAGCCGACGTAGGTGACGCCGTTGACCTTCCGGACGGTTGCGCGCATCGACCGGCCGTCGGCGGTGAACGCGACAGCGGTTGAGCCGTCGTCGTTCAGGGTGGTGGCGCAGGGGGCGTCGCAGCCCGGGGAGCCGTCGTCGCGCACCGGCAGCGTGAGCGACCCTTGACCGAGCCGTCCGCTCAGGTAGGTGGCCAGCGAGTTGAGGTCCGCGACCGGGTTGAGGATGTACTTCGGGGCGTTGCTGTTGATGTCGTACTCGGTGGCGGTCGAAATCACCGTCGGCCCGTCGGGCAGCGCTGGAGTCCCGGTGGGCAGCGGATTCACCCCGATCAGCGCGAACAGCGGATACCGGGTCCCGAAGCCGCCGTTGGGATTGGCGACGTTGTTGTCCAGCACCCAGGTGCTGTCCGTGAGCAGCGGGTCACCGGTGGCCGACAGGTGCGCGAGCAGCAGGCTCGCGTTGGCGGCTCCCCACCCGGAGGACAGCACCACGTCGGGGTCTCCACCACGCTCGACCCGCAGTTCCCGAAGGATGCCGTACGGGCCGGTCAGGAAGTTGATCGTGCGGATGTCCTCGGCCAGGTTCTCGGTGAACCGGCCGCCGTAGAACTCGGCGATCCCGTCGCCGCCCTGGTTCGTGGAGCTGCCCTGGATGATCAGCGCGCTCAGCGACACCGGCTGGGTGGACACCGCCAAATCAGGCAAAGCAGCGGATCCTGCGGTAACGGCGCTTGCGGCGACGGCGATGGTCATCGTGAGCGAAGCGATGGATGTGCGCACGCTGGTGGTCCTCCCCCGAGGTCCGGTTGAGGACACCGGAACCGCTGGATCATATCCGTCGCGCGCGACTGCGGCTGCGGAGACGAGCGGGAGGGCCTAGGGTGACGAAGGTGTTGAGCAGAGCGCTGGCAGGACTGGCGATCACGGCGGCCGCGGTGAGCATGCCCGCGGCCTCCGCCGACCCGGAACCGGCCCCGGCGCCCGCGCCGCCGAGCGTGCAGGGGCTGACGCCGGTGTCCCCGGTGCCCTTCACCGTCGCCGACGGCATCTACGCCTTCAGCGCGCCGGTCGGGGTGAACTGCGTGGTGAGCAAGACCTCGCGCAGCTACGGCTGCAGCGGAACCATGCCCGGGGCGCCCAACGGCGCGAACACCGTCACGGGCGGCGCGGCGGGGGAGCCGGGCTTCTCCGCCGCCGACCGGCCGCTCTTCCACTTCGACGGCACTCCGCAGGAACTCGGCGAGGGCACCCGGATCGGTACCGGCACCATCAGCTGCGGCGTGGTGGCCGGCGGCGTGGTGTGCGACAACAGCTTCGACCAGACCGGCTTCGTGATCAGTTCGGCCGGCACCTACAGCTACGGCGCGGTGAACCCGCTGCTGGACCGCCCGGAGGGCACCAACCCGTACTTCAACTGAGTCAGAACCCGGTGCCGTACACCTCGTGCCCGGGCTTCTCTGCGATCAGCCCGCGGTAGGCCTGCTCGACAGACGCGCCGTGGTTGATCACCGCGTCGACCTCGCGGGCGATCGGCATGTTCAGCCCGTACTCGTCGGCGAACTCCATGATCACGCTGGCCGCCTTCACGCCTTCGGCGACCTGGTTCATCGAGGCGATGATCTCCTCGACCGTCTTGCCGGAGCCGAGTTCCTCGCCGACGTGCCGGTTACGGCTGCGCTTGGAGGTGCAGGTGACGATCAGGTCGCCCATGCCGGCCAGGCCGGCGAAGGTGTCGCGGTGGCCGCCGACGGCCTCGCCCAATTTCGACATCTCCCGGACCGCGCGCGCCATCACCATGGCGCGGGTGTTCTCGCCGATCCCCAGTGAGTACCCCATCCCGACGGCGATCGCGTAGACGTTCTTCAACGCGCCGGCCATCTCCACGCCGATCACGTCGTCGGTGGTGTAGGTGCGGAATCGCTTGGTGCGGAACAGCTTTGCCAGCGTGGCGGCCAGGTTCTGGTCGGGCATGGCCAGCACCGCCGCGGCCGCGTAGCCCTCGGCGACCTCGCGGGCGATGTTCGGCCCGGCCAGGATGCCGGCCGGATGCCCGGGCAGCACCTCTTCCACGATCTGGCTCATCCGCAGGTTGGTGCCCTGCTCCAGGCCCTTGACCAGGGACACCACCGGAACCCACGGCCGCAGTTCCTTGGCCAGTTCCACCAGCACGCCGCGGAAGCCGTGCGAGGGCACCGCCATCACGATGACGTCGGCGCAATTGGCCGCCTCGGTGAAGTCGGTGGTGGCCCGCAGGGTGTCCGGCAGCACCGCCTCGTCGCCGATGTAGGCCGAGTTGCGGTGGTTCTCGTTGATGTCGGCGGCGGTGTCCGCCGAGCGCATCCACTGCAGCGTCTCCCCGCGCCGCGCGCAGATGGAGGCGACGGTGGTCCCCCAGGACCCGCCGCCGAGGACAACTACCTTGGGTTCGCGATGATCTCCCGACATGCCGATCAGGCTATGACGGCGGCGTCTCCCGCGCGGGAAGTTGGCAAACTCGCTATCGAGCGTCGGAGGAGGCCGAGCCTGCGCGGTTCGCCTCGGTCCGGTCCGGACGGCAACCGCCGAACACCATGTGCTCGTCGATCCGATCGACCCGGTGGTCGATGGCGTCGAAGACGTAGTTCTGCCGCACATTCCACGGCCGACGGGTGCCTGACTTCGGCAGCGCGTGCGCGTCCCGCCGCACGTATCCGGCGTTGATGTCCCAGGACAGTTTCTCCCGCATGGTGGCGCCGCGCAGGTGCGGGTAGGCGTGGGTGTAACCGTGAGAATCCATGTGCGACACCAGCTTCGAGAACTTCTGCGCGGTCAGGTCTGAGCGCAGGGTCCACGACGCGTTGGTGTAGCCCAGGCACCAGGCCAGGTTCGGCACGTCCTCCAGCAGGTAGGCCTTGTAGACGAAGCGGTCCTGCGGGGCGACCTCGACGCCGTCGACGGTGATCCGGATGCCGCCGAGCGCCTGCAGGCGCAGTCCGGTAGCGGTCACCACGACGTCTGCGGCCAGATGCCGGCCGGACTGCAGCCAGATCCCGGTGGCGTCGAACCGCTCGATCTGGTCGGTGACGATCTCGGCGCGGCCGGCGGACACTGCGCTGAGCAGATCGGCGTCGGCGTCCAGGCACAACCGCTGGTCCCACGGGTTGTAGCGCGGTTTGAAGTGCAGGTCGACGGGATAGCCGTCGGGCAGTTTGGTGATGACGTGCCGGCGGATCATCGCCCGCATGGCGCGGGGGAACAGCCGGCACAGCAGGAACACCAGGCCCTCGAACAGCGCGGCGTACCACTTGGCGACCCAGTGCGACGCCCGCCGCGGCAGCACCCTGCGCACCGCGTCGATGGCGGGGTTCACCCGCGGCAGGGCGAAGATGTAGGTCGGCGACCGCTGCAGCATGACGACCTTGTCGGCCCGATCGGTCAGCGCGGGCACCAGCGTGATCGCGGTGGCGCCGCTGCCGATCACCACGACGCGCTTCCCGGCGTAGTCCAGGTCCTCGGGCCAGTGCTGCGGGTTGACGACGGTCCCGGCGAACGACGACAGCGACGGGAACTCCGGGACGTAGGGCTCGTCGTAGTTGTAGTAGCCGCTGCCGAAGAACACGAACCGGGACCGGACCTGATGGGTCTGGCCGTCCTGCTCATAGCCCACCAGCCAGGTGTCGGAACGCGAGTCCCAGTCCGCCGAGATCACCCGGGCGCCGAACCGGATGTGCCGGTCGATGCCGTACTTGGCGGCGAAATCGGTCAGGTAGTTGCGGATGTCGTCTCCGTCGGCCACGCCCTCCGGATGCGTCCACGGCTCGTATGGGTAGCTGAGCGTGAAGATCGAGCTGTCCGAGCGCACCCCGGGATAGCGGAACAGGTCCCAGGTGCCGCCGATGCGGTCCCGGCGTTCCAGCACGACGTAGCGCTTGCCGGGATTCCTCTCGATCAGCCGGTAGGCGGCGCCCAGGCCGGAAATCCCCGCGCCGACGATGACGACTTCGACCTCTGTGCCCATGTTTCCCGCCTCGCTTGGACCCGGTAATGCCGGGTCCCAGGGTAGTCAGCAGGCGGCCCTCACCCGCAGGGCTTGGCTGGCTGCGGTGTGATCCCACCCGCGAACTCGATGGTCCCCGACTTGTCCGCCGATGGCCCGTTGACCAATTCGGTGGGCGAATCGGAGGTCACCGAGCAGGTCAGCTTGAGGCCCGCCGGCCCCGCGCTGGTGGCCGACACCGTCAGCCATGGCGCGTCGATGACCTTCCCGGTCCGGGTCCACGACCACCCGACGGTGACGTCGATGTTGTTCTCCTGGACGAACTTATTGTCGTCGCCGAGGTAAGCGATGTTGATGCGGGCCCACGGCAAGCCCTCGGCGCGCAAGTTGTAGGTGGCCGTCGACTTGCTCCACTCGCGGCCGATCTCCGGATTCACCTCGGCCCTGTCGTCGACCTGGATGCCGTCGGCGCCGGTTCCGGTGACGGGGTCTTCCTTGTGCGCGGTGTAGAGCGCGACCGCGACGCTGCTGAGGTCGGCGTTGTCATTGCGGAAGTTGCCGACCCCGAAGGTGTCGTAGCCGCAGTCGGCGATGGCCTCGGCGGCCTTGCCCATCAACATGTCGACGGCGTAGCGGTCGCGGCTGCCGCTCTGGTCGATGACGACGGCCCGGTCGGCGGTCACGTTCACGGCCGCCAGCGCGCCGATCGGGTCCGTCTGCGGATTGGTGTGCAGGTCGATGGGTGGCAAGGGCGCGAAGAGCGCGTCGGAGGTTTTTGCGTGCGCGATGTTGTAGTCGGCGTTGATCCACGAGCTGTACCAGGCCACCGTCGCTCCCTCGGTGGTCCAGGCGAGTGGCGCGCACCCGGCGGACGCGCGGGCGCCGTCCACCCGGGTGCGCAGGTCGTCGGCGGTGCCTGCGTGCGCGGGCGTGACCGACATCAGCGCGGCTGCGATCAACGCGGCGCCGGTCAGTGGGACAAGACGGGTGGGCTTGCGCATGGCGTCGCCTCCGGGGCGGTTCTGGCCCCGCGGGCGCGTGGCTGGAAACCGATCGTCGGCGCGGACGGCGCCCGGGACAACGCCCGGTTCCACTCAGTGGAACCGGGCCTCCGGTTCCCTACCGGTAGTTGACGAACTGCAGCGCCACGTCGAGGTCGGCCCCGCGCAGCAGCGCCTGGACGGCCTGCAGATCGTCGCGCTTCTTGGAGCTGACCCGGATCTCCTCGCCCTGGGTCTGCGTCTTGACGCCCTTGGGGCCCTCGTCGCGGATCAGCTTGTTGATCTTCTTGGCGTCCTCGCTGCTGATGCCCTGCTTCAGAGTGCCGGTCAGGCGGAAGATCTTGCCGCTGGGCTGCGGGTCGCCGGCGTCGAACGCCTTCATCGAGATGTCCCGGCGGACCAGCTTCTCCTTGAACACGTCGATGGCGGCCTTGAGTCGTTCTTCGGTGGAGCTGGTCATCTCGATCGCCTCGTCGCCCTTCCAGGCGATGGTGGTGTCGGTGCCGCGGAAGTCGAATCGGGTGGAGAGTTCCTTGGCCGCCTGGTTCAGCGCGTTGTCGACCTCCTGGCGGTCGACCTTGCTCACGATGTCAAACGATGAATCCGCCATGGACCCGTCCTCTCTGCTTCGCCGGCTCATGGACCGGGGCGTTTTCGTTCTGGGTACATCCTCTTGTACCCTGCTAGTCGCACCACGCCCGGGGTTCCCCGCGCGCAGTGCGACTAACCCGGCAGGTTGCCCGAGCGGCCAATGGGAGCGGACTGTAAATCCGTCGGCTAACGCCTACACAGGTTCGAATCCTGTACCTGCCACCAGAAGTCAGGCCCCCTTGCGAGGGGGCCTGACTTTGTCGGGGGCTCGCTTCAGGCGGTGTGGCGCTCGAGGTATTCGATAAGGGCGCGCCGGATGATCTCGGCAGGCTTGACGTCTTCCGCGACCGCTTGAGCATCGAGTCTTGTCTTGATGTCTACGGGCAATCGGACGGAGGTCGTCGGGGTGCGGCCCTGCGGGGTGCCGCCACCTGCCGGCCGACCGGTGCGCAGTACGGCGACGTCGGGATGGTCGGGGTTGATCACGACAGGTCCGACCATTTCGTCGGACCGCAGTGGGTTCGCCGCATAGTCGGCAGCCATCTCGGCGTATTCGGCATCGGTCAGGCGGTGTCGGGTCATGGTGCTGGCGCCTCCTGTCTCAGAATCGTTGGGCCGCGTATCGGGGCGTGAAGAGTCCGTTTAGATGGGTTTCATAGGTGCTGGGGCGAAGCAACATCGCGTGGAAGGCAACCGCGACGGCTTGGTCGATGTGGTCTGCGATGACTTCGATGTGCGGTTGGTGGTCGTTCACCGATCCTGCGTATAGGAACAGGTCGGCGTGGTAACGGCGAGCGGGTATGGCCTGTCGTGCGATCGGAAAAGTGACGACCGCGCGTATCTCCTCATCGGTGATGCCATGCTGTCGGGCGCTTGGTGCGATTTTGATCCGCACGAACTAAGGGTAGCACCCTTTTGGTGAAGTGCAGCACCATTACGGGGGGCTGATCCAAGGTTGCCGCACTGGGAGCGGACTGTAAATCCGTCGGTGTGGCGCGGCGCAGCGCCGATCGCATGATCTAACCGGTCCTCCAGTTCGTCGTCGGGCTGGCGTGAGCGCGGTCTACCCTCACCTCCATGAGGTGGCCCGCGTCGATCTGCGCGGTGCTGCTGTGCGCGGCGCTGGCCCCGGCGCCGCTCGCCCAGGCCCGGGTGCAGGTCGCCCCCGGCATGGAGATCCAGCTCTCCAGCGGCTCGGCCTGCACGCTGGGGTTCCTCGCCGGAAACGACGCGGGCAAACGCCTCGCGGTGACCGCCGGGCACTGCGCCGATGGCCCGGGGGAGGGCGTCTACACCAAGAACGGCGGCTTGATCGGCGAGGTCGTCGCGCACTACCCGGACTCCGAGAACATCGCCGAGGGGTTCGGGGTCACCGTGCTGGAGCTGGATTCTCGCGTCGAGATCGCCGACGGGTTCTTCACCCGATACGGCAATCCTCGCCCGGGGGACGCGGTGGCCAAGTACGGCAGCACCACCGCCGGCACCGAGGGTGAGATCACCTCGGTCGACGTCGACGAGGAGTTCCCCCGCTACTCGGTGATGCGATCGACATTGCTTGCCGAACACGGCGACAGCGGATCGCCGTGGTTTGCCGACACCGACGCCGGTCCGATGCTCTACGGCATCACCATCGGGCATTTCGCCGATCCGGACAGTGGCGCCACCCGCGGCGCCTACGGGTTCCCGATCGACAGCCTGGTCGCCTATGCGCGGCAGGCCTCCCCGGAGTGGGGCGCCGGGTTCATGCCCGGGAGTTGAGACCTCTCCCGGATCGTGACGGACATGACGTTTTCCCTCGATCGTCATCGGGGGTCACCGGCGGCTAGTATCTAGGTCACGGCCGGCGGGGCAATCCCGGCCGAATCAAACGAAATCACAATGGAGTTGGCTGTTTTGCGCGTGAATCGTCGTCTGGTCGGAGCCTGGCTCGCCGCTTTCCTGGGCGTGCTGGTGATCGCCGGTGGGGTGCTGGTCACCTGGCTGCCGGAGTGCCAGGGGCGCTGCGCCGATGTCGCCAACGCCAGTCACCCGGTCGCCGTCGTCGTGACCCCCGGGCCGGCGAAGCTGGCCGTGATGCCCGCCGATGGCTCCAAGGGCGTGTCGCCCGCCGCGCCGGTGCGCGTCGCGGCGCGCACCGGGACGCTGAAGAACGTCAGCATGGTCAACGACGCCGGCGTCGAGGTGCCCGGAACGCTGTCCGCCGACCGGCTCAGCTGGACGCCGGACACCCAGCTCGGCTACGGCCGCGGCTACACGCTGACCACCACGGCCGTCGGGCCCGGCGAAACCCCGACCAAGAAGGTCTCGTCGTTCCGCACCGTGTCCCCGGACGCGCAGAGCTACCTCTACCTGCGGATGAGCTCGGGCAACCTGATCAGCGAGGGCGCCACCTACGGCGTCGGCGCGGTGATCTCCGCCCGGTTCGACAGCCCGGTCGCCAATCGCGCGGCCGCCGAGGCCAGGATGAAGGTCACCTCGGTCCCGGCAGTGGAGGGCTCGTGGAACTGGGTCAACGACCAGACCGCGCACTGGCGCCCGCGCGACTACTACCCGGCCGGCGCCCGCGTCACGGTCGACGCCCCGATGTACGGCGTCCCGCTCGGTGACGGCGTCTACGGCGCCCAGGACGAGAAGGTGTCCTTCCTGATCGGCCCGCGCCGGGTCAGCATCGTCGACGACGTCGACAAGATCGTGCACTCCTTCGAGAACCACCAGCTGGTGCGCTCCATGCCGACGTCGATGGGCAAGGGCGGCGTCGAACAGATCGCCGGCCAGACGCTGACGTACTGGACCCCGCCCGGGATCTACAGCGTCTTCGACAAGGCCGAGTCGGTGGTGATGGACTCCTCCACCTACGGCGTCCCGGTGAACTCGTGGCTGGGGTACAAGCTGACCATCCCGTGGGCCACCCGGATCAGCACCAACGGCATCTACCTGCATCAGCTCAACGACACGGTCTGGGCGCAGGGCAACACCAACGTCAGCCACGGTTGCCTGAACCTCTCCGGCGAGAACGCCCAGTGGTTCTACAACTTCGCCCAGCCCGGCGACATCGTCGAGGTGAAGAACACCGGCGGCCCGGCGCTGACCCTGGAGCAGGGTGGCGACTGGAGTGTGCCGTGGGACCAGTGGCAGGCCGGCAGCGCCTTCGCCGTCGCGGCCGGCTGAGTGCAATGCCGCGCAGCTAACTGGCGCGGGATGGGGCCCGGCGTCTCGTGTCGAGCGGTCAGTTTCGGCACGGAATCGCCCTCGAGTGGCCCGATCCCGCACAATATCGCCCGCGAGCGGCCCGATAGGGCACGAGCGCCCCATGGTGTCCGCTGCGCGCGGAGCTGTCCTGGGCTTTTGTGTGCATCGATGGCCGCTCGAGCAGCAGCAGGCCGCTCGAGGCCCTATCCCCGCAAAGGAGCTACGGGCCACGCAAAGGAGCTACCGGTTTTGCTTGCGACTAGCCGCCCATCAGGGCGCGCCACTGCGGCAGGCTCGACGCCCGGTACACGTAATTGCTGCGCTTGACCTCTTCCAGCCCCGCGCTGGGCTCCGCGGAATACCAGTGCCCGGGGAACACCGTCGGGTCGCCGGGCAGCGCGGCCAGTTGCTGCAGGCTGCCGAACATGGCGTCGACGTCGCCGCCGGGGAAATCGGTGCGCCCGCAGCCCTCCAGGAACAGCGTGTCGCCGGCGACCAACCGGCCGTCGACCAGGAAGCACTGACTGCCCGGTGTGTGCCCGGGGGTGTGCAGCAGTTCGATGTCGATATCGCCGACCGAGACGACGTCCCCGTGCGAGTGGCTGGTCAGCTCGCTGGGCGCGATGCCGGTGATCTTGGAGACCCAGTCCGCCTCGAGGGCGTTGACGTGCACCGGGACACTGCTGCGTTCCAGCATTTCGGCCAGTCCCTTGAGGGTGAACCCCATCATCGAGCCACCCACGTGGTCGGGGTGGTGGTGGGTGACCAGCACTCCGGCGATGCGCATGCCGTCGGCTTCGGCGGCGTCCACCAGATCGCCGGCCGCGTACGCCGGATCGACCACCAGCGCCTCGCCGGTCTCCCGGTCGCCGATCAGGTAGGCGAAGTTTCGCATCTGGGTGGCGATCATGTCGCCGGCGGCGTAGTCGCGGCCCGCCAGCAGCTGGCGGAAGTAGAGGCGGTCGTCGTCACCGGAGGCCATGTTCGCGAGCCTAATCCGGGGGCCTCAGTAGCGACTCCGCAGGTCTAAAAACCGCACGAAAGTGGGTGTTCAACGGCACAGCCGTAAAACTGGCATCTGAGATGCGGAATTAACTAGCGTCCTGGATCGTGCAACTCACCCGGTTCACCGATCTCGGCCTGCGAGCGATGATGCTGCTCGCCGCCGGGGAGTCGCAGGAGCAGCGGATCACCACCCGCGGCATCGCGGTGGCCGCCGGCGCCTCCGAGCACCACATCGCCAAGGCCGTGTCGCGACTGGCCGAACTCGGCCTGGTGCGCACCCGGCGCGGTCGCAGCGGGGGACTGGCGCTCACCGACGCCGGCCGACAGGTCTCGGTCGGCTGGCTGGTCCGGCAGCTGGAGCGTGACCGCGAGGTCATCGACTGCGACGGCGACAGCCCGTGCCCGCTGCTGCCGGCCTGCCGGCTGCGCCGCGCGATGGCCGCGGCCAAGGAAGCCTTCTACGCCGAGCTGGATCGGCACACCATCACCGAACTCGTCGGGAGCAGCCCGCTGCCCGTCGTGCTGCCGGCGCCGCGCCTGCAGCTCTCCACCGAAAGGATCCCGTCATGACCGTCGCCGTCGAACGCGCCGAACTCTCCGCTGAGCACGCCGAAGTCATCCGGGCCACCTTGCCCCTGGTGGGCGCCCATATCGACGAGATCACCCGCGCGTTCTACAACCGGATGTTCGCCGCGCACCCGGAGCTGCTCCGCAACCTGTTCAACCGCGGCAACCAGGCCCAGGGCGCCCAGCAGAAGGCGCTGGCCGCGTCCGTGGCGACCTTCGCCACCCACCTGGTGGACCCGGACCTGCCGCATCCGGCTGAGCTGATGACCCGGATCGCCCACAAGCACACCTCGCTGGGCATCGTCGCCGAGCAGTACCCGATCGTGCACGAGCACCTGTTCGCCGCGATCGTGGCGGTGCTGGGCGCCGACGTGGTGACCGAAGACGTCGCCGAGGCCTGGGACCGGGTGTTCTGGATCATGGCCGACGCGCTGATCGGCGAGGAGCGCGCGCTCTACGCCGACGCCGGTGTCGCCCCCGGCGATGTGTTCCACCGGCTGCGGGTGTCCGGGCGGGTCGACGACCCGTCGGGTGTGGTGCTGGTCACCGTCGCCGCGCCCGGGATCCGCGCGCTGCCCGGCCAGTACGTGTCGGTGGGCGTGACGCTGCCCGACGGGGCCCGCCAACTGCGGCAGTACTCCCTGGTCGGGATTGACGGCGACGAACTGACCTTCGCGGTCAAACCGGTGCGGGCCGACGGCGGCTGCCCGGCCGGTGAGGTGTCCACCTGGATCCGGGCAAACGTGCGGGTGGGTGACCTGCTGGAGGTGACCACGCCGTTCGGCGACCTGCCCACCCCGGCCACCGACGGCACTTCGCTCATGCTGATCTCGGCCGGCATCGGGATCACCCCGATGATCTCGATCCTGCAGTTCCTGGCCGAGCGCGCGCCGCAGACTCCGGTGCTGGTGTGCCACGCCGACCGCAGCCCGGCCGAGCATCCGCTGGCCCAGCGCCAGCGGGACCTGGTGGCCGCGCTGCCCAACGCCGACCTGGAGCTCTGGTACGAGGACGACGCGGGCGACGCGCACCACGGCCGGATGAGCCTGCGCGGCGTCCCGGCGCCCGCCGAGGCCCAGGTGTACCTGTGCGGGCCGGACGCGTTCATTCGCGGCGTCCGCGAGCAGGTGCTCGCCGCGGGAGTGCCGGCCGAGAGGTTGCACTGCGAGCTGTTCAGCCCCAACGACTGGCTGCTGGGCTGACTCGGAACAGGGGTACAGCCTGCGGTTTGGTGTAGCTGAGCCGCAGCCTGTACCCTGCATAAGGCTTCTAACGGCGTTGCCGGAGAAGCCACGAAGGAAGGCCCCCTTAGCTCAGTCGGCAGAGCGTTTCCATGGTAAGGAAAAGGTCAACGGTTCGATTCCGTTAGGGGGCTCGGTGGACGCGCGGCGCTCGCAGCGCCGCCCGCGGCTATCGGGGCGGTGTAGCTCAGCTGGTTAGAGCGCACGACTCATAATCGTGAGGTCGGGAGATCGAGCCTCCCCACCGCTACTAGGCAATCCGAGAACGTGAAAGTAGAGGGCAGTCAGCATGGCCTCAAGCACCGATGTCCGGCCGAAGATCACCCTGGCCTGCGACACCTGCAAGCACCGTAATTACATCACCAAGAAGAACCGCCGCAACGACCCCGATCGGCTGGAGCTGAAGAAGTTCTGCCCGAACTGTGGCAGTCACCAGCCGCACCGCGAATCGCGCTGATCGCTGGGGGGCCGGCCCGGATTTCAGCGAACACCGTCGGCCCGCGGAATCGAGATGGGTAGGTTCTAGGCTGTGGTAGCGGAGAGCTTGGTGGGGTTCCATTATCGGCACCCCGAGTCCTACATGGTGGAGCGCGAGAAAGTCCGGGAGCATGTTCGCTCCGTTCAGGCGACGCACCCGGCGAGCCTCTCCGAGGCCGCGGCCGCCGAACTGGGCTATGACGGCCTGATCGCGCCGCCGACCTACTCCGCGAGCTTCGGCGTGATCGCCGAGACGGCCATGTTCAACGCGGCCGGAGTCGACCTGCACACCGCGCAGATCGTCCATGTCGATCAGGTGGTGAAGACCTTCCAGCCGCTTGTTGTCGGCATGGAACTGTTCGCGGACGTCACGGTCGAGTCGCTGCGCAAGGCGCACGGCACCGATGTCATCCTCATCAAGTTGGTCATCACCGATCCGAAAGGTGATGTCGTTCAGGAGACCTACACCACGTTGGCGGGGCGTAGTGGAGAAGAAGATGGAGAGGCTGGCTTCAGCGATGGCACTGCGTAAGTTCGATTCTGTCCAGGCGGGCGATGAGTTGCCGGAGAAGGTCTACACGCTGACCCGACAGGACCTGGTGAACTACGCCGGCGTTTCCGGCGACCTGAACCCCATCCACTGGGACGACGAGATCGCCAAGATGGTCGGCCTCGACGTCGCCATCGCGCACGGCATGCTGACCATGGGTCTGGGCGGCGGCTACGTGACCGACTGGGTCGGCGACCCGGGCGCGGTCACCGAGTACAACGTGCGGTTCACCGCCGTCGTGCCGGTCCCCAACGACGGCAAGGGCGCCGAACTGGTCTTCAACGGCCGGGTCAAGTCCGTCGATCCGGAGACCAAGTCCGTCACCCTGGCGCTGAACGCCACCACCGGCGGCAAGAAGATCTTCGGGCGCGCCATCGCGACCGCGAAACTGGCCTGACCGTGGCGCTGGCAACCGACATTCTGGGGATGGTGCACACCTACCCCGACACCTTCATCGTGGCCCGCGAGCAGATCCGCGGCTTCGCGCGCTCGGTGCAGAACGACGATGACGCGTTCTTCTCCGACGACGCGGCCGCGGAACTGGGGTACGACGGCGTGCTCGCCCCGCTGACCTTCGTCTCGATTATCGCCAACCAGGTTCAGCAGCACTTCTTCATGACCGTCGACGTCGGCGTGGAGACCATGCAGATCGTCCAGGTCGACCAGCAGTTCCTCTACCACCGGCCGATCAAGGTCGGCGACGAACTGCAGGCCGTCATGCACATTCATTCGGTGGACGAGCGGTTCGGGGCCGATATCGTCGTCACCCGGAACGTGCTGATCGACGTCGCCACCGGCGAGACGGTGATGGAGGCCTTCACCACCCTGATGGGCCAGCAGGGTGAGGAGTCTTCGAAGATCAAGTTCGACAAGTCCACAGGTCAGGTCAGCCGCGTAGCGGATTAGGCGGTAGTGGATTAGCACCTGGGATAAACCCCGTTGTACACTCGGACCTTGGGGTTCTCCCAGAACAAGCGCGCTGTTCGACGGTTCGTTTCGATGGACTGATCGAAGAGCGCGCAAGTTTTGTGGGCATCTCGACAGAGGGGCGTAGCTCAACTGGCAGAGCAGCGGTCTCCAAAACCGCAGGTTGCAGGTTCAAGTCCTGTCGCCCCTGCTCAACTGAATATGGCAACTGGTGAACCAAAGGAGCGACCGGGTGAGCGACGATCGGGGCGATGCCGACGGTGAGGGCACTGCTGCCCTGTCGACGACGCCGGGGATTACCCCCCCGCGGCCGACCGGCAAGCGGACCCGCCGGCGGGCGCTGACCGCGGACGTCGACACCGAATCGGCCGAGGTCGAGACGACCGAGGTCGTCACGGACGACGCCGCGGCGGACGACAAGGCCAAGGACAAGCCGAAAAAGAAGAAGAAGGCGAAGTCCGACAGCCCGTCGCGCAATCCGATCGTCTTCGTCATCAACTATCTGAAGCAGGTCGTCGCCGAGCTGCGGAAGGTGATCTGGCCGAACCGCAAGCAGATGGTCAGCTACACCTCGGTGGTGCTGGTCTTCCTGGTGTTCATGGTGACGCTGATTTCGCTCGCCGACGTCGGCTTGGCCAAGCTGGTGCTGATGGTGTTCGGTTAAGCGCCGAACTCAACGATTTTTTAGAGAGGACTGACAACCGTGACGAGCTTCGAGGGCGATACGCCCGCGGCCGACTCGGACGACGTGGCCGGCGTGGTCGATGTCGTGGACGAGACCGTTGTCGAGAGTCCGGCGGAAGAAGAGGAGCTGGACCCCGCCGTTGCGCTCAAGAAGGAGCTGCGTCTCAAGCCGGGCGACTGGTATGTCATCCACTCCTACGCCGGGTACGAGAACAAGGTGAAGGCCAACCTCGAGACCCGCGTGCAGAACCTCGACGTCGGTGACTACATCTTCCAGGTGGAGGTCCCCACCGAAGAGGTCACCGAGATCAAGAACGGGCAGCGCAAGCAGGTCAACCGCAAGGTCCTGCCCGGCTACATCCTGGTGCGGATGGACCTCACCGACGATTCCTGGTCCGCGGTGCGCAACACCCCCGGTGTGACCGGCTTCGTCGGCGCGACCTCGCGGCCGACGGCGCTGTCGCTGGACGACGTGGTGAAGTTCCTGCTGCCGCAGGGCGCCGCGAAGAAGGCCGCCAAGTCGACGGCCGCCGCGGCCGCCTCCAGCGAGGCGACCCTGGAGCGTCCGGAGATCCTGGTGGACTTCGAGGTCGGCGAATCCGTCACCGTCATGGACGGCCCGTTCGCGACGCTGCCGGCGTCGATCAGCGAAGTCAATGCCGAACAGCAGAAGCTCAAGGTGCTGGTGTCCATCTTCGGGCGCGAAACACCTGTCGAACTGGGCTTCAACCAGGTCGCCAAGATCTAGGCAGATCTGAACTTTCAGAAAGGAAATATCACCCCATGGCACCGAAGAAGAAGAAGGTCGCCGGGCTGATCAAGCTGCAGATCCAGGCCGGGCAGGCCAACCCCGCCCCGCCGGTCGGCCCCGCGCTCGGTCAGCATGGCGTCAACATCATGGAGTTCTGCAAGGCGTACAACGCCGCGACCGAGTCGCAGCGCGGGAACGTCATCCCCGTGGAGATCACCGTCTACGAGGATCGCAGCTTCACCTTCGCCCTGAAGACCCCGCCCGCCGCCAAGCTGCTGCTCAAGGCAGCCGGTGTGCCCAAGGGTTCCGGCGAGCCGCACAAGACCAAGGTCGCGAAGGTCAGCTGGGATCAGGTGCGCGAGATCGCCGAGACCAAGAAGGAAGACCTCAACGCCAACGACATCGACGCCGCGGCGAAGATCATCGCCGGCACCGCCCGCAGCATGGGCATCACCGTCGAGTAGTTCGAGCGCGACCACCACCGTGGGAGGGCCCGCTTCGGCCCGCAACCACAACCTCTGAAATTCAGGAGAGAAAATGAGCAAGAACAGCAAGGCCTACCGGGCCGCCGCCGAGAAGATCGACAAGACCCGCCTGTACAGCCCGCTGGAGGCCGCCAAGCTGGCCAAGGAGACCTCCTCGAAGAACCAGGACGCCACCGTCGAGGTCGCGATCCGGCTCGGTGTGGACCCCCGCAAAGCCGACCAGATGGTGCGTGGCACGGTGAACCTGCCCAACGGCACCGGCAAGACCGCCCGCGTCGCGGTGTTCGCCGTCGGTGAGAAGGCCGAGGCCGCGCTGGCCGCCGGCGCCGACGTGGTGGGCAGCGACGATCTGATCGAGAAGATCCAGGGCGGCTTCCTGGACTTCGACGCCGCGATCGCCACCCCGGACCAGATGGCCAAGGTCGGCCGGATCGCCCGCGTGCTGGGCCCCCGTGGCCTGATGCCGAACCCCAAGACCGGCACCGTCACCCCGGACGTGGTCAAGGCCGTCAACGACATCAAGGGCGGCAAGATCAACTTCCGCGTCGACAAGCAGGCCAACCTGCACTTCGTGATCGGCAAGGCGTCCTTCGACGAGGGCAAGCTGGCGGAGAACTACGGCGCCGCGCTCGATGAGATCCTGCGCGCCAAGCCGTCGTCGTCCAAGGGCCGCTACCTGAAGAAGATCGTCGTTTCGACGACCACCGGCCCCGGCATCCCGGTCGACCCGGCCGTCACCCGGAATTTCACCGAGGAGTAAACCTCGTGTCGACTGTGGACCTGTTGCGCATCACACGCCGTAAGGCGCGCAACAGGTCCACAGTCGTTTGCGCGGGCCTGCTGGCGGCGTACAGCCTCTCGCCGCAGGTGAACGCCGCGCCGACAGCCGCGCAGGCGGGATTCGTCGACGTTCGCACCGTGGTGCCCGACGCCGTCATCGACCTGCGCTACGCGACCCCGAACAACTTCACCGGCGTCCAGCTGTATCCCACCGGCGCGCGTTGCCTGGTGCACGAGTCGTTGGCCCCGGGCCTGGCGACCGCCGCGGCGGCGCTGCGCCGCCAGGGCGCGCGACTGGTGTTCTGGGACTGCTACCGCCCGCATTCGGTCCAGGTCGCGATGTTCGAGGTGGTGCCCGACCCGAACTGGGTGGCCCGGCCCGGGACGACGGCCCGCAGTCACACCGCGGGCCGCTCGGTCGACGTCACTCTCGCAGACGCGGCCGGCCGGCTGGTCGACATGGGCACCGATTTCGACGACTTCCAGCCGCAGGCCGGGGCGTACGCCACCGACGGCGTGTCGACTGCCGCGCAGGCCAATCGGGCGGTGCTGCGCAACGCGATGGCCGCCGGCGGGCTCGGTGTCTACGCGGGGGAGTGGTGGCACTTCGACGGACCGGGGGCCGCGGTGGACCGCCCGATCGTCGAAGTTCCGTTGGTCTGACCTACGGCTGCTTTTCGCAGGTGAACTGGTCGACGCCGAGGTGCCCGCTGCGGAACCGGGGCGCACAGCCGGTCAGGTACTTCATGAAGCGGTCGTAGGCCACCTGGCCCTGCAGCGCGATCGCCTCGTCCTTGTGCTCCTCCAGCGCGGCGGCCCAGATGTCCAGGGTCCGGGCGTAGTGGTCCTGCAGCGACTGGACGCGGCTGACGGTGAAGCCCGCCTCGGTGGCCCGCTCGACCACCATCGGGACCGACGGCAGCCGGCCCCCGGGGAAGATCTCGGTCATGATGAATTTCGCGAACCGGGCGTGCTCGAAGGTCATCTCCAGCCCGAGTTCCTTGGCGCGCCGCAGGTCGAATCCGGTGATGCAATGCAGCAGCATCACACCGTCGTCGGGCAGGGCGTCGTAGGCCATCTTGAAGAACGCCGGGTAGCGCTCGAAGCCGAAGTGCTCGAAGGCGCCGATGGAGACGATGCGGTCGACCTTCTCATCGAACTCCTCCCAGCCCTGCAGCCGGACCTCGATGGTGCGGTCGGTGTCGATTTTGGACAGCTTGTCGATGGCGTACTGGCGCTGCTCCTGGCTCAGGGTCAAGCCGATGACGTTGACGTCATAGCGCTCGACCGCGCGTTGCATGCAGGCGCCCCAACCGCAGCCGATGTCGAGCAGCGTCATGCCGGGCTGCAGGCCCAGCTTGCCCAGTGCGAGATCGAACTTGGCGAGTTGCGCCTCGTCGCCGGTCATGTCGTCGCGCTCGAAGTATCCGCAGGTATAACCCATCGTGGGCCCGAGAAAGAGCTCGTAGAACTCGTTCGAGATGTCGTAGATCGAAGCCAACTCGTCGTACTTCGGCGTCAGTTTCATGTCGTCACTCACCAGCGGTCTCCCACCCAGCATCTGTTCGTTGCCCCCGGGACGAGCATAGTCGCCGATGCCGGCGTGTCGGGGTTGTGAACCGCGGCGAAAGACCCCGGAGCCGGTGACCTAAGTCAGTTCGACGCGGCGCGGAAGGTGATCTCGAGTTGCTCAACGATCGGGTCCCAGAGCTGTTCGGGCAGGTCGTGGCCCATGCCGTCGAACATCACCAGCCGGGCGCCGTCGATATTGCCGGCGACGGCCTTTCCGCCGGTCGGCCGCATCAGCCGGTCGGCCCGGCCGTGCAGCACGACGGTCGGCGCGCTGATCTTCCGATTGTGGTGGCGCAGGCTGCCGCTGCCCAGCACCGCGCCGAAATGTCGCGCCACGCCGACCGGGTAGTAGGAGCGGTCGTAGCTCTCGGCGGCGTCGGCGCGCAACCGTTCCTCGGGCGCCGGATAGCCGGGGCTGCCGATGATGCGGCTGACCCGCACCGAGTTGTCGATGATCACCTCGCGCGGGGAATCCACCGGCGGGCCCTTGAGCAGCGCGAACAACGCCTTGGGGTGCGGCGGTGGCAGCGCGGCCTGATTGTTGCTGGAGAAGATCACCCCCAGCGAGCGGGTCCGCTCGGCGTGCCGGGCGGCGACGATCTGGGCGATCATTCCGCCCATCGAGCCACCGACGATGTGCGCCCGCTCGATGTCGAGGTGATCGAGCAGCGCGGCGGCGTCGTCGGCCATGTCCTCGAGGGTGTACACCGCCGCGCTCGGCTTGCCGAGCACCGAGCGCAGCATCGCCGGGTACTGCGAACCGGGGACGCGCTGCCCGTCGAGTTTGGTGGACAGGCCGACATCGCGGTTGTCGAACCGGATGACCCGGTAGCCGAGATCGATGAGCTTCTGGCAGAAACCCGGCCGCCACAGCAGCAGCTGGGCGCCGAGGCCCATGATGAGCAGCACCGCCGGGTCGTCCGGATTGCCCATGTCCTCGTAGTAGATCTCGATGTCGCCGGAGCGGGCGACACCGGTGCGGACGGGCGTCGGGGTGCTCACTTGGTGGTCTCCGATTCGTCGATGTCGAGGTCTTCGCGGTGATCCCGGCTGACCTCGACCATGAAGTTGGCGAAGTAACCGGAGAACTGCGGATCGTTCATCATCTGCCACCTGGGGGCCAGCAGTTTCATGTACCGCTCGACGTAGAGGAACTGCTTGCCGATCAGCACCAGTTCGCGGGGCAGTTTGACGTCATAGGCGTCGGCCAGGGTGGACAACTGCCTGCCGATCTCGGCATACGACATGTCGCCCAGGGTTTTCAGCGTCAGCGGCTGGGCGAAGGACTCCAGATCCTTGGCGGCCTCGGCCTCCGGCCGCATTCGCCCGACCGCGCCCAGCAGCACGACGATCTTGCCGGCGGCGGCGTGGTCCTTCTTGACCAGCAACGCGTAGATGAGCTCGCGCAGCAGCCACCGGGTGCGCGGGTCGATGCGGCCCATGATGCCGAAGTCCAGGAACACGATCCGGCCCTCGTCGTCGACCAGCAGGTTCCCGGCGTGCAGGTCGCCGTGGAACAGGCCGTGCCGCAGCCCGCCCTCGAACGTCGAGAACAACAACGCCTTGACCAGTTCGGTGCCGTCGAACCCCTTCTTGCGGATCGCGGCGACGTCGTCGATGCGGACGCCGGCCACCCGCTCCATCGTCAGCACCCGCTCGCTGGTGAAGTCCCAGTGCACGTCGGGCACCTTGATGTTCTTGCCCAGCGGCGAGGAGTGCAGGCTGGACACCCAGGCCTCCATGGACTGGGCCTCGATGCGGAAGTCGAGCTCTTCGGCGAGGTTGTCGGCGAAGTCCGCGACGACGTCCTGGGCGGAGAGTCGGCGGCCCAGCTTGGCCACCTCGACCAGCTGGGCGAATCGCTTGAGGATCTGCAGGTCCGCCGACACCCGGCCGCGGATGCCCGGCCGCTGGATCTTCACCACGACGTCCTCGCCGGAGTGCAACGTCGCGTAGTGCACCTGGGCGATCGACGCCGACGCGAACGGTTGCTCGTCGAAATGCTTGAACAGATTCTGCGGCTCGTCGCCGAGCTCCTCTTTGAACAGCCGGTGCACCTCGGCGGTGTCGGCCGGAGGGACCGCGTCGAGCAGGGTGCGGAACTCCCGGGACAGCGGCTCGCCGAACGCCCCGGGACTGGAGGCGATGATCTGGCCGAACTTCACATAGGTGGGGCCCAGATCGGCGAAGGTCTGCGGGATCTCCTTGATGGCCGCGCCCTGCAGCTGTGCGGGGGTGGGGAGCTTGAGGGCCACCCGGGCTGCGGTGCGGGCGATCTGCCACCCGGTGGCGCCGATCCGCAGCGCCTCGACGGGCAGCGGCACCCGGTCCAGCCTGGCGTTGTCGCGGTGGTTGGTCGGACTCATTCCGTCAGTGTCTCAAAGCCACGCAACTCTTACCAATTTGCCAAACTATGCGCGTGCGAGCGGGCACACCGCGTGGCCGGTTGTTAGCTGGATCGTCCTCAGCGCCTGCCTGTGATGGATGAAACGCGTCGCTGCGGGGCGCTGGCATGCCAGCGCAACCGCAGTAGCAGCAGGCCCCGGTGGGCCTGCCAGCCCAAGGACAGCGGATCGCGCCAGGGCGATCCGGAACGGTGTTCGTCCATCGATGCCTCCTGCCGGCTCTCGGAAGTGCTTTCGGCGGTCCCCTCCACTGTGGCACGGGCGCCGCGGCTCGGCATCCGGGCGCAACCGGCTCTGCGCTGAACTGTTGCCGAACAGTGGTCACGGGCCGGTGCCGGGCGGGTATGTGAACATCCGGTCTTGGGCGCGACGAAACATAGGTGCTGTGATATAAACATTCAGTGATTGCAGGCAAGGGTGACGAAGAAAGCCTCTTGTGCATAGGTGAGGCTATTGATATCGCGGCAGATCTGACCGCGCGGTTCCTCAGTGACCGGACCTCGGTCAGCGCCCCCGCCGCCTACGTGCTCAACCGCATCGATCACGGTGGGCCGGAGCGGTTGACCACGCTGGCGACGCTGGAGGGCGTCAGCCAGCCGTCGATGACCCAGCTGATTCAGCGCATGGAACGCCACGGATTGGTGTCCCGCCGGGCCGACGCCGACGACGGGCGGGTGGTGCTGGTCGGTCTCACCGATGAGGGCCGCGCGCTGCTCGACCAGCGGCGCGACGCCCGTCGTCGGCGACTTGGCGATCTATTGCCCGAGTTGAGCGACGAAGACCGCGCGACGCTGCTGCTCTCGTTGAAGGTGGCGGCGCCGATTCTGGCGAAGCTGACCGGTGCCGCAGAGACGAGGCGCCGGACCGACGATCCGCCGGGCGGCCCCGCAACGGGAGGCCCTGAGACGAAGAAACGGGGGGACTGACGATGAAGCGATTCTTCACCGCGGCGGGCCGGGTGCTGAAGAGCCGCGCAGCGCCCGGCCGGGCCGATTCTGGTTCAAGGTGGGCACCGCGGTGGTGCGCTGGCCGGCGCCGATCTTCGTGGTCAGCCTGGCCGTGGTGATGGTCGGCATGCTGGGGCTGCCCGGCTACCAGACCGACTACAACGACAAGCACTACCTGCCGCAGGACGCGCCGTCGAACCTGGGATACGCCGCCGCCGGTCGGCACTTCACCGAGGCGCGGATGAACCCGGACATCCTGATGATCGAATCCGACCACGACATGCGCAACACCGCCGACATGCTGGTGCTGGACAAGGTGGCCCGCAACCTGCTGGGCGTCGAGGGCATCGCGATGGTGCAGAGCATCTCCCGGCCGCTGGGCGTGCCGATCCAGCACAGCTCGATTCCGTTCCAGACCTCGATGTCGGGGCAGACGATGAATCAGAACCTGCCGTTCCTGACCGAGCGGATGGGTGACATCAAGAAGATGTCGGACGAGATGGGCGTCATGATCGACACGATGACGCGGATGTACAACATCATGAAGAAGCTCACCGAGACCCGCCAAGTACGACCTGATGATCTCGGTGGTGTCCTCGCTGACGCTGATCTTCATGATCATGCTGATCCTGGTGCGCAGCGCGGTGGCCGCCCTGGTCATCGTCGCCACCGCGGCCAGCTCGATCGCCGCCTCGTTCGGGTTGTCGGTGCTGATCTGGCAGGACCTGTTCGGCTTCCGGCTGCACTGCCTGGTGGCGGTGATGTCGGTGATCATCCTGCTGGCGGTCGGTTCCGACTACAACCTGTTGTTGGTGTCCCGGTTCAAGGAGGAGATCCACGCCGGCCTCAAGACCGGCATCATCCGCGCGATGGGCGGCACCGGTGGCGTGGTCACCGCGGCGGGCATGGTGTTCGCCGCGACCATGGCGGGCATGCTGATGAGCGACCTGACGGTGCTTGCCCAGATGGGGTCGACGATCGCGATCGGCCTGATCCTGGACACCTTCATCGTGCGCTCACTGCTGATGCCGTCGATCGCCACCATGCTCGGCAAGTGGTTTTGGTGGCCGATGGTGGTGCACCCGCGCGGCGAGTACGGCAGCGGCCACCAGCCCGCGCCGGTCGGTGGCGACGGACCCGACGGCGGTCCTGACAACGACGGCGGTCCGGAGGACGGCGGTCCGGACGACGACGGACCCGACGACGGCGGCGACCGCTCCGACGACGACCGAACGACCAGGCTGGCCACCGTCGGGTAGTGCCCGCCGCGTCCGCGAACCGGCGCCGGGTGCGGCCGGGGATCGGCGTGGGGTGAGAATCGGCGGTATGACCGGACCCCTGCTGGCCATCGACGTCGGCGGCACCAAGATCGCCGTCGGCCTGGTCGACTCCGGCGGCACGCTGCTGACCGCGGCGAAACACCCGACACCGCGCGGCGAGGGGCCGGAGGCGGTGTGGGCCACGCTGGCCGAGCTGATAGCCGAGCAGACCGCGGGCATCGCGGTGCGCGGGGTCGGGATCGCCTCGGCCGGACCGGTGGACCTGCCGTCGGGAACGGTCAGCCCGATCAACCTGACGGACTGGCGACGGTTCCCGATCCGGGACCGGGTGGCCGAATTGCTGCCCGGTCTGCCGGTGCGGCTGGCCGGCGACGGCGCGGCGATGGCGCTGGGCGAGCACTGGCGCGGCGCCGGACAGGGCGCGTCGTACGTGCTGGGCATGGTGGTCTCCACCGGGGTGGGCGGCGGTTTGGTGCTCGACGGGCTGCCCTACGGCGGCCGGACCGGCAACGCCGGGCACGTCGGGCACGTCGTCGTCGAACCCGAGGGCAGGCCGTGCAGCTGCGGCGGGCACGGTTGCGTGGAAACCGTCGCCGCCGGTCCGCACCTGGTCGAATGGGCCCGCGAGCAGGGCTGGACCGGCCCGGACGACGCCCGCGACCTGGCCGCCGCCGCCGATGCCGGCGACCCGATTGCTCTCGCGGCGTTCGACCGGGCCGGCGTCGCGCTGGCGGCGATGGTGGCGTCGGTGGCCGCGGTCTGCGACCTGGACCGGGTGGTGGTCGGCGGCGGCGTGGCCAAGGCCGGTGAGCTGCTGTTCGGTCCGCTGAACCGGGCGCTGGGGCGGTTCGCCGGGCTGGACTTCATCGCGAGGCTGCAGGCGGTTCCGGCCGAACTCGGCGGCGACGCCGGCCTGATCGGCGCCGCGGCCCTGGCCCGCTGAGGGAGGAGTGAAGCCATTGGTGCTGAACGACGCCCGTTTTGGCTGATCGGGCCCCGACCCGTTACGCTTGTCCACGATCCACCGAAGACCGTCGGTCACCGAGCAATCGGTTGAAGGTCCGGGACACACTCCCGGCGGCCCACGCAGGAGGACGAGGTGACACCGAACGTGCACGCCCCGGCCGCATCCTGCGCCGGGGCGTTTGTCGTTCCAGGTGGGCACGGGAGAGTTTCACGTACACAGGCACAACACTTAAGGAGGCGTGCATGGCAAAGGCTGACAAGGCGACCGCCGTTGCAGAGATCACCGAGCAGTTCAAGGCCTCGACTGCGACCGTCATCACCGAATACCGCGGTCTGAGCGTGGCCAACCTGGCCGAGCTGCGGCGTTCGCTGGGTGCCTCGGCGACCTACTCCGTCGCCAAGAACACCCTGGTCAAGCGCGCCGCCGCGGAGGCGGGCGTGGACGGCCTGGACGAGCTGTTCGCCGGCCCGACCGCCATCGCCTTCATCGGTGGCGAGCCGGTCGACGCGGCCAAGGCGCTCAAGAAGTTCGCCAAGGACCACAAGCAGCTGGTCATCAAGGGCGGCTACATGGACGGAGCCGCGCTGACCGTGGCGCAGGTCGAGGCGATCGCGGATCTGGAGAGCCGCGAGGTGCTGCTGGCGAAGCTGGCGGGCGCCATGAAGGCGAACCTGTCCAAGGCGGCCGCGCTGTTCAACGCGCCGGCGTCGCAGGTCGCCCGTCTGGCGGCCGCGCTGCAGGACAAGCGGATCGCCGACGGCGAGACCGCTCCGGTGGCCGAGGCCGCCGACGCTCCGGCCGAGGCCGAAGCGACCGAGACTGCGGAAGCCGCTGAGGCTTCCGAAGCCGCCGAATAACCCAAGCCAACAATCCGGCTGTAATCAAACCCCTGGAAAGGATCCAAAATGGCCAAGCTGACCACCGACGAACTGCTCGACGCGTTCAAGGAACTGACCCTGCTCGAGCTGAGCGAATTCGTTAAGAAGTTCGAGGAGACCTTCGAG